>CBFCZU010000050.1:0-20232 GCA_965602635.1 uncultured Planctomycetales bacterium | reverse complement strand
CAAAGAGTGACTTTCTCCAGGCCAAGGATCGCGTGGAGGCATGGTGGGCCGGCTCTTCGCTGGGCCGCCCGGCCGTGATATGCCGGATCGCCAAGGGCGACGCCCCGCCCCGGCCGACCGACGAGCGGTCCCGAGCCCAGCGCGACCTGGACCCGGAGTGGCACCTGGCGCAGGCCCAGTGGTTGCTGGACGCACACGAATTCCCCGCCGAGACGATGCCGGGAATCTCGCCCGTCCACGCCGACAGCCTTGCAATCCCGGCCGTCTTCGCCGGCGCCGAGTTGGAGTACCACCCGGACACCACCTGGATCAAGCCGATCGCCGACATCTACCGGCGCGACCTGGGCGAGTTCTCAACCGACGACCCCGTCTTCGTCATCCTGGATCGGGTGCTTCGGCTGATGGGCGAGCGTCTCGGCCGGCGGGGGCTGCTGTCGGGGCTGCCGCTGATGGACGGCGTTACCACGCTGTCGCTCTTCCGCACGCCACAGGCGCTCTGCGTGGACGTGGTGGACCGGCCCGAGGACGTCAAGCGGGTCTCGCGGAAGCTCAACGAGATCGCCATCGCGGCCTATGAGGCGTTCTTCGCCACGCTCACCGCCCTGGGCCACCCTCAGACGATCACCTGGTGCGACATCTACGCCCCCGGCAAGTGCGAGATGGTCCAGTGCGACTTCGCCCTGATGCTCTCGCCGGAGATGTTCGAGCGGTTCGTGATGCCCGAGCTGCGGCTGCTGACCGGGTACATGGACTACTCCTGCTACCACCTCGACGGGACGGGTCAGACGCGGTTCCTCGATCAGCTCTGCACGCTGGAGGCCATCGCTGCGATCCAGTGGAACCCCGAGCCCCCGGCGCCACCGCCGCTGGAGTGGCTGGACTTCTACCGCGAGGTCCGCCGCCGCGGGCGGTCACTGTGGATCGCCTGCGACGCGGAAACGGCCGTGGGGCTCACACGCGAACTCGGGCCCGACGGGCTGATGCTCTCGGTCCGCGGGATCGACACCCTCGAGCAGTTCGGCAAGTTCCTGAAGCGCCTGACCAAGGCGTCGGGATAGCCCAGGCGGCGCGGCGCGCCCGGTCTCGGGCGCCCGCCGCGGGCTCACTCGCGCGGGGGCAGGGGGATCGACTCCAGGTCCACCCCCAGCACGGCGCGGGAGATCGCGCTCAGCGGCCCGAGGTCGCCGGTCAGGTGGAAGGTTTGGTGTACGTGTGTGACGGCGTGCTCGGGCGACAACTCCGCGGCCGGGGACGAGGTCTCGATCTCGTAGAAGGGGCCCAACTGCCCGGCGCCGGGAGTCTCCTCGCCGTCGTTGTAGCTGTTCACCACGTCGCCGGCGAAGGGCTCGTCCTGGATCTCCCATAGGCTGTTGACGTACGGCAGCTCGGCCGGCGCCTCGGGCAGGTTGAACTTCACGATCGTCAGCAGCCGGGCGTCGGGGTCGTAGCTGCCCAGGACGTCCCTGGCCCGCCTCGGCGAGACGCCCAGCTTGGAGCGGTACCCGCCGTCGCAGCGGAAGAGCACGTGCCCGTCGGCGACGGCGAAGCGGTCGGCCGGCACGGGCCCGAAGTACTCGCCGTTGGGCATCGGCCCCAGCTCGGCCTCGTCGCCGGCGATGAACGGCACGATGACGTGGCCCCTGGGCAGCGGGTTGAACTGCCCGAGGGTCCAGACGCTCACCAGCCCGCCGGCGCGGCGCCAAGGACTCTGCCCCACGTTGGCCAGCGTGTTGGTCGAGCCGAAGCCGACGCAGGCGATCTCCTCGCCCACCGGCGTGCCCAGCTCGGCGGCGACGGCCCCGCGGTCAAGCACGTCGATGACGCGCTTGACGGCCACCTCGAAGCGGGTCCCGGAGTAGTTGGTCACCTCGAAGCCGGCGGCAAGCGCCACCGACCCGGCGCCCTGGCTGGTCACCTCGAACCTGCCGGTGTTGAAGCCCGCCGGCGTGCGCCAGTGGGCCATGTCGAAAGTATCGCCCCCGGCGAACCACAGGGCGAACTGCCCGCCCTCGGGCCCCAGCCAGAGGCGGTCCTCGCCGCCGTAGTTGTCGAAGGCGGAGCCCCTCAGCCCCGACTCGATGAACGCGCGGTTGATCCAGCCTAGCGACGGGCCGTCCTCGCCCGCCAAGCTGGAGGTCATCACGCGCCCCGACCAGCCGGGCGCGACCATCACCATTGCGGGCCTGGCCGCGTCCAGGACGATCAGGCTCGTGTGGTCACAGAGGAACTGAAGCTCGTCGCCGAAGGTTGCCGCGCTCATCTTCGATCCTCCCGACCACCCCTGCACCGGCCGCCCGGACCCAGTTTGGCACCGCCCGCCGCAACCGGCAAAGCGCCGAGTTGAACAATTACCCCCCGCGGGCCGATATAATGATAGACTAGAGCCCGGTCGTGTTGAAGGATTTCCCATACATGCGTACAATGAATGGGGCAGCCGGGAGAGGATCGTCTCCTGCCGGGCCAGCACTGCACGACGGCTTTCGATGGAAGTTGAGGAAGTGCCGATGTTCGGAAGATTTACGGACCGCGCCCGGAAGGTGATAGCCCTGGCCAACCAGGAGGCCCAGCGATTCAACCACGAGTGGGTCGGGACGGAGCACGTCCTGCTGGGGTTGGTCAAGGAAGGCACCGGCGTGGGGGCGAATGTCCTGAAGAACCTCGACGTGGACCTCCACAAGGTGCGGATGGAGGTGGAGCGGATAGTCAAGTCCGGCCCGGAGATGGCCCCGATGGGCAGGCTGCCGCAGACTCCCCGCGCCAAGAAGGTCCTGGAGTACGCCATCGAGGAGGCCAAGGCCCTGAATCACAATTACGTCGGCACGGAGCATCTGCTGCTGGGCCTGCTGAGGGAGCGCGAGGGGGTGGCGGCCCAGGTGCTGATGAACATGGGACTGAAGCTCGAGGAGGTCCGCGAGGAGGTGCTGAACCTGCTGGGCGCGGGCATGGAGACCGAGCAGGCGGCGGCGATGGGCGGCCAGCCGCGCGAAGAGGCCCGCCCCAAGGGCAAGTCCAAGACCCCCGCGCTGGACAGCTTCGGGCGCGATCTGACCGAGCTGGCCACCGGCGGACAGCTCGACCCGGTCATCGGTCGGCTCGACGAGATCGAGCGCCTGGTTACGGTGCTGTGCCGGCGAACCAAGAACAACCCCGTGCTGTTGGGTGAGGCCGGCGTGGGCAAGACCGCCATCGTGGAAGGGCTGGCCCAGAACATCATCAGCAAGGAAGTCCCCGAGCTGCTCTACAACCGCCGCATCGTCGCCCTGGACCTGGCGATGATGGTGGCCGGCACGAAGTACCGCGGGCAGTTCGAGGAACGGATCAAGGCGGTGATGAACGAGGTCCGCCGCGCCAAGAACGTCATCCTGTTCGTTGACGAGATGCACACGCTGGTGGGCGCGGGCGGGGCTGAAGGCGCCATCGACGCCGCCAACGTCCTCAAGCCCGCCCTCAGCCGCGGGGAGGTCCAGTGCATCGGCGCCACCACGCTGGACGAGTACCGCAAGTACATCGAAAAGGACGGCGCGCTGGAGCGCCGCTTCCAGACGATCGTCGTGGACCCGCCGACCAAGGAGCACACGCTTGACATCCTCAAGGGGCTCCGCGACCGGTACGAGTCGCACCACCGCGTGCGGATGACCGACCCCGCCCTGGAGGCGGCCGTCGAGCTTTCCGGCAGGTACATCACCGGGCGCGTCCAGCCGGACAAGGCCATTGACGTCATCGACGAGGCCGGGGCACGCATCCGCCTCAAGACCATGACCAAGCCGCCCGACCTGGCTGGGCTTGAGGAGCAGGTCGAGAAGCTCCGGGTGGAGAAGGACGACGCCGTCAAGAACGCAGACTACGAGCGCGCCGCCGAGCTGCGCGACCAGGCCGAGAAGCTCAGCGCCGAGAAGGACCAGCTCCACCAGGCCTGGAAGGACAAGACCGCCCAGGAGGAGGGCGTGGTGGACGAGGAGGTCGTCGCCGAGGTCGTCTCGAAGATGACGGGCGTTCCGCTCCGGCGGCTGGAGAAGGAGGAGGTTCAGCGCCTGCTGGAGCTGGAGGACGAGCTTCACAAGCGTGTGGTCAGCCAGCACGAGGCGATCGTGGCCGTCGCCAAGGCCATTCGCCGGGCGCGCAGCGGGCTGAAGGACCCGCGCCGCCCCATGGGCAGCTTCATCCTCATCGGGCCCTCCGGCGTTGGCAAGACGCTGCTGAGCAAGGCGCTGGCGGAGTTCATGTTCGGCGACGAGGACGCGCTGGTGCAGATCGACATGAGCGAGTACATGGAGAAGCACAACGCCTCCCGTCTGATCGGCGCCCCGCCCGGGTACGTCGGGTACGAGGAGGGAGGCCAGCTCACCGAGCGCATCCGCCGCCGGCCTTACGCCGTCGTGCTGCTGGACGAGATAGAGAAGGCCCACCCCGACGTGTTCAACATGCTGCTCCAGATCATGGAGGAAGGCAACCTCACCGACAGCTTCGGCCGGCGGATCGACTTCAGGAACACGGTTCTGATCATGACCTCGAACATCGGCGCCGAGCTGATCAAGAGCAAGGGCAGCTTCGGCTTCGGGCGGCGCGACGAGGAGAGCAGCTACGAGAAGATGAAGGACATGCTCACCAAGGAGGTCGAGCGGCACTTCCGCCCGGAGTTCCTCAACCGCCTGGACGAACTGATCGTCTTCAAGAACCTCACGCGCGAGGACTTGACGACCGTGGTGGACTTCGAGCTGAGGAAGGTCCGCGAGCGGCTCGCGGAGCACGGGCTGAGGCTGGAGCTGGACGATGCGGCCAAGGAATACCTGATCGACAAGGGCTACGACCCGGACTACGGCGCCCGCCCGCTGCGGCGGGCCATCGAGCATAACGTTGAGGACCCGCTCAGCGAGGAGATCCTCCGCGGCTCGTACAAGGACAAGAACAAGATCCTCGTGTCGGTGAAGGCCGAGGACGACGAAGAGAAGCACCTTTACTTCGAGGGCGTCAGCGAGGAGGTGCCCGAGCCCGAGCCGGCGGAGGTCTCCGAGACGACCTGACCGCGGCCGCGGTCAAGCGACCATCGCGCGGCGATCTGGCGGGCCCAAGAGCCCGTCGGGCGCCGCGCTTCTCATTGGCGGGGGGGGCAAGCGGGGATTTTTCCAGAACCACTCCGCCCTTTTCTTCGTTACATACAATGGGAAGGGGCCAGTGTGGCGGACTTGGCTATCGTTGTCGGCTGTCGGGACGCCGGTTATGATGGCCGGGCGATCGGGCCGGGAGGCCCTGCTCGCCCGGGAGACCCCGCCCGAAACCGCAGCTTTTTCTCGGGAACCCTGTGACGGAATGGGCGTCTAACATCGTGGCCGATACGAACGTCGAGACGGTAGGGCCGGTTGCCTCGGACGCTTTCGAGGACGCGGCCCTGCTGGCGGCGTGCCGCAAAGGCCAGATGGATGCGTTCGGAATCCTGGTGCAGCGGTACCAGGACCGGGTCTTCAACGCGATTCTGCGAATGTGCGGAAATCGTGACGACGCCGAGGAACTTTGCCAGGAGGCGTTCGTCAAAGCGTTGGAGAACCTCAGCCGGTTCCGCGAGGACAGCCGGTTTTACACCTGGCTGTTCCGGATCGCGGCGAACCTGACAATCAGCCGACGGCGGCGTGGCGGGCGGGTGAAGTTCCACTCGCTGGACGGGCCCGTCGGGCGCGATGACCAGTCGCCCCGCCCGCGGGACATGCTGCCCGACGGGCGCGAGAACGACCCGGCCGAGGCGGTCGCGCAGGAAGACGTTCACGAGCGCGTGCTGGAGGAACTGGCCGGACTGGACGATGAGTTTCGCGCCGTGGTTGTGATGAGAGACGTCGAAGGAATGAACTACGACGAAATAGCCGAAGTCCTCAAGATCCCACACGGGACGGTCAAGAGCCGGCTGTATCGGGCCAGGCTCCTGTTGCAGGAGAGGCTTCAGGGCTTGATTACTTGAGGCCCGCGGGGCGGAGACGCCCCGGCAGGGCACTGGTGAGCTGTCATGTCTGCCAGAAATAATGAATCTCACGAGCAGTTGTCAGCCTACCTCGACGGCGAGCTGTCCGAGGCCGACGCCGCCGCGGTGGCCCGGGCACTCCAGGCCGACCCGCAGCTCGCCGGTGAGCTCGAACGCCTGCGGGCGGTGAGGCAGCTTGTGGCCTCGCTGCCCCGCGAGTCGGCGCCGGCGGGACTGGCGTCGCGCGTGCTTGCGCAGGCCCGGCCGGCCGGGCGCGCACCCTGGACGGCGCGACTGGCGCGACTCGCCGCCGCCGCCGTGGTGCTCGTCGCCGTCGGGCTCGGGGTCACGATGGTCTATTACCTTTCCAAGGCGCCGCGCGCCGACCAGGGCCAAGTGGCCTTGACCGACGCGCCTGAGCGACCGGCCGTCGCGGCCGCCGGGGCCCTCGCCGCCGCCGACGTCGAAGACATGCCGGTCGTCCAGCTCAACGCCGGCAACAGGGTCGTGGCCGAGCAGGAGCTGGAGGAGATGTTCGTCCGCAACGACATCCGGCTCGTGGCCAAGGCCAGGGTGAAGGTCGCCCCCGCCGGGCCTGAGACGGCCAACTTCTACGACCGCACGCAGACCGGCCTGAACCAGACACGCTACACGGTGGTGATGGACACCAAGCGGCTGCGGCAGATCTTCAGCGAGCTGAACAGCCTTCGGGCCAGTCACGACATCGCGGTGATTCCTATGTCCCGCCAGCTCGAGTCCGCCGGCGCCCGCACCGAGCTGGCCATGCGCCGCCGCCACCTCAAGGGCTATGCGCCCGCGCGGCCCGCGCCCGGCAAGCCTGTCCCGGCACACCTGCCGCCGTCGCGGGCGCCCAAGATGATGGCCGACCGTCTCGAGCCCAAGGCCGTGTTCGGAGTTGCGGCCGCTTCCCGGCCGGCCAAGAGGCTCGCCTCGGCCCCGGCCGCGCCGACCGCCGAGCCGCTCGACTACAGGCAGTTCATGCAGGACGGCCGGCGTCGCAGGGACGGGCTGGCGATGGTCGACCTCAATGAGCTGGTGATCATCGTCAACGGCGATGACGGCCCCGCGGTGGGTGGGGAATAGGCTCTCCCGCGGCCGACCCGCAGAGCAGTTACTTCCCGGCGGTCTTGCCCCCGTACATCGGCAGGTTGCGGTACGCCTCCAGCTCCTTGGCGAACTGCGCGGCCGCCGCCGGGAAAGGCGTGACAGCCGCCCGGCTGGGCAATAGACTCACTGAGTCAGGCGCCGCCCCGGCGCCGCCCAAATCGGGAGAGAAACAATGTCTCAATCTTCGATGCCTCCGATCGGAAATGGTCCCGCGGCTGGCGATCGGCCCCCGGCCGCGCCTCCGCCGGCGCCTTCACCCGTCCCCGTGGTGCAGGTGCCCTGGGCCGCGCCGCCCCCGCGACGCTCTTTCTTCAAGCGGATGCTGCTGAGCTTCGTGGGGCTGATGTTCCTGGGATCCATCCTCCTGAACATATGGTTGCTGATCCTGGGAGTGGCCCTGCTGGGCAAGGGCAGGATGGACACGACGGTCATCCGGAAGGGCAAGAGTGACCAGGTCGTGGCCGTGGTCCAGCTTGCCGGGGCGATCGGCAACAGGCAGGTCAGAGAGATCGAGGTCTTCTGCCGCACCGCCGGAGCGGACGAGAACGTCAAGGCGGTCGTGCTCCGCGTTGACTCGCCGGGAGGTAGCGCCTCGGCCTCCGACCGGATCTACCGGATGCTCAAGGACCTGAAGGAGAAGAACGGCAAGACGCTCGTCGTTTCCATGGGCGGAGTCGCCGCCAGCGGGGCCTACTACGTCTCCGCGCCGGCCGACGAAATCTACGCCGAGCCGACCACCGTCACAGGCAGCATCGGCGCCGTCGCCGTCCTGCCCGGGCTCAAGGGGACACTGGAGAAGATCGGCCTGAAGATCGTGCTGATCAGATCGACCAAGGCCCAGGCCTGGAAGGCGGCGCCGAGCATGCTCGAGGAGCCGGCCGGCTATCAGCTCGCCGAGCTGCAGAAGCTCATCGACGCCATCCACGATCGCTTCGAGACGATCGTCCGCAACGAGCGCGGCAGCAGGATCAAGGCCACGACGTCCGTGAACCCGTACGTCGGCGCCGGGGGCGAGAAGTTCAGCGTCAAGGAGACCGAGCCGTATAACGGCAGGGTATATCTGGCAGACAGAGCCCTGGAGATCGGGCTGGTGGACGGTATCGGCTACGAGGCCGACGCCATCACCGCCGCGGCCAAGCTTGCCAGCCTGGCCGAGCCCAAGGTCGTCCTCTACAAGATGCGAAAGAGCTTCCGCCAGGAGCTGGGGCTGATGAAGCAGTCCCCGGTTGTGAACCTTGAGTTGCTCGAGGAGATCCAGACGCCCAGGCTGATGCTCATCTGGAAGGTGGGGCTGTAGCTCCGGGCCCCTGGCGCCGGGCCAGCAGGGCGGCGACGAACTGCGTCACAGGCCTCTGCCCTCGCGGGGCGAGGACCATGTCGGCGGCCCGGAGCAGCTCGGGCGGGGCGTCGGCGGTGGTCGCCGAGACGCCCGCCCCGGTCAGCATGGCCAGGTCGTTGTGGTCGTCGCCGATGGCCGCCATCGCGGCCGGGGAAATGCGGTCGCCCTGTCCGACGTAAACCATCGCCGTGAACTTGTTGGTCCCCGCGCGGAAGGCCTCCACGATGTGCAGGTCGGCGTGGCGCAGGTAAATGCCCTGGGCCTCGACCCTCCCGCCGAACTGCTGCCGCAGGGCAGCGACGAGCCCCTCGACGTCCCCGCCGTCGGCCAGGAGGCTTATCCGCAGCGTTGGCGGGTCGCCCGGGCGGCTGAGGCGCTCCACCCGCCGGACGCGAAGCTCTCGGGCGGCGAGGAATTCCTGGTAGAGCCCCACCTGCTCGCACGGGCCCATGAGGAAGTAGTCGAAGCCCTCCCGCCAGGCGTCCACCAGTGCCATTGCCGGGTAGCCCATGCCGACCACCGCCCGGGCCAGGTCGTCGGCGGTGGGGCGGTCGAAGGGGCGGCTGTAGAGCGTCCGCCCGGTTGACGGCTCGGTGACCAGGGCGCCGCCGACGCAGATGACCGGTGCCTGCGGCCGGGGAAGGGCCAGCTCCTGCCAGATGGGGCGGACCTGGTCCCACGACCGCCCGGTGCAGAGGCAGGGGAGGATGCCCCCCTCGGCCGCAGCTCGCAGCGCGGCGGCGTCCGCCGGGTCAACGCGGCCCTGCTCGAGCAGCGTCCCGTCCACGTCCACCGCCAGCATCTTGCACTCAGCCATCGTCGCTCCATCTGCCCCAGACCGCACAGACGGTACGGCGGCGGCGGGTAATTTTCAATCCGCCCGCCGGGCAGTCAAGCCGCGCGGCCCCCCGGCCGAAGATGGTGCTGGAGGAAACCGATGCCCGACCTTCGATTCAAATGCGCGAACCGAGCCTGCCGTACGGTTCTGACCGTCCCGCCAAGCTACGGCGGGCAGCAGGTGCGGTGTAGCTGCTGCGGGAAGATGATGCGGGCGCCGTCCGGCCCCCAGCGAAATACCCGTCCCAAGAGGCGCAGCCGGGCCGCCTGAACCTGCCGCGGCCTACCACCCCACGCCGCCCAGCTCCTCGCCCGAGGCCCTCTCCCAGGCGCTCGGATCGCGGAAGTACTGCTTGAGCATCATGGCGGCGACCACCCCGTCGGCGCAGGCCGTGGCAAGCTGCATCGCCGCCCCCGTCCGGCAGTCGCCCGCCACGAACACGCCGGGCATGGACGTCCGCAGCGTCGCGCAGTCGCACTTGATGTCCCCCGCCTCGGTCAGCTCCAGCGCGCCCGCGAGCCATTTCGTGTTCGGAACCATCCCCACGAAAATGAACACGCCGTCCACATCGAGCCGCTCGTCCCGGCCCGTCTTGACGTTCTTGATGACGACGTGGTCGATCTCCGTGGCGTCCTGGTTGGGCACGATGGCCTCAAGGACGTAGGGGAGCTTGACATCGATGTTGTGCTCGCCGGCCTTGGCGTAAAGCTCCTCCACCAGCACCTTCTGGGCCCGGAACTCCTCCCGCCGGTGGATCATGGTGATCTTGCGGGCGAACCGCTCGGCGAGGTAGATGGTGTCCTCGACGGCGGTGTTGCCCCCGCCGACGGCGAGGACGTGCTTGTCGCGGTAGAAGGGCCCGTCGCAGGTGGCGCAGTATGAGACCTTGGTGGCCTGGCGCATCTCGGCCTCGCCCGGCGCGCCGAGCTGGCGGTAGTCGCTGCCGGGCGCGAGGATCACCGACCGGCCGAGGTAGGTCTTCTCGCCGCCGTTGACCTCGATCGCCAGCGTCCCGTCGTCGCGGCGGCTCAGGCCCGTCGCCTCGGATGCCGTGGTGACCTGCCCGCCGAAGTTCTCCGTCTGCTTCTGCATCTGGGCGATGAGGTCCGGCCCGGAGACCAGCTCGTAGCCGGGGTAGTTCTCCACCCGCTCGGTGAGGAGGATCTGCCCGCCCGCCAGGCCGGCCTTCTCCAGGATCAGCGTCTTGTAGCGGTCCCGGGTGGCGTACAGGGCAGCGGCGAAACCGGCCGGGCCCGCACCCACGATGATCGTGTCGTGAATTTCCTGCTCTGGCATTGCTAGATCCTTCAGTGCCCCCCGAGCCGCCGCGGGGTCATGGCTTGATCCTGTCCAGCGTCAGAAGCTCCGGGGCGTACTGTCTGATGACGGTCTCCTTCTCGACCCGCTCCAGCGTCATGCCGTCGGCCGTCCGCATCCGCAGCAGCAGGCCCTTCGAGTCCACCCACACGCTGGCGACCGGCGCGTCGGCGGCCATCTGATCGGTCAGCCGGATGGCCGAAAGCTGCCGCCCGCCAAGCGTTATCTTCTCCGGCCCGACGATGCGAATCGTGCGCATGTCGAAGTCGTGGGCCACCGGGTTGTACACCGCGAAGGCAACCGCATGCGGCTTGGACAGGTCGATCAGCCGGAGCGCCACCAGGTCCAAGGCGCGAGGCAGGTAGGCGGGCATGAGCGTCTCGGGCACGGTCCGCCGCCGGACCTGCGCGGGGCGCCCCTGCTCCGAAACCTGGGCCAGAAGCGCGTTGCGGTCCCTGAGGGTCTCCTGGGTTATCTTGCTCTCGCCTTGGATGAGGATTCGTTTGCAGCGCTCCACGCTGCGGTCGGGCGTGGCGAACAGCTCCTCGCGGGTGAGCTGCTTCGCCCCGCCTGCTACTTCCATCGTGCCGCAGCGGACGATCCACGCACCCCGGGTCCTCTCGCGCTGGGCCATGCTCTCGCTGATGCGGAGGAAGCCCACTGCCTTGCCCGCCCGCTGGATCGTGAAATAACTCGCCGTCGCCTCGAGCTTCTCACGCAGGAGCTTCTCGCTGAGCTTGCCCAGCGCGGTCGAGCCGCGCTTGAGGCTGGCGCCGCGCTCCACCAGTGACGGCGTCGGGTCGAACAGTTTCACGCTGCCCGCCATAGCCGTCAGGATGCCGTCCATCTCCGCCTGGGCGGACGTGGCCCCGGCGATGTTCAGCACCAGGTGCTCGCCGGGGGCGGTGCGGATCCAGGTCTGCCGACGCCACAGCGTCAGCGCCCCGCTCCAGATGCCGCGGAAGTGCATGGCCGGCTTGCCGGCGACCGTCCCGACCTGCGTGGACTTGACCTTGAATTGCCCCTTTGCCAGTTCCTTGGCTACGGCCTCGGCATACTCGCTGATGCTCAGCTTGATGGGCTTGTGGCGGGTTTGCAGAACCTCCATCGACCACCGTATGGCGTGGGTCTTCTCGTCCCTCTGCACCCAGCCGACGAGTCTGCGCGTCGATGTCTCTCGGACGCGCTGCGCGATGGCGGGGGGACACAGCGAGAAGCCGCGGAAGGCATCGGTGTATCTGACGCCCAGCCTGACGGCCGGCGCCGAGGCGGGCGCCGAGGCCGGGCCGGCACCGAGGTCGCCCATGCCGGTCAGGAAAATAGCCGCTAACGCCGCTGCAAGAATCCGTTTCATCTGTTCGATCCTTCGAGCGTCATTATACGCATTCTTCCCCGGTCGGTAAGGCCTCCGCGGCGAAACTTCGCGTCGGCGGGCCGTCGTGTCACTCGCCCCCGCCCGCCGGCGGGATGGCTATGCCGCGCAGCTTGAACCGGGCGATGACCTGTGCCACCAGCCGGTCGGCCTGGGTGCGCTGGGCCTGGTCGGCGGGGGGGCGGTACCCGGCCAGGGCTTCGGCGGCCGAGGAAACGTCGCCCAACTGCTCGCCCAGCAGGGCCAGGTACAGCAGGGGCTCGGGGGCGGCGGGCCCAAGCCGCGTCGCCTCCCGCAGGCGCTCGGTGGCGGCGGGGAAGTCGCCGTCGGCCCAGTCGCACAGGCCCAGCCGCATCCGCACCGCCCACTGGTCCTTGCCGCCGACCGAGGCGTAGGAGCGGCGCGCCTTTGCGGTCTGCCCTTTGCGCAGATACAGGTCGCCCAGGCCGAGCCGCCCGCGCGGCGGCAGCTCGCCGGCAGACTCCAGCTCGGCGATGGCGCGGTCGATCAGCCCCACGTCCTCGCGGAGCAGCAGCTTCGCCCTCATCGCCGGCGTCATGCCGGCCAGGTCGAACTGCGCGGCCGTGGTCGTCGCGAGAAGGTAGGCCATCTGGATCGAGTCGCGGACGGCCAGGTCGTCCGTGCCGGGCCGCCAGCGGTCGGGAATGGGCAGGTCGTCCAGGTATTGCCCCATCGCCTCGGCGGCGGCGTCGATCTGCCGCGCGTCTTTCAGCACGCTCACCCGCACCAGGGCGTACTTCCGCGCCCGTCGGTCCCTCAGGTCGCGCAGGTCCACCTTCCGCAGCAGCGCCAGGGCGCGGCAGAGGTTCGGGTCAACCGGCAGGTCCTGTTCGGGCTCGATTGGGCGGAAGAGGCTCGCCCGCCGGTGCGCCTCAGCCAGCAGGCCCATGCGCGAAAGCGGCTCCTGGAGTCCCAGCCTCTCGGCCGCGTTCAGGTAGCGGATGGCCAGGTCGTCCAGGCCGAGGCTGAAGAACACGGCCCCGATTCGCCAGTGGGTGGGCTGGACGTTCTGGCGGTACCACGGGCGGGAGGTCTCCGCATCCAGCAGGGCCCCGCGGGCGGGGTCGAGGGGGCGGTCGAATTCATTCAGGTTGGCCCAGGGAAGCCTCTCCGCCCTGTGCCATTGCCGCAGCTTCCCGGCGTTCGCCTCGCCGGGCAGCGGAATCCGGGCGAAGCACACCGCCGCCCTGTCGATGTAGACCAGCCTGAACCGCTCGCAGTTGTTCATGGCCCTGATGTGCCGCACGCTGTCGCAGGGCACCACGATGAAGCGGACGGTCGGCGGCAGCGGCGTGCCATAAGGGGCCTCGTCGTCGCTGGCCCAGATGGACGACAGCAGGTTCCGCCCGATTTCGTGCAGCCCGCGGAACCGCTCCAGGGAGTGCAGCTCCAGCCGCCCGTCCATCCACACCTTCCGCCGCGGGTGGCTGTAGTAGATGAACGTGCCGCCGTTGCCGAAGTTTAGCGGGAGGATGTCGCCGCTGAGCTGGGACTGCCCCAGCCACTTGGCCATCTCGACGGGGTGCACGTCGTTCACCAGGCCCAGGCCGAAGCGGCTGGCGCTGCGCCCCTGCCATCGATAGACGGCCTCGGTTGCGTAGCCCAGGGCGGCGCCCAGCAGGGCCAGCAGCATGGCGACCCTGGCCGCG
Source organism: uncultured Planctomycetales bacterium (assembly GCA_965602635.1). Classification (GTDB taxonomy): domain Bacteria; phylum Planctomycetota; class Phycisphaerae; order SM23-33; family SM23-33; genus CBFCZU01. The sequence continues at coordinate 6,621 of CBFCZU010000050.1, read as the reverse complement.
GCGCCCAGCCAGCGCCTAGGCCTGCCCGGCCGGGGCAGCAGACGGCACAACTGCCCGCCGTGGATGGCCAGGACGAACGCGGCTGGGATGACCAGGAGCGTCACGTTCCGCACGGCCATCATGGCCGGGACCAGGAACGTCGCCAGCCAGATCACGTGACCGGCCGGGACCGAGCGCCTGCGACGGCGCGTGGTCTCGGCCACGCACACCGCCACGACGACGGCGGCGACCGCAAGCAGCAGCAGAAGGGCGACCGCCACCGGCGCCGCCTTGAATGGGTTCAGCTCATAGGTCGGGCGGAACTCCTCGACCCCGAAGCTGTAGTAGCGGTCCTCTCCGCTGACGCGTGTCCTCAGCAGCAGCGGGTGCAGGGCGGCGGCCACGGGCCAGGGGCTCGCCACGAGCGGCGCGACCGTGGCTGCGGCCATCGGCGCAAGGGCCTTGCCCCCGGCCAGGCGGCCGGCGGTGTCGCGCTTCATCAGGCGGTCCAGCCACGCTCCGCCGACGGCCCCCCATGCCGCCGCAAGCCCGACCAGATAGACCCCGTGCATGTTGACCCAGACGACGTTGAGCGGCAGCAGCCACCACAGGCGGCTGGGCGAGCCGCCCCGGCGGACCGACTCGACCACCACAAGCGTGACGCTCAGGAACAGGAAGGTGAAGATCTCCGGGCGGACGCGGACGCGCGTCTCGACGCCCAGTATGATCGCCGCCCCGGCGAGCATGAGCAGCGCCGGCCCGGCGCGCCGCCTCAGCCACAGTGCCAGCGCCGCCACCGTCGCGGCGAAGACGCCCATCTTCAGAACCACCAGCGCGGCGAACCCGCCCGCGCCGTAAGCGGCCGCCACGATCACCTGGAAGAGCCAGTGGACGTTCACCCACTCCCGCGGGCCGGCGCCTTCGTCCGGGACGCTGAAGGGGTCGTGGTCCAGCACCTGGCGATTCTCGAGCATCCACTGCCCGCTCTTGAGGTGCCAGAAGACATCGTACGTCCACACCTTGTTGCAGGCGACGACGGCCGATAGGGCGATCAGCGCGGCGACAGCGATGGCTGACCACCGCGGGCGGCGGGGCAGGTCGAGCAGCTTTCCTTCTGTGTGTTCCGGATTCATCGCAGCCATGAGAGCCGGTGCAAATGTATGCTATTTCCCGCCGGCCCGCCAGTCGCCTGTCAACCGGCGTCGGTCAGGCCTGGAGGCGGTGGGAGTAGGCCGTGGGCGGCTCGGACTTGGCGAGGACGGCGACTGTGACTCGCCTGGCCCCGGCCGCCAGTAGCGTCCGGGTGGCCTCGTTGGCCGTGGCGCCCGTGGTGACCACGTCGTCCACCAGCAGCACGTGCGCCCCGGCCAGGCCCCGCCGACGGGACACGCCAAAGGCGCCTCTGACGTTCGCCGCCCGCCGCGAGGCCGACAGATGCACCTGCGGCGGCGTGTTGCGGACGCGGATCAGCTCCTGCCCCAAAGGCAGGTCCAGCTCCGAAGCCATGGCCGAGGCGATGCCGCCCGAGTGGTTGCATCCCCGCGCCAGCCGGCGGAGCCAGTGCATCGGCACGGGCATGACTAGGTCGAAGTCGGCCTCGGGGCGCCGGCTGGCGACCGCCCGCGCCAGCATCCGGCAGAGGTGCCGCGGGGCCTGACCGCCGCGGTGGTACTTCATCTGGCGGATGGCGTTGCTGAGGGGATCGGCGTATGGCCCCAGGCGGACAACCTGGCGGAAGCGGGGCATCACGTCCGGGCACCCGTAGCAGCCGTCGTCGCTGACGGTCAGCCCCGGCCCGAGTGTGCCGCCGCAGCGGGGGCAGTGCTCCAGCACCGTCAGTGCCAGCAGCCTTCGCCCGCAGTCCTGGCAGAAGCCCGCCGCCGTGGCGCCGTTCGTGTTACAGCCGGTACAAGTCTCCGGCCAAATGAGGTTTACAGCCGACCGCGCGATGTAGCCCAGTGTCGCAAGCATGCCCCGCTCCCTCGGAATGGGCATTGTCGGGCCGGGGGGCGGGCTGTCAAGGGAAAGCCTTGACATGCCCTCACGTGCGGTTGGACAATGATGAGTCAATGAGCGGGAAAAATGGCAGGCGCTAATCCCCAATTTCGATTCTCCGCCAAGGCCGGACGCACCGTGCCGCAGCCGATCAACTACATGCTCGGGCCGATCTTGCAGCGGGAGGGCATGATCTCCCTGGCCGCGGGGCTGGTCGATCAGCAGACCCTGCCTGCCTCGGGCGTGGCCCGGCTGAGCGGCGAGATGCTCGCCGACGAGCCGACCGGGCGGCAGTCGCTTCAGTACGGCTCGACGGCCGGCCTGCCCCAGCTCCGCCAGGAACTCCTGGACTACCTCTGCCGGCTCGACGGACTCACGCCCGAGCAGCTCTCCCTGACGGCGGACAACCTGGTGGTCGGCTCCGGCTCCCAGCAACTGCTCTACATCGTCACCGACGTGCTGGTCGATCCCGGCGATATCGTCATCACCGCCTGGCCGAGCTACTTCGTCTATACCGCCACCATCGTCAGCCTGGGCGCGTCGGTCCGGGCCGTGGATATCGACGATGGGGGGATGATCCCCGAGGCCCTGGCCGAGCTGCTCGAGCAGCTCAAGCGCGGCGGCGAGCTGGGGCGCGTGAAGATCGTTTACCTGTGCGACTACTTTCAGAACCCCACCGGCATCACCCTGTCGCCCGAGCGGCGCCAGCGGATCCTGGAGATCGTGCGCTCTTACTCGACGGCCGACCGGATCTGCCTGCTTGAGGACGCCGCCTACCAGGAGCTCAGCGTGGACGGGCCGGCGGTCCCGCCCACGATCAAGAGCTACGAGCGCGACAACGCCCAGGTGGTGCTGGCCAAGACCTTCAGCAAGCCGTTCTCGCCGGGGCTGCGGTTGGGCTATGCCGTGCTGCCGGACGAGCTGGTCGAGCCGGTGCTGAATCAGAAGGGCAACCACGATTTCGGCTCGTCGAACTTCCTGCAACACCTGCTGCTTCGGGCGCTGCGCAGCGGGCTATACGCCGAGCATGTTCCCATGCTGCGGCGGCAGTATGCGGTCAAGCGCGACGCAATGCTCAGCGCCCTGGAGACGCACCTGGGCGCCGAGCCGGAGGGCGTCTCGTGGACGCGCCCCGGCGGCGGGCTGTACGTCTTCCTCACCCTGCCCGAGGGCATGGACACTGGCCGCGACGCCGACCTGTTCGCCGCCGCCCTGGACGAGGGCGTGCTGTACGTGCCGGGCGAGCATTGCTACGGACCCGACCCCCGGCGGGAGGTCCCGCGTAACCGGATCCGCCTGACGTTCGGCTCGGTGGATGAGCCGAGCATCGCCGAGGGGGTGGCCCGGCTGGCGCGGGCGATCAAGAAGGTGGCCGGAAAGCGGGCGCCCGGGCCCGGGCACCGGACGGTGTCGGAGACGCCGTGATTGGCACGCTCAAAACCTACCTGGCCAAGGACCTCGCCAAAGTAACCGTCATGACCACCGTGGTCGTGACGGTGATCATGGCGGTTCTCGCCGTGATTGAGCCGCTGCGCGATCGCGGCCTGGGCGGCGGTCAGGCGCTCAAGCTGTTCTTTTACGTCCTGCCGGTGATGTTCTCGCTGACGCTGCCGGTGGCGGGCCTGTTCGCCGCGACCATCGTTTACGGGCGCTTCAGCCAGGACAACGAGCTGATGGCCAGCCGCGCCAGCGGGATCTGCACCCTCTCGCTGCTTCGCCCGGCCGTCTGGCTGGGGGCGATCGTCTCCCTCATAACGCTGTCGCTGAGCCTCTGGGCCGCGCCGCAGTTGCTCGGGGCATCTCAGCGGAGCTTCAGGGCAAACCTCAAGCACGCCGCGTATCACCGCCTCATGACCCAGCGCTACATCAAGCTTCAGGGCAACGACCTGATCATCCACGCCGACCGCGTCGATCCCAAGAGCGGCTGGCTCGGGGGCGTGGTGGTGGTGGACCACTCCAACGACCTGGACGCCAACGTCGCCGTCGCCGCCAGCGCCAAGCCGGACTTCGTCGAGCGCGGCGATGAGACCCACGTCGTCTTCCACTGCACCAACCCCGACAGCATGCGCCAGAGCGGGCTGACCGAGGTCGACGTGCGGAAGAGGCTGTTCCTCCGCCACGGGAAGCTCCCCAACCCGTTCAAGGACAAGCCCAAGTTCTACGACTGGTCCAAGCTCTGCCGCGTCCGCGCCAAGCCGATGGAAAGCGACGTAATCCGGGAGCAGCTTGTAAAGATCCAGCGGCAGATATGCATCCAGCGGTTCTACCGGGACGTGAGTGGCACGATCAAGGCCGGGAAGGCCTACGGCCGCCTTGTGGAGCTGGACCCGCCGGAGGAAGGCGAGAAGCCGATGCGGGTGGAACTGGAGGCGGCCGCCGGCGGCTTGAGCCTGAGCCGAAAGAACGATCTGATCCTCTCCACGCCCGAGCCCCGGAGGTCGGCGACGACCATGCCGGCCACCGCGCCAGAGCCCAGCCCCGTCATCGTCCGAGTGTATCGGGGCGACGAGCTGAGAAAGCAGTTCCTCGCCCGCCGGGTCAAGCTCAAGGCCGAGTGGAAAGAATATGAGGAGGCGGTGGTGGTCTCGCTGCTGATGGAAGGCGCCCGCGGCCCGGGCATGCCGCCCGAGAGCGCCGGCCACAGCGAGTATCCCTTGGGCCCCTTCGCCGTCCCCGAGGACATCGTCGCCGGCGCGCGCGAGGTCAACCTGGACGACCTGGTCCACTCGCCCGAGAAGTACGAGCTGTCCGCGCCGGTGACGGGCATGGTCAACGATCTCCACGGCAAGCTCCTGCCGAAGCTGCTGGGCAAGGTGGCCGCCGAGATGCACTGGCGGATCGCCTACGCCGTCTGCTGCCTGCTGATGGTCCTGATCGGGGCGGCAATGGGGTTGATCCTCCGGGGCGGGCAGGTCCTGGCGGCAATGGCCATCTCCGCCGTGCCCGCAGCGCTGGTGATCGTGCTGCTGCTTGCGGGCAAGGAGCTGATCCATAACCCCAAGGTGATGTGGGGATACGCATTCGGAGCGGCTATCATCTGGGGCGGAGTGGCGCTGATGGTAGCGGCCGTCGGATACCTCTACGCCGTCCCCATGAGGCGATAAGGCGTGATCAAGACACTCGACAGGTACGTCTTGAGGAGCTTCCTCATCAGCGCCCTGCTGTGCTTCGTGACGCTGATGAGCCTCCGCGTGGTCGCCGACCTGTTCGTCAACATGGACGAGTTCACCAAGAAGAGGTCCGACGACCAGGACCGGACGCTCGGGGACGTCGCCAAGGACGCCGCAAGCTACTACGCCGCCCAGTCGATCCTCTACTTCCGCCAGCTTGGCGGAGTCGCCATCACGCTGGCCGCCGCCTTCACGCTGGCGTGGATGAACCACACAAACGAGCTGACGGCCATGCTCGCCAGCGGCGTCAGCCTGCGCCGGGTCCTGGCGCCAGTTATCATGTGCGCTGGCGCCCTCGGCCTGCTCGTAGTCCTGGATACGGAGCTTCTGGTGCCCCGGTTCCGGCACCAACTGATGCGCGATCGGGACGAGTCCGAGGGCAAGGGCCCGTTCCAGGTCCGCCTGGTGGCCGACCAGAAGGGCAGCTGCTTGTACTCCAAGCGTCTCGACCCCAAGACCGGCGAGATGTACAACCCGCTGATCCTCCTGAGGTACCGCCCGCGGGCCAGCGCATATGATAACTGGCGCTACGTCGGGCGGATCACCTCGCCCCGGGCCCTTTACGATGCCCAAGCGAAGAGCTGGATCTTCAAGCCCGGCAAGCTCGAATCGGGCGGGCCCACCATCCATCCCTGGGTGCACATGAAGGGCTGCCGCCAAGCCGCCACCACCGAGTTCGTGCCCTCGGTCGTCAAGCCGGAAACGATCATCGAGAAGGCCCGGGCAAACCCCAGGAACAAGAACGTCAACTGGAAGAAAGTTCCGCGCATCGGCGGCATCGTCATCCACGACGAGGACGCTCACCTGACGATTCGCGCCAAGTGGGCGCAACTGGTGCAGGGGCCCGCCGGGGCGACCGTCGCCGCGCTCCGCGACGTCCGCTTCAGCTACGCCGTCGAGCCGGGCAAGCCGCTGGTCGAGATCACCGCGCCCGAGGCCACCTACGAGGAGGCCTATCGCCATCCCAGAGACTTCGGCTGGGCGCTGACCGACGGGCGGCTGATCTACTCCAGCGACCTGAGCCCCAGCGTCCTCACCCTCAGGCAGTCCGGCGACTGGCTGCAGCACATGTCCACCGCCGACATCACCCGCCTGCTCCGCCTGGAGCGCGTGCCCGATCGCCGAAGGGCGGTGCTCCTGAGGCAGAGCCGCGTCGCCGACTTCTTCAACAACATCCTCATGCTGCTGCTGGTGGCGCCGTTCGTGCTCTCCCGGGAGCGGAACATCAAGACCTCCGCCCTGAGGGCCGTCGGCATGGGGATCGCCTTCTTCGTGATAATCCACGTGACGCGGGGGATCGCCTTACAGCCGGTGGTGGCGGCCTGGCTGCCGATGCTGATCTTCGGCCCGGTGGCCGTGGTCATGCTCGATTCGGTAAAGACCTGACCGCACCGGACAGGAGCGGAACCGGGCGGAACAGAACGGAACGAAACGGAACGAAACGGAAAGTTTCGGAAAGTTTCGGAACCAAACGGAA
>CBFCZU010000049.1:0-20449 GCA_965602635.1 uncultured Planctomycetales bacterium | reverse complement strand
TCAACCCGCGGGCGATCTGCCGCCCGTCGGGTCCGACGATGGCCACGTTGTCGCCTTTGGCGAACCTGCCGGCGACTTCGGTGATACCGGAGGCGAGCAGGCTCCTGCCCCGCGCAATCAATGCCTCGGCCGCCCCGGCATCGACGTAGATCTTTCCGCGGGCGCGGGCGACGTGGCCGATCCATCGCCGCCGGGCGGAGAGCTTCCTCTCGGCCGGCAGGCAGACGGTGCCCAACGTCTCGCCGCTCAACAGCTTGCCCAGCACGTCGGGTGTGCGGACGTTGGCGATCACCGCCACCTCTCCGGCGGAGGCGACCATGGCCGCAGCCTCGAGCTTCGAGGCCATCCCGCCTGTCCCCAGCCGGCTGCGGGCGCCGGTGGGAAGGCTGCGCGAGGCGGCCTCCACGTCCTCGACGACGTCCAGCAGCTTGCCCGCCGCCATCACGCCGTCCACTACTGTCAGCATCACCAGCAGGTCCGCCCGGAGCATGTTGGCCAGCAGCGCGGCCACGATGTCATTGTCTCCGTAGCGGGCCTCGAGCTCCTCCACGCCCACGGTGTCGTTCTCGTTGATGACCGGCACGGCCCGAAGCTCCTGAAGGGCCGCGACCGTGTTGCGGACGTTCAGGTAGCGGGCGCGGTCCTCGAAGTCACCGCGCGTGATCAGGATCTGGGCGACCTTCAGCTCGTGGCGGGCGAATGCATCGTGGAAGGCCCGCATGAGCTCGCCCTGCCCGACGGCGGCGGTGGCCTGGAGCATGGGCAGTGTCCTGGGCCGCTCCGGGAGGTTCAGCTCGGCCATCCCCGCCCCGACCGCCCCGCTGCTGACCAGCGTGACCTCCCGCCCGCCGCGGATGATGGCGGCGATCTGCCCGGAGAGATTCGCCACGGTCTCCCGGTCCAGCCGCCCGGTGCGGTCGGTCAGGGCGTTGGTCCCCACCTTGACCACGATCCGCCGGGCGCCCTTGAGAACGGTCTGTCTGACCTGCGTGCCGGGCATCTCACACCTGTTCAATGATCTCGTCGGTCGCCACGCCTCCGGGCGCGATAGCCGGCACGCGCCCGAGGATCCGGGCGATCATTTCCACGTTCCGCCGCGTGGCGCCCTGCTGGGAGCGAACGAATTCCAGCGCCTGCCTTCCCATCTCGGCCGCGGCTTCGGGGTCCTCCAGCCAGCCCTTGAAGACTTCGGTCAGCTCGTCGACGTCGGCCACCCGCTTTGCGCAGCCGGCACCGACCATCGTCTCGGCCTGGGGAAAGTTGAACGTATAGTACCCCAGGCACACCGGCTTGGCCAGGGCGGCAGCCTCTATCATGTCAGACCCGCCCATCGGCACCAGCGACCGGCCCACGAAGACGCACGCGGCCAGGGAGTAGAACTTCCGCAGGTCGCCCATGGTGTCGCCGAGGATGACGGCCTCGGACGGCTCGAGCGTGCCCCCGTCGCCGTGGCGGCTGCGGCGGACCAGCTCGGACCCGCCGGCCGAGATCAGCCGGGCCACCTCTTCGAACCTTTCGGGCTTGCGGGGGACCACCGCCAGGCGGACCGGGCCGCCGACGGCGCCGCGGACGCGGCGGAAGGCCTCAAGCACAACCTGCTCTTCTCCGGGTCCTGTTCCCCCGGCCACCAGCAGCGGCGTCTTCTTGTCGATCCCAACGGCCGAGGCTAGCTGCTCCGCGCCGGGGACCGAATCGCCAAGCTCGGCCGTATCGTACTTCATCATGCCCGTTGCGTGCAGCTTGTCGTTCTGGACGCCGAGTGCGCGGAACAGGTCGGCATAGGCCTCGTGCTGGACGCCGATGGCGGTCAAGGCGTTGAAGAGCCTCCCCGCCAAGGGGCGGATGAGCCTGTAGCGGGGGTAGCCCTTTCGGGGCCCGATCCGGCCGTTGACGACCACCACGGGGACGTCGCGCCGGCGGCACGCGGCGACGAAATTCGGCCAGACGTCACCTTCGATCAGGATAACCATGGCCGGCGAAAGGCGCTTCAGGGCGGCGCCCACCGAGAAGGTGAAGTCCAAGGGAAAGCGGAAGACCGGATGGTCCGGCGCGAAGAGCCGCTCGGCGGCCGCCAGGCCCGTGTCCGTGGTGGAGGAGACCGCCACGCGGAAGTCCGGCATTTGAGAATGCAGCTCGGCCACGAGCTGGCGGGCGGCGTTGACCTCCCCCACGCTCACGCCGTGTATCCATATCAGCGGCTGGAGCCCGTAGCGGACTGGCGCCCGCCCCAGCCGCTGGCGCCAGTCGCGGCGGTACTTGCCGTGACGGATCATTCGGGCAATCCACACCGGGCTGCCAAAAAGGCAAACCAGCGCGTAAACCACGTTGAGCAACCAACCTTGCATCGGCGTAGAGTATGCCCCGGCCCCGGCCGGGTGTCGATAGAAATCACCGCAAGACGCCCGGATGCGAAAGCGGTTGAATCGGCCACGGCGGCGCCTTAGAATGGCCACCGATCGAAGCGGGCCGGATCGCGGAAAACCCCGCGAACATTTCCGTCAGCCCTGTGCAAGCTGTTTTTCGCAGCTTCGCCACGGCAAAGGCCCTAGGCCTGCTAGCTGGAGAGCAGGCCTGAAGTTGCCGATATCGCTACTATCGTTAGTTTCGGAGCGAGAATGGCTTACAATGAACAGTTCGACAGACGCGAGATCATCTTCATAGGCAATTACCTTCCTCGGCAGTGCGGCATTGCCACTTTCACGTATGACCTGTGCCGGGCGGTAGTAGCGGCGGCCGGCAACAGCTACCGCTGCGGCGTCGTGGCAATAAACGATATCCTCGAAGGCTACCGCTACGACGAGACTGTCCGTTTCGAGGTTCGCGAGGCCGCCCTGGGCGACTACCGCCAGGCGGCCGAGTTCGTGAACATCTCCAATGCGGCGGTCGTCTGCCTCCAGCATGAATACGGTATCTTCGGCGGGCGCAGCGGTAGCCACGTGCTCGAGATGCTCAGGCGGCTCCGCCGCCCCGTCGTAACCACCCTCCACACCGTCCTGCGCGACCCGACCGAGGACCAGAGACTGGTCTTGAGGGAGATCTGCCGACTCAGCTCCAAGATGGTCGTCATGGCCGAGCGGGCCATGGGATTCCTCCGCGACGTCTATGACGTCCCCGAAGAGAAGATCGCCCTTATCCATCACGGCATCCCGGACGTGCCTTTCATCGATCCGGCCTTCTACAAGGACAAGTTCGGCGTCGAGGGGCGGGAGCTGCTGCTGACCTTCGGGCTGCTCAGCCCCGGCAAGGGCATCGAGTACGTCATACGGGCTTTGCCGGACGTGGTGGCCAAGCACCCCGGCCTGGTGTTCATGATCGTCGGCGCGACCCATCCCCACGTCCGGCGGGAGAGCGGCGAGGAATACCGCAACAGCCTGCACACGCTCGCCCGAGAGCTGGGAGTGGAGAAGAACGTCGCCTTCCAGAACCGCTTCGTGGAGCTTTCCGAGCTGTGCGAGTTCCTCGGGGCGGCGGACGTTTACGTCACGCCGTACCTCAGCGAGACGCAGATCGTCTCCGGGACGCTCGCCTACGCCCTGGGCACGGGCAACGCGGTGATCTCAACGCCTTACTGGTACGCCCAGGAGATGCTGGCCGACGGCCGCGGGCGGCTGGTGCCATTCAAGGACTCCGACGCCATCTCGCGCGAGGTCATGGACCTGCTCGGGCACGACCTCCAGAGGGACATGATCCGCAAGGCGGCCTACCAGCACAGCCGGCAGATGCTCTGGCCGGAGGTCGCCCGGCAGTACCTGGAGGCATTCGAAGAGGCCCAGGAGAAGCCGCACCATCCGTTCCTGGTGGCAGCGGCCAGGACGTCGGCGGACACCGCCCCGCACGAGCTGCCGGAGATCGACCTGCGGCACCTCTCCAACCTGACGGACGACACTGCCCTCTTCCAGCACGCGATATACTCAACGGCCGACCGGCGCCACGGCTACACCACCGACGACAACGCCCGGGGGCTGATCGCCACGGCCATGTACTGGCACCAGACGCGCGACGAGACCGTGCTGCCGCTGCTTCAGCGGTACCTGTCGTTCCTCTGCCACGCCCTGGATCACGAATCGGGGCGGTTCCGCAACTTCATGAACTACGATCGCCGCTGGGCGGAGATTGTCGGCTCGGAGGACTCGCACACCCGCGGGCTGTGGGGGCTGGGCATGTGCGTGGGCCTGTGCAAGAGCGAGTCGATCGTGGGGCTGGCGACGCGGCTCTTCGAGCGGGCGCTGGCGACGGTGGACACATTCGTCTCGCCGCGGGCGTGGGCCTTCGCCATCGTGGGCATCCACGCCTATCTGCAGCGATTCAGCGGCGACAGTGAGGCCCGCCGGTGCCGCGAAGTCCTGGCCGAGCGACTCTACCGGCACTTCACCGACCACATGACCGACGATTGGCCCTGGTGCGAGTCGGTCGTCACCTACGCCAACGCGAAGCTGCCCCACGCCCTGCTGATGAGCGGCAAGTGGATGTTCCGCTCCGAGATGATCGAGGCGGGAGAAAAGGCCCTGCGCTGGCTGCTGGAGATCCAGACCAACGCCGAAGGCCATCTGTCGGTCATCGGCAACGAGGGCTGGTACCCCCGCGGCGGCGAGCGGGCACGCTTCGACCAGCAGAGCATAGAGGCACATGCCCTGATCGACGCCTGCGTAGAGGCCTATAATGTAACGAACGACGTGTCCTGGCTCGACCACGCCAGGAATTGCTTCAACTGGTTCCTGGGAGACAATGACCTGCGCATGCCCCTGTATGACTTCACAACGGGCGGGTGCCGAGACGGGCTTCACGCTGACCGGATCAACGCCAACCAGGGGGCTGAGAGTACGCTGGCCTGGCTGATGAGCCTTATGCTGATGCATGAGATACAAACTCAGCAAACGTTGGGCGAGTCCGCAGCCGATAAGACAAGTGCAGAAGCGGTCGATAGCGTTTAAGTCGTGCTGCGGCTGCAAGGCAGCGATTTTGAATTGAGGATTGTCGGCATGCCCTCCCCGATAGTGATGATCAGTTCTTACCCTCCCAGGCTGTGTGGCATTGCCACCTTCTGCGAGGAGGCCCGTGAGTTCATCCGCAAGCGCCACCAGGATCGCGAGGTGCTCGTAGTCTCCCACAGTGACGGCGAGGGAGACGGCGTCTTCCCGCTGATCGACATGAATCGCCGGGACTGGTGGCGGATCGTCGCCGCCAAAGTCCGCCAGCTCCAGCCCTACGCCATACACATCGAGCACGAGTACGGCCTGTATGAGTATCTGGACCCCCGCGGGCACGGCGACGGCAACCAGGGGTTCCTGGACCTGCTTGACGCCATCAATGACTTCCCCATCGTGGTCGAGCCGCATACCGTCCACGGCCGGCTGAGCGAATTCGAGGCCGATTTCCTCTTCAAGCTCTGCCAGAGGGCGCATGTGGTAATCTTCAAGTGCCACTACCAGAAATGGCGCCTGGACTGGAATTTCCACGGCAGGGGCTGGCCCACGCCGCGCAACGTCATGGTCATCCCCCACGGCAGCCGCCCGGACAAGCGATGGACGGTCCGAGAGGTAGTCGCCCTCCGCCAGGAGCTGGACTTCGACAACATCCCCTACCTCTCCAAGCACATCGTCGGGCTCATCGGCTGGATCCAGGCCAACAAACGCTGGGACATCCTCACCACCATGTGGGAGGAGATAGTCGAGACCATAAAGGCCAATACCGGCGTGGAATGGGACCTCCTGGCGGCGGGGTCGATGCGCGACCCGGCGGACAAGGCCGACTACGAGAAGTACAAGCAGGAAGTCGCCCTGCTGGAGCAGAAGGGCCTGGCCCACTACTACGAGTTCGTCCCGCGCGGCGACAGGTATTACAAGATGATGGCCCTGTGCGACTTCATCGTGCTGCCGAGCACCGACGAGACGCAGTCGGGCACGCTGGCCAGGATTATCGCCCTCAACAAGCCATTCATCACCACCGCCCCCATGGAAGGGCTGACCGCCCAGGCGCTGGAGAGCGAAGGCGGGCTGCTCTTCACGACAAAGGACATGCTCCGCCGGCACGTGATCGACCTGGCCTGCGACGAGGGTCTGCGAATGCGGCTGGGCAACAACCTCAAGCAGTACCTGGAGAACGTTGTCTCCTGGGATATCGTTGCCGGGCAGTACGACCAGGCCTATGACCAGGCGCGCGTCGCCCGCCGGACGAACGAGGCGGTCGTGTTGCCTCTGGAGTTCTGAGCGCGGCCACGGGCCGGATCAGCTTGACGGCTCGGCCGTTTCCGCAGCGACAGCCCGTTTCCTGCCCAGGCCCGCCCCGTAGAGCACGATGTTCCGCATCAGCTCCACGGCCGAGTCGGGCCGATAGCTGACGGCGGTGTAGGAGGGGTAACCGACCATGGCGCCGGTGAGGCCCTCCTTGCTGAGGAACACGGCCGTCCGGCCGCCGAGGAGGACACCCCACAGCCTGGGGCGGTTGGACCCGTCGGTGCGGGACCGGGCCGCCCGCCGGTATGCCACCGACTCGACCTTCATTCCAGCAAGGCCGTAAACCTTGGCCGAGGACGGCACCCGCGAGAACGAGTCGGCACCGAACAGCTCCTCCAGAAGCTCCACGGCGCTGCTGGCGAAGGCCTTGGAGCCGCCGGCGGCATCCATGACGACCGTCCCGCCGCCCTGGACGTAGGCCTTGAGGGCGGCCTTCTCGCCCTTGCTGAGCGTCAAGGCGCCCGTGCCGGTCATGGCTGCGATAGGCCACTGCCCGGCGTCGAGGTCCTCCAGCGTAACGGGGCCGCCCAGGATGACGTTGGTCTGCCACTTCTGGCCCATCAGCAGCTTGAAGCGCTCCCACGCCAGCGGCTCAGGCTCCCAGTTGCCGCTGTGCTTGACCCGCGTCACCCGCACCGCCCTCAGCGGCACGAAGGACTTCTTCTCCGGCCAGTGGCTCGTGCCCCGCGGGCGGCCGAACTTCCGGTCGTTGACGAAGAAGGCGATGTTCGCCCCCAACTGGAACTCCGACAGCGACGTGACGTACGCGTTCCTCTGCCACGGCAGCGGGAGGTCCTCGGTCGTGTGCAGCGCCAGCAGGCGGATGCCGTTGGAGATCCCCCACAGCTTCAGCCTGCGGTGGATCTTGAACTGGGCCCTGAAGATGAGGTGGTCCTGCCCGAGCTGCTTGAGCTCATAGTTGGGGAACAGCGTCGAGTACACGCCCTTCGGGCCGCACATCCCGTCCTGGAAACCCGCGCCCCAGCTTCCGCCCTCGGCGATGGAGAGAATCATCCCCCCCTGCCATACGAACTTGCGGAGCTTTTCCAGGTCGGCGGGGGAAAATGACGGCTTCGTCGAGCCGCTGATCAGCAGGATCGACGCGTCGTGCCACTCCTCCACCGGGACCTCGAGGTTGATGATCTGCCAGTTGAGCTCGTGCTCGAACTTCCGCGACACCCAGCCGGTGAGGTTCGACAGTGCGCGCGGCCGGTTGTTCCACGTGCCCGGGTACTTGAGGCGGTTGACCATCACCGGCGCCCGCCCGCGAGCCAGGAACAGCAGGGCGAAGCTCGTGTTGACTATGTTGCCCCATGCGCCGTTGCCCTGCTGGGTGTTTATCAGCCGCGTCGCCCCGAGCTTGTACCAGTTCTTCTTGCCGAAGTACTTATGCCCGCTGGCCAGCCCGATGCGCTCCACGCCGTAGAGGTAATAGTGATTCCAGCTCCCGCCGAAATTCCGGTCGAACCACCCCAAGGCCCGCTCGATGGCCGGGTCGGCGGGGTTCTGCCCGCACGTGACGTATCTCTCCCTGAAGAGGTTATCGCTGGCTACGTACAGGCTGGCCAGCCCCGCGGCGGTCATGGTGTGCGACCCCCTCACCACCGGGCCTATGCCATAGCCCCACCCGCCTTCGGGGTTCTGGGTCATCATCCAGTGCTTATAGACAAGCTCCCAGTACCCAAGGGGCACGTCGATGTTGCACCTGGCAGCGGCCCAGACGCCGTACTGGCCGAACTGGGTGTTGCTGTGGTCGCCGTCTCCTCCGGACCGCGCCTTGCCGCTGCTGATGTAGCTGTAGGTCCCGTAGGAGTACTTGCTGCTGTCCGTGAATCCCTCGCCGGGGGCCGGCTGGTTTATGCTCTTGACGAGGCGATCGGCGTCCTTGACCATCAGCGGCCGGCCGATCTCCTCCGGCAGATACGCCCATATCTGCATCCGGACCCCCAGCGTGTAGGTGCCCTTGGTGTCGATCCTGGCCAGCCAGTTCAGCGCCCGCTTCATCCGCCGATCGTTGTACTTCTCGCCCGCCGCCAGCAGGGCATACATCGGCATGGCTGAATAGCCGCCGTAGTTCTCATACGGCACGGTCTTCTTGCCGTCCTGCTTGGTCGGCCTATCCGGCCAGGGGTCCTGTCGGGGGTCGAGGCGATACTGCGACCAGAGGAATTCCTTCGCCTTGTCGATGGCGGTGGCGACCGCCTCGTCGGAGAAGGGGATTGGCCTGGGCTGGGCCTGGCACACGGCGGGAAAGATCGCCGCCACCCCCAGAAAAACCACCACTAACCAATGTACTTTTGACATCCTAACAACTCTATACTAAGTGGCCGGGGCTGCCACATTCGGCCCCGCCCCCACAGCCCGTCGATACATCTTACCATAAAAGCCCCGCCCGGGGCCAACGTACTTAAGCTGCTGGCCGGAGAGCCGCGCCCGGCGGCATTGGTGGAGACGGCGAGGGCAGTGCGATCAATCCGCCCCCGGCCGGGAGGTAGCCCCGGCGGCGGACCGGTCCACCCCGCCGGCGTGGAGAACGATGTTCCGTACCAGCTCCACGGCCGAATCCGGATGGTATCCCACGCAGCCATAGCAGGGACCCCCGACCAGGCCGACCGTCAGATCCTGCTTGCTGAGGAAGACCGCCGCCCTGCCACCCAGCTCGACGGCGAGGAGGCGGGGGCGATTGTCGCCGCCGAAGCGATCCCCGGCGGCGCGGCGGTACTTGACAGAGCCGATCCTCATGCCGGGCAGGTTGTACACCGCCGCGGCCGACGGCAGCCGCCGGAGCGAATCCTTTTCGAAGAGCCTCTCCAGCAGCCCCGCGGCGCTGGCGGCGAAGGCCTCCGACCCGCCGGCAGCGTCGATGAGGACCGTCCCGCCGGCCCGGACGTAGTCGGCCAGGGCCTTTTCCTCAGCCTTGTCCAGGCTCAACGTGTCGGTGCCGGTGATCGCGGCGAGCTGCCACTTCTTCGCGTCCAGGTCCTTGAGGGCGACAGCCGCCGTGACGCTGAGGTCCGTCTGCCACTTCTGCCCCATCAGCCGCTCCAGCCGCTGCCAGGCCAGGGGCTCGGGGTCCCAGTTGCCGGCGTACTTGACCCGCGCCACCCGCACCGCCCGCTGCGGGGTGAAGGCCTTCTTCGCCGGCCAGCTTCTGGCGGCCCGGGGCCTGCCTATGGCCTCCTCGTTGGCGAAGTAGCTGATGTTCACCGCGACCTTGAAGGAGTTGACCGACGCGACATTGGCGTCCCGCTGCCAGGGGAGCATCAGGTCGATGGTGGTGTGCAGCGCCAGCACGCGGGCGCCGTTTGAGACGGCCTCGAACCGCGTGCCCCGCCTCAGCGGAAAGTGCTTCTTGAAGATCGGATGGTCGTTGGGCAGGGGTCCCAGTTCGTAGCTCGGGAACATCTCGCCGTAGGTCTTGCGCATGGCCTGGTCAAAGGCCCTGCCCTGGGGCCTGCCCTCAGTCACCGACAGGATCATCCCTCCCTGGAAGACAAAGCTGCGCAGCTTCTGGATCTCCTCGGGGGTGAACTTGGGCCCCTTCGCGCCGCTGATCAGCAGTATCTGCGAATCGTGCCACTCCTCGGGCGGCGTGTCCAGGTTGACTATCTGCCAGTTGATCTCGCGCTCGAACCTTCGCGACGCCCACCGGGTCACGTGCGACAGCGCGCTGGGGCGGTTGTTCCAGTCGCCCTTGTACCAGAGCCGGTTGAACATCACGGGGTTGCGCCCCCGCGCCAGGAAGAGCAGGCCGAAACAGGTGGCCACGAAGTCGCTGTTGTCGCCGAACCCGGCCTGTTTCCAGGAGCCGTCCGCCCGCTGGCTGTTGATCAGCCTGGTGGCCCCGGAGCGATACCAGTCCCATTTGCCGAAGAACTTGTACCCGCTCGCCAGCCCGGCGCGCTCCAGGGCAAAGAGATAATAGTGGTAGCCGCTGGGGTATCCGTTGGGGTTCTTGCCGAACCATTCCAGGACCTTGGCGACCGAGAGCAGATCCGGGTTCTTGCCCACGTGGACGAAATCGGCCGCGTGCACGTTCTCCCAGGCGACTACCAGGTTCGCCAGCCCCGCCGCCGTCATGCCGCCCGGCGGATACTGCCCGTATCCCCGGCCTGGCTGGGGCGTCGGACCGGGGCCTATGCCGTACCGCCAGGTCCCGTCAGCGCTCTGGCTGAGAACGTAGTGTCGAAATACGAGCTGCCAATAGTCCCTGGGCACGTCGATGTTCTTCCTGGCGGCCGCCCAGACGCCCAGGATGCCGAAGTGCGTGTTGCTGTGATCGCCCCGTTCCGAGGGCTTGCCCGAGCTGGCGTAAGTGTGGGTGCCCCACCGGTGGCTCCAGGTGCCGCCGCGCCAGCCCCTCGGCGGCCGGCCGATGCTCTTGATCAACCGGTCACAATCCCGGATCAGCAGCGGGCGGGCTATCTGCTCCGGCAGGAACGTCCACACCTGCATCCGGACACCCAGCGTGTACGTGCCCTTGGTGTCGATCCCGGCCAGCCATTCGATCGCCCGCTTCATCCGCGGGTCGGTGTACTTCTCGCCCGAGGCCAGCAGTGCGTACATCGCCAAGGCCGACCTGCCCCCGTAGTTGCCGTACGGCACGATCTTGTCGCCGTCCCGCTGGGTCCTCTGGTCCGGCCAGGGGGCCTGCCGGGGATCGTCGCGGTAAAGCGACCAGAGGTGCTTCTTGGCCCTGTCAATGGCCTTGGCAACGGCCTCGTCGGAGAATGCGACCCGCTTCCGCTGGCACAGCGCCGGGCAGGTCGTCCCGAGCAGCGCAAGCAGCGCCACGACGGGCAAGGCGTTGGAGCGCGACTTCATTGCGGCTCGCCTCCTGCCCCGTTCTTCGACCCTTGGCCCACCGGCCTGGAGTAAGAGCCCAAGCCGCCCTTTCAGTATCGCACAGACTCTCGGTATCGGGCAAGGGATTTTGCGCCGGCGGGGCCGCTACCGCCCCGACCCCACCGCGGCGACGGCAAGCTCGCGGAGGGCGGCCGCCGCGTACTGAACGTCCTCGAGCGTCGTGAAGGCCCCGAAGCTCAGGCGGCAGGTGCCCTCGGGAAAGGTGCCGATGGTCTCGTGTGCCAGCGGAGCGCAGTGAATGCCGGGGCGGGTGAGGATGCCGAAGCGCCGCTCAAGCTCGCCCGCCAGGGCCTTGGGGCCGTCGCCGGCGACGCTGACGGAGAAGACGCCCGTGCGATCGTCGAGGTCGCGCGGGCCGTAAACCGTCAGGCCCTCGGCGCCGTCGGTCTCGGCGAGGAACGCCTCGCACAGGCTGCGATCGTGCTGGCGGAGCTGGGGCACCCCGCGGCTCAGTATCCACTCGACCCCGGCCAGCAGCCCGGCCAGGCCGATGGCGTTGTGCGAGCCGACCTCATACTTGTCCGGCATGGTCTGCGGCTGAACGGGCCGCTCGGAGATCGTGCCGGTGCCGCCCTCCTTCATGGTGGGCAGCTCCGCCTCGAAGCCCGGGCGGACGTACAGCACGCCGGTGCCCAGCGGGCCCATCAGGCCCTTGTGGCCGGGGAAGGCGACCATGTCGGCGCCCCAGGCCTGCACGTCGATCGGGACGTGGGCCACCGACTGGGCCGCGTCGATCAGACAGGGCACGCCCGCCTGGCGGGCAATCGCCGCCACCTCCCCCACCGGCTGAAGGCTGCCGGTGACGTTCGAGGCGTGGACGACGCAGATCAGCTTCGTGCTGGGGCGCAGGGCCTTGCGGATATCGTCGGGGTCTATCAGTGATGTCCGCCCGTCGGCGGGGACGAATGTCACCTCCAGGGCCGTCTGCTCGGCCAGAGCGTTCAACGGCCTCAGGACGGAATTGTGGTCCATCGTCGTGGTGACGGCGTGGGCGCCCTCGGCGGTGTTGAGCACCCCCCGGATGCCGATGGCCAGCGCCTCGGTGCAGTTGAGCGTGAAGACGATCCGTTCCGGGCCTTCGGCGTTGATCACCTCTGCCACGCGGGCCCGGCAGGCGGCGATGGTCTCGCCGCAGGCCTTCGCCTCGGCGTACGCCCCCCGCCCGGCCGAGGCGCCGCAATCCCGGGCGAATGCCACCATCGCCGCGATCACCTCCGGCGGCTTGGGGAAGCTCGTCGCCGAGTTGTCCATGTAAACGCGCCGCATGAAGCGCGCATCGTACGAATTCCACATTTGCGATGCAACCGCCCGCGCCCGGTCGCGCGCCGCATCTCGTCCGCAAACAGAAAGCCCGCGTCCACATCGGGCGCGGGCTTTGGTGTGCCCAGGTGCGACAGATTCGCTGCATCAGCCCTTCAACACCTCGATCAGAATATCCATCCCGGCGCTCAACTCGTCGGCAGCGATTGTCAGCGGCGGAGCGAGGCGAAGCACGCTCTGCCCTGCGTAGCAGACGAGCAGTCCGCCCTCCATCGCCGCCAGGAAGACGTCCCTGGCCGGGGCGTCCAGCTCGATGCCGATCATCATCCCCTTGCCGCGGACGTCCTTCACCCGGCCGATGCCGGCGCCGCGCACCAGGTCCATGATCTGCCGGCCCGTCTCGGCGGCGCGGGCGACTAGGTCCTCTTCCTCGATCAGCCGCATGCAGGCCGCGCCGGCGGCAGCGCAAAGCGGGTTGCCCCCCATCGTGCAGCCGTGCTTGCCCGGGCCGAGCACGTCGGCCCACTTCGGCGCCGCGACGCACGCGCCCACCGGCAGCCCCCCGCCCAGGGCCTTGGCCAGCACCATTACGTCCGGCGCGATGTCGTAGTGCTGATAGGCGAACCACTTGCCCGTCCGCGCCGGGGCGGTCCAGACCTCGTCGCAGACCAGCAGCAGGCCCTTTTCATCGCACAGGGCGCGCAGGCCCTGCATGAACTCGACCGAAGGGATGTTCACGCCGCCCTCGCCCTGGATGGGCTCGACGAAGACGGCGGCCGTCTCGTCGTCCACCGCCGCCCGCACGGCCTCGACGTCGCCAATATCAACCTGCAGACTGCCCGGCAGCATCGGCTCGAAGCCCTTCTGGAACCTCTCGGGCGTCAGCGACAGCGTTCCCATGGTCCGCCCGTGGAAGCACTGGTTGAAGCTGATGATCTTGTACCGCCCCTCGCCGGCGGCCAGGCGCACCAGCTTCAGCGCCGCTTCGCCCGCCTCGCCGCCGCTGTGGCAGAAGAACACCTTACCCCCGAAGGCGTGCTCGGTGATCGACCGGGCGAGTTCGACCTGCGGGGCGTTGGTGAAGAGGTTCCCGTGAGAGAGCAGCGTCTCGGCCTGGG
Organism: uncultured Planctomycetales bacterium; assembly: GCA_965602635.1. Classification (GTDB taxonomy): domain Bacteria; phylum Planctomycetota; class Phycisphaerae; order SM23-33; family SM23-33; genus CBFCZU01. Next base: position 6,972 of record CBFCZU010000049.1, on the reverse strand, counting down.
CCTTGATGGCGGCGACGACCTTGGGATGGCAGTGCCCGGTCACCCCGCCGCCGCCGAAGCCGGCGAAGAAGTCGATGTACTCCCTGCCGTCGGCGTCCCATATCTTCGCGCCCCGGCCGCGGGCCATCGCCACCGGCAGCCGCCCGTAGTTCTCGATCAGATACTTGCTGCTCAGCTCGACAAGTTCAGCGTTGGTGGCCATGGCATGCTCCTGCTCGCAGATTGTCAGCCTGGTAAGAGGGGCTCTTGTACGCCCTTGCCGCGGTCGCGTCAAGCGTGAGACGACGTGCCACTGTCATTCCAAACCGCCCCCCCGCCCGGTACAATCTCCCCGGCCCTCGGCGGCGTTCCGCCGGGGGTAAAGACACGTCCTCAAGGAGAAGGCGATGCGAATAGTTGACTGCCACATTCATCTGCACGGCCAGGCGGACGCGGGCGAGGTGCTCCAGGCCATGGACGCCAACGGCGTGGACCGAATCATCGTGCTGTCGCAGAGCGAGCGGCGGTCGCTGAGCAAGACCCGGGAGAACCTCCTTACCGCCAAGGGCCTGCTCGACGCCGCGCCGGAGCGGATCTCCGTCCTGGCGTGGGTGAATCCGACAATCGACGGCATTGCAGACCTGGCGGCCGAGGCCGTCGAGCAGATGGGATTCACAGGCATCAAGATAATCCCCGACCACTGGTACGCCCACGAGGCGCGGCTGGAGCCGTTCTGGGAGAGAATGAATCAGCTCGGCGCGAGCATCCTTTTCCACACGGGCATCCTCTACGGCTTCGAGGACGGCTCGCGCTTCTGCCGGCCGGTGTATCTGGAGAAGCTGATGCACTACCCCGACATCCGCTTCGCCATGGCGCACATCTCCTGGCCGTGGTGCGAGGAGTGCCTGGCGGTGATGGGCAGGATGCGGGCGGCCACGCGCGGCACGGACCGACAGTCGCAGAGCTACGTTGACATCACCCCGGGCACGCCCGCCCACATCCGCAAGCAGGCACTGGCCAACGCCATCGACTTCTGCGGGCCCGAGCGGATCATGTTCGGCACCGACGGCAAGCTCCCGGGGCCGATGCCGAACCAGGGCGATCACGTCGCCCGCGACCTGGCCATCTTCGACGAGCTGGGCCTGGACGAGGCCCAGAAGCAGCGGATCATGGCGGGCACGGCCGACGACGTCTTCCCCGCCAGGGCATGACGGCGAGACCCCCGGCGAACCGGCGCAGAAAACAGCCCACAGACGAGCAATCTGTGGGCTGTTCCTTCAAAGAGTACAAGAGCGCTTAGTCTGGCCGAGTCCTCCAGCGGCCAGAGAAGGCCATAATTGAAGTGCTTCTCCCGCGGCGGCGCGCCATCGGCCTGCGAAGCAGCGCCATGCAGCCGCCAATCGCCAGCAGGCTCAGCGTCGCCGGCTCGGGTACGATTGCCAGGTCATACACCTCCTGGCTTCCCATCAACGTCATGTAGTTGCGCAGGTTGAAGCCATTGACGTCCAAGCCGTATTCACTGAAGTTGGACCTTCCGGCGGAGTAGTTGGACGGATGGACACCGTCGCGCGAAATCGAGGTCGGCACCTCGTAGCCGCTGTACGCGCTCCACATCGAATGCGCCCCGTCCCAGGTGCCGTTGGGCGGGTCATGGGGATTGCGGGTGGTGCATTCATCGTGATACTCGATGAGCGGCACGAGCTCCTCGACGGCCAGGTCTCGCACGGCCTGTGCGAAGTCCGCGGCCCGCTGCTGGTTGCCGACAGTGCCGTTGTCGTAGTTGTGCCGTGGCGGCGCGGTGGTCAGGACCGGGATCGTGCCGTTGGCCTTGCACGTCAACACCACCTCTAGAAGGTTGGCCTTGTACTGGACCGGCGTCAGCCCCGAACTCAGGTCGTTCGTGCCCCACATGATCACCGCGATCTCGGGGTTGTCGTTCCGCAACCAGTAATCGACCTTCCGCTCGCTCACCACGGCCCCGGGCCAGCCGGCGGCGCTTCCCAGCGGCCAGGAGCTGGTCGTGCCGCCGTCGCAGCCGTGAAGGTGGAAGACGCCGTCGTCCTGCCAATCCCAGCAATCGTTCGTCAGCCAGCCGTGAATCCAATCCACCGCCGCCTGAGACTGCGGCGTCGTGTTGGTGATCGACCACTCAAGCGCGCAGAAATAGGCCTTGCTGACGGAAATGCTGTCACCGAAACGGGAAATGGTGCCTTGCGCCGGGCCATTCGTGTCCTGGTAGAGCTGGCGGACCTGCGTCATCGGCCCAACCCAGTACTGCCCCCAGGCCGGCGCGCACGACAGCAACAGGCCCAGTGCGGGAATTGCGAGCCTTTTCATGACAGACTCCTCCGTTTTCGCTGAGTACACAAGAGGAGCGTTGAGCCGCGTTCAAAGCTCCTCAACCTATCGAACACGGTGATTATACCACGCCTTCGCCAAATCGCCAAGCGCAATCCTGACATGATCCGCGCGAGATGGCCCGTTTCAGGGACCGGCAGGCGATGTGCTGCCCGCCGTAGAGCTAGGCAAAACCATGCCCGCGCGGTATAATTGGCCGAAATGAGCAAGTGCATTTCGGCGCGCTGATTACAGCGCCACGCAGCGGAGGATCATCAAGGATGATGGCAAAGCGTAGGTTTCCCGCGCTCCTGGTGTCGGCTATCGGGCTGGCGTTTCTGGTGTTCCCGCCCGATCCGGCGGCAGGCCAACTGAACCTCGGGGCGGGGCAGTTCGTCCTGGGCGGCGGGCTGCCCATCCAGGTTGCCGGCTATTCGGTGCCGTCCTACGCGCACTGGGACGACGACGGTCTGCCGGACATGATCGTCGGCGAGGGCAGCGGCGTCTATACCCCCACGGTCCGGGTGTACCTGAACGCGGGATCGGCACAGAGCCCGGCGTTCAACGGCTGGTTCTACGCCCAGGCGGACGGGGGCGACCTGACCACCCCCGGCAGCGGCTGCCTGGGGCTGTTCCCGCGGACGGTGTACTGGGACGGGGACGGACTCAAGGACCTGATCGTCGGCCAGGCCGACGGGAAGATCAGACTGTTCACGAACGTCGGCTCCGAGGCGAGCCCCACCTTCGATGCCGGCGTGTTCCTCCAGGTCGGGCTACCCGGCGCCAAGCAGGACATATTGGTCGGCTACCGCGCCACGCCCACGGTGGTTGACTGGAACAGCGACGGCGCGAAAGACCTGGTCGTCGGCGCCCTGGACGGCAGGATACACATCTTCATCAACGAGGGCACGGACGCCGCTCCGGACTTCCAGGCCAGGATCATGGCCCAGGACGGCGGGGCGGACCTGGGAGTCTTGTCGATGCGGTCCAGCCCCCACGTCCGCGACGTCAACGGCGACGGCAGGAAGGACCTCATAGCAGGCAACACCAACGGGCAGCTCGTGGAGTACCTCAACGTCGGCACCGACGCGGCCCCGAGCTTCGACGGCTACACGTTCGTCGAGTCCAACGGCGCGGACATAGACCTGCCCGGCGTCCCGCGCTCCAGGCCGTTCGTCTTCAAGTGGCCCGGCGACGGGCTGCTGGACGTGCTGATCGGCTACGAGGGCGGCAGGGTCCTTCTCTTCCAGGGCGTCCCCGGGCCGGGAGACGCCAACAAAGACGCCTGCGTGGACGGGCTCGACTACGCCATCTGGTCAAACAATTACCAGACGGGCACGACCTGGGAAGAGGGCAACTTCAACGGCGACACGATAGTTGACGGGCTCGACTACGTCGTCTGGTCCAACAACTACGACCCCGGCTGCATCCCGGCCGGACTGGTTCCTGAACCGACCGCCGTGTCGCTGCTGGCCGTCGGCGCTGTGGCGCTGCTGAGACGCAGGTCAATCCGCTGAGCGAGCCTGGGTTCGGCATTCGCCCGGCGGAGGTAATTTAGCCTTGCATGCCCGGCCGCGCGGGGTTATGGTGCCCCAATTCGATACGAGCAGTTGCATGCAACTGCCACAGGCAGGCCGGTTATATGCATTACCCACACAAGATTTCGAAGCGCCGCCGTGCTCGCCGCATCGGCTTCCGGGCCAGGATGCGCACCCGCAACGGGCGGAAGATCATCAACCGCAGGCGCCGCCTGGGCAAGCAGGTACAGGCGGTCTGACAGCCCCCTTGCCTCGTCTCGCCTGGCGCTCGTCCCCGTTACATCCGGCAGGCTTTGCGGAGTTTGGCGGCCATGTTCGTCCGCTCCCAGGTGAACCTCCTGCCCGTCCGGCCGAAGTGGCCGTCATGGGCGGTCTCCTGGTAGATCGGACGGAGCAGGTTCAGGTGGTCGATCATCTCGGCCGGGGTCAGCGGGAACAGGTCGCGCACCGCCTTTTCGATCATCCCCTCATCCACGACGGCCGTTCCTTCGCAATCGACCAGGACGCTCACGGGCTCGGGCACGCCGATGGCGTAGGAGAGCTGCACCTCGCACGCCCGGGCGAGCTTTGCGGCGACGATGTTCTTGGCGACGTACCGGGCCATGTACGACGCCGACCGGTCAACCTTCGACGGGTCCTTTCCGCTGAATGCCCCGCCGCCGTGGCTGCCGCGCCCGCCGTAGGTGTCCACGATGATCTTCCTGCCGGTCAGGCCGCTGTCGCCGAAGGGCCCGCCGATGACGAACCGCCCGGTGGGGTTGATGTGGAAGACCATGTTCCGCGACCAGAGCTTCGCCGATTCGCCCGTGACGACCGGCTTGATGATCTTGGCGACGATCTGCCTGCGCGCCTTCTCGGAGATCGTGCCGGTCTTCGGGTCGATAACGCTCTCGTCGTGCTGCGTGGCGACGACGACGGTGTGCACCCTGGCGGGCCGGTCGTTGCGGTACTCGACGGTCACCTGGCTCTTGCCGTCCGGGCGCAGCCACCGAAGCTCACCGCTCTCGCGCGCCTCGGTCAGCCGGGCGGTCAAGCCGTGGGCCAGGTGGATGGGCATCGGCATCAGCGCCCGCGTCTCGTCGCAGGCGAAGCCGAACATCAGACCCTGGTCGCCGGCGCCCTGGGTCTTCTTCTTCCGCTTGGAGGCCCGGGCGCCGTCCACGCCCAGCGCGATGTCGGCCGACTGGCTGTGCAGGCAGCGCATCACGGCGCAACTGCGGTGGTCGAACCCGATGGCCGGATCGTCGTAGCCGATGCCGCGGATCGTCTCGCGGACCGTGCTCTCGACTTTCAGCAGGGCCTCTTCCGCCCGCCGGTTGTGGACCGTCACCTCGCCGGCCACCACCACCAGCCCCGTGGCCACGAGCGTCTCACAGGCCACCCTCGCCTGCCGGTCGGCCCCGATCAGAGAATCCACGACCGAATCGGATATCTGGTCGGCCACCTTGTCGGGATGGCCCTTGGTGACCGATTCGCTGGTGAAAAGCCTCGTCCGATACCTCGCTGCCTTAACTGACACAACGCGTTCCTTTCCTTTGCTGACGTCCGGGACGGATTCCCGGGTACGAACTTCGCTAGTCTAGTCTATTCCGGCCCGAGGGCAATGGTCCAGGGAAGATCAGACTCGCCCCCGCCCGGGTCCGCCTACGCCCGCAGGGCTTTCACGAGCGTCCCGTGGCGGGCGATCTTGCGCGGATCGACCCGCACGCCCAGGCCGGCATTGGCCGGGCACTTGAGCTTGCCGCCGTAACCGAAGCGAATGCTCCGGGCGGTCAGGTCGTCGGCCAGGAGGAACGTCCCGTAGTTGCCCTCGACGAACCGCGGCAGGCCCGCCCGCCACAGGAGCTGACGCTGGGCGGCCGACAGGATGCTGCTCTCGCCCACCATGCAGCCGATGGTGAAAGGCACCTCCGCGCCGGCGGCGGCCTCGACGATGCTCAGGCAATGCCAGATGCCGCCGTTCTTGCTGAGGCGAACGTTCAGCCAGACCCGCTTGCCCGGGGCCTCGACGAGCTTGTCGGCATCGGCGGCGGTGATGAGCGATTCGTCGGCCATCAATGGCAGCTCGCATCGCCCGGCCAGGTCGATCAGCGCCTCGGGCGGGCCGAAGACAGGCTGCTCGACCACGCAGACGCCGTAGGGGCGCAGGGCCGCGACGCGGTCGGGCGTTTCGCTCTCGGCCCAGGCGCCGTTGACGTCCACTCGGAGCGTGCACTTGCCGCGGCGGACGGCCTTTCCGATCCGCTTGTCCACGACGCGGAGATTCGCGGCGTCCACGTCGTCGTCGAAGCCGAGCTTGAGCTTGAAGTCCCGCAGGCCGTAGAGCCGCATCATCCGCAGCCGCCTGGCCGTGCGGGCGGGATCGGCCGAGCCGAGCACGCCGCTGACCCGGACGGCGGGAAACGGCGGCAGCGGGCCGGACCCCGGACGAGTCTTGCCGCCGAAGCAATGCCGCGAGGCATCGTACATGGCCAGGCTCACCGCGCAGCACGCGGCAGTGATCGCTCGCCCGCCCGGGTCGGTGGCCGGCAGTTCCTTTCCGGCCTCGTCGCCGCCCAGGGCCGCCGGCCAGAGAAACTCCTCGATGTCGCGGGGAACCGACTCGAGCGTCTCGCCGGTGACGTACTCGCGGGGCAGGGTCTCGCCCCACCCGACCGCCCCGTCGGCCAGCTCCAGGCGCACGACTATCGCCTCGGCCACCTGCCGCCCCGCCGCGGCATGCTCGAAGCGGCGCATGCCCAAGGCCGTGCGGTAGATGTCGAGTTGCGCTGGCGATCCTGCCATGACGATAGGCTATTTCACCCGGCGGCCGCCCGCAAGGCGCCGCAGCCACCCGCGCCACGCCGGAACCGGTCGGAAGAGGGCGGAACAGAACGGAACGAAACGGAAAGTTTCGGAACGAAACGGAACGAAACGGAACGAAACGGAAAGTTTCGGAAAGTTTCGGAAAGTTTCGGAACGAATCGGAACGTTTCGCGACGGGCCTAGAATACGTAAGTCCATGCGTGTCAATGCCTTCCCGATTTTGAGCCGCGAATCCGGCTTCGCAGGAACCGGCTACGTCGGACAAGCTTCGCGAACGGAAGAGGCACCAGGCACTGGGCAACAGGAAGTCCGT
>CBFCZU010000048.1:0-20487 GCA_965602635.1 uncultured Planctomycetales bacterium | reverse complement strand
CTAGTTGCGGCGGCGACGTGGTGCTGCGCGAGCGCCCGGGCGGGGGCCAGCCCCCCCGCCGAGCCGGTGCCGTGGCTGGAGCTGCCCGCCGCCATGCAGGCGGACAGCCAGGAGCAGGGCACCAACTCAACTGATGAGGAGGGCAAGCCCGAACGGAGGCCGTGGATGCTGAGGCCCAGCTTCGGCGACGAGGGGCTGACCGACTACCTCGACTATGACATCGTTGGTCAAGAGGGCCTGTATATCGACTACCGTTCGCTGCTGTATTCCCGCCGCGCTGCCGGCGACCATGGCCGTGGCATACACATGATCCGGCACGATCTGGGACTGACCACGTACGGTTACGGTTCTTTCGGGGCCAGGGCTCGCCTGTTCGCACTCGACACGGACGCCCGCCTGCCCGACACGGGCGAACGCCTCCCCCGGCACCTCTGGGACATCCGGGCGGGCGTGACGACGTTCTTCCCGATACCGCCGGGGGTGATCAACGTCACCTTCGGCACGGCCAGCGACGAGCCCTTCGCCAGCGCCGACGAGATGACCGCCGACGTCACCTACATGATCGGCCCGCTGGACCAGGAGAAGCACAGCTGGCTCTTTCTGGTCAACTACTCCAACAACCGCGACTACCTCAACCGCTGCACGCTGCCGGGGTTCATCTGGCGCCACCAGCCGGCCGATGGGTTCAAGCTGGCACTGGGGTTTCCTTTCTCGGGTGTCCGCTGGGAGGCGACCGACTGGTTCTCGCTCAGCGCGACGTACTCGTTCCCGCGGACGGTCCGGGCCGCCGTGGGCTTCCGGCTGGCGCCGTCGGTCGAGCTGGCCGCCGGATTCGACTGGGAGAACCAGCGCTTCTTCCGCCGCGACCGGGCCGAGGTGAGGGACCGCCTCTGGTATGACGAGAAGCGCCTCGCCGTCCGGGTGCGCTGGGAGATCGGCAGTTCGGTTTACCTGGAAGCCTCGGGCGGGTACGCCTTCGACCGCTTCTTCTTCGAGGGCGAGACCTATGAGGACCGGGACTTCAACCGCGTGAACGTGTCCGACGGCCCGTTCCTGGGCATCCAGCTCGGCGTGCGGTTCTGAGGCCGGCTCGCCCGCTCAGCGGCGGGCCGCGACCATCTCGGCGAGGCGGCTGGCCGCCCGGTAGGCCTGGGCGAGGAACTCGGCCTCATCCTCGATGCCGGTCTTGTGGATGGTCGTCTCCAGGCTGACCCACTTGTCGTAGGCGCTGGCGGCGATGATTCCCGCGAGCCGGTCCCAGTCGGTCGTCCCGGTGAAGGGCAGCTTGTGCTCGTCCGACTTCCCGTCGTTGTCGTGCAGGTGGACGGAGATCAGGCGGTCCTTGACGGCATCGAGTCGGTCCAGCCCGTCGCCGGCGACGTTGCCGTGGCCGCTGTCGTAGCACAGGCCGACGAACTCCGCCCCGCAGCGGGCGAAGACCTTACCGATTTCGTCGAAGTTGCCATTCTCGATGGCGATCCTCACCCCATGCCGCGCGGCCACCGGCTGGAGGTCGTCCAGCGACGAGAAGACGCGCTGCCAGTACCCCTCGGCCTCGTCCGGCGCCTTGGGCCGCGCGGGCAGGTGCAGGATGATGACGTCGGCCCCGAGCCGCTCGGCCATGCCGATGCGGTTGGCGATCAGCTCCACCCCGGCCTGTCGCTCGTAGGGCCGCGGCGAGCCCCAGTTCTTCTCGCCACCGGCCGAGGCGTGCAGGTCGGTCAGTCCAAGGCCGAGCTCGGCCAGCCAACGGGCGATCTGCTCGACCTCGCAATCGGCGTACATGAAGTCCGTGTTCCAGTGGTGGCACCAGTGGACGTGGGTGAAGCCCGCCTCGGCGATGGCCCGCAGGTACGGCTCGGGGCAACCGGTGCTGACGGCGTAGTCCGACGTCATCGAGAGCATCTTCGGCCTCCATCCCAGGGGCGGCTCGCGGGGTAAGGTTAGTGCCCCCGGCGGCCGGTGGCAACGAGTCAGTGCATTCCCTTCGGGCTCGGCGGCGGCTTTGCTACACTCAACGTCTGCCGCAGGCTGGCCAGGAGTGATTCGACCCATGCCCGAGCTGCCGGAGGCCGAGACGATCGCCCGAGCCCTCGACGCGGCGCTGCGCGGGGCGAGGATCGCCCGCGCGGCCCTGCTGCGGCGCGACTTCCTCAAGACCGGCTCGCCGTCGGGGCTTCGACGGCTTGCCGGGCGGACGATCTCAGCGGTGGGGCGGCGCGGCAAGTGCGTCGTCCTGGAGATTCCTCCGCGGCGTCTGGTGCTCCAACTGGGCATGGCCGGGCGGGTGTACGTTGATCGCCCGTCGCGCCCGCGCCCGCCGCACACGCACCTTATCGTCGCCCTGGCCGGCGGGCGGGAGATGCGCTACGCCAACGTCAGGCGGATCGCCTCGGGGGTGCATCTGCTGGCGGACGGGCAGGCGGGCCCGCTGGAGCGCCTCGGCCCGGACGCCGACGCCATCGGCCTGGCCGAGTTCATCGCCCGAATCGCCGCCCGGAGGACGGCCGTCAAGACGGCACTGCTGAACCAGTCGATCCTCGCCGGCGTGGGGAACATCTACGCCCAGGAGGCGCTCTTCCGGGCGGGCATCCACCCGGCCCGGCGGGCCGACCGCGTCAGCCGGCCCCGGCTGGCGGGCCTGCACCGGGCGATGCGGGCGGTGCTGGCCGAGGCAATCGCCGCCGGCGGCTCGACCGTCACGCGGTCAACTCCCTTCGCCGGGCTCGGCGGCGAGCCGGGCGACTTCACGGCCTCTCACCGGGTTTACGGGCGCTACGGGCAGGCGTGCCGCCGCTGCGGGGCGACGCTCCGCCGGTCCGCCATCGCCGCGCGGACCACCACCTACTGCCCGCGCTGCCAGAAGTAGCTCCCTCCGCCCTCTGCGCTCTCCGCGTTGAAGAAATGTTTCGGATCAGAACGCCCCGTACTCGTGCGCCTCGTCGTACATGGCGAGGATGTTCTCGACGGGCGTGTTGGCCTGGATGTTGTGGCAGGGGGCGACCACGTAGCCGGTGCCGTCGGCCGCCAGGACGTCGATGCACCGCCTCACCTCCGCCCGCACGTCGGCGGCGCTGCCGAATGGCAGCGTCTGCTGGTTGTCGATCCCGCCGTGGAAGCACATCGAGTCGCCGAAGTCGCGCTTCAGGGCCTCGATCTCCATCCCCGGGCAGCGCCACTGGATCGGGTTGAGCACGTCGATGCCCATCTCCGCCATGTCGGGCAGGAAATCGCGAATGGCGCCGTCGTCGTGGTGGAAGACGCGGACGCCGAACTCGCGGGCCAGGTCGATGAACCGCTGGAGGTGCGGGCGGTAGAAGCCGCGGAAGGTCTCCAGGCCCATCAGCGGGCCGGTCTGCATGCCGTAGTCGTCGGTCACCTGGGTGACGTCGATGAGCCCCTCGCAGGCCTGGAACATCCGGCGGTGGTGGTCGTACATGAAATCGCACAGCCGCCCGAGCAGGTGGTGGGTGAACTCGCCCCTCAGCAGCGGGTCGGTCAGGCACGCCTCCAGCCCGCGGAGGTACATGTGATATGTCAGCGGGGCCATGTATCCGCACATGACCGCCTGGCTGCGGCGCCCCTTCCGGGCGGCGTCGGCCATCTGCGAGCAGTCGAACCAGTCGGCCTCCGGCCAGGCGTAGGCCTCGAGGTCGTCGATGCTCTCTGCCTCGGCGAGCGGGTGCCGCGAGATCTCGTAGTACTCGCCCGTGTCGTAGCGGACCCTCTCGTGGAGGATTCCCCAGTGGTCGGTGCGCTGGCCCTCGCCGACGGCCGGCAGGTCCGGGCCGACGTACTCGGCGCCCGCGCCGGCGAAGCCGTCGATGTGCAGGGCCTCGGAATAGTCCTCGCCGAACCGCCGGGTGAGCTTCTCGCGGATCTCGGGCACGGCCCAGATGTCGGTGGGGACGCGGTCCATCGGCTTGCGGTCGATGGCCGCCAGCATGCGCTCACGGGAGTTCACAGACTGCCTCCTATGCCCCCGCCCGGACTGTCGGCGCCTCGCCTCATGGCCGGGCATTCTACGGCTTGACGTGCCTCCGCAGGAAGCGCTGCCTCACCGCCTCGAAGGCCGTTTCCGGAACGAATTGGAAGTCGCGGTACGAGCCCTCCGGCTCCAGGTCGCTGGCGACGCTGTCGCCAAACAGCACCTGATAGGTCGCCTCGGGCTTGATGTCCTTGGCCGCCAGGCCTGCCCACGGCTGGTCGAACTTCTTGCCCTCCTCCGTCTGGTTCTCGCGCCAGGCCAGCAGGTCCTTGCCACTGACCGGGGCGATGATCAGGCAGCGCCTGTGGATCAGGCTGATCGCCTCGCCGACCGTCAGCGCCTTCCAGTCCTGCCGCTGGGGATCTCTCAGCGTTCTGGACACGGCCACCAGACTCAGGTCAACCGGGAAGGAATCCTTCAGGAAGGCGGCGAATTCGTCGTAGAGCTTCCGCGGTGTCGCCCAGAGGCTGCTGGCGGGCATGGTCGGGGCTATCCGGGCCAGCTTCCAGCCGTCGGCGACCACGGCCGTGGCAAGGATGGTCAGGCTCTCCCGTGACAGGACGATCAAGTCCGGCTGGAGCTCGCCGAACCGGCGCCTGGCACTGACCAGCTCAGGCTCATCGGGCGGCTCCTTCTTATCCACTCCAACCAGCCACCAGATTCGACGCCCCGGCGCCTTGGGGTTGCGGTAGAACAGGCTCAGGGCGACGTCCTTGGCCGGCCACTGCATCCGCGGGTCCGTCTCGACCACGGCCCTGCCGCCAGCGAACTTGACGGGCAGGTCCTTGCCCAGGGCGGCAACCACGGAGTTCTCCGCCGGCGAGCCGATCAGTATCAGGTCGCAGGTCTTGTGCACCTGGTCGGTGACTTCGGAGTCCTTCAGGACGGGGTACCCGCCGACGTCGAAGCCGTTGGGGTAGATTCGCAGGGCGTCGGCCCGTTCCTTCAGTTCGGCGGTGCGGTCGGCCCCGCCGGTGGTGCCGTATACGATCCGCACGGCCCGGCCCTCACAGAAGAGGCGGTCCACCCCGCCGCCGATATAGACGGTCGGGTCGTCCACGCCGGCGGGCGTCTGGGCCGTCACTTCGAGCTTCTCGCCGTCCAGGCGGATGTACAGGGCCTGGGCCTGGCCCGGGAACAGCTCCATCACTTTCCTGCCGCCCCCGGCCGTGATCTGAAGCGACCACTTGCGATCGACCCACCTGGCCGGCAGCGAGACCTTCGCCCAGGCGACGTTTCTGGCCGTCAGGTCAAGGTGGTTGTTGTCGGCGAACGTGCCTCGCAGGTAGGCGTAGCGGTGCGGGTCGGCGTAGCGGGCGATGCCCAGCCAGTAGGCCTTCTTCAAGGCGGGCATATCACCGGCGAGCACCACCGTGCGGGGGTGGGGCTCGCGGCGGATCGACTTGAGGAGGGCGTGCCAGTCGGTGATCGCATCGGCCGCCGGGCCGACGGCGTGCCCGACGCCAGGATGCAGGTACAACTGCACCGGGCAGCGGTAATGTTTCATCTTCGCGACCGTGAAAATCGAGCACCAGGGCTTGACCACGGTGTCGGCCAGCCCGTGGTGGACGAAGGTGGGCAGGTTCCGCATCTGCTCCAGCGGCAGCCACCATCCCCCGCCGCACAGCGGCCGGCAGGTCGCGAACATGTCGGGGTAGGTGCAGCCGACCTCGAACGAGCCGAAGCCGCCCATGCTTCCGCCGGCCAGGTGCACGGCGTCCGGGTCGATCGGGTAGAGTGCCATCACCTGCCTGATCTGGTTGATCACGTCGTTTCCGGATACGCCCCAGTACCCGCATGCCTTCCCCCGGCCCAGGGGGCGGAGGATGAAGCGGTCGGTGATCTTCTCGCGGTCCTTGCCGGGCATGAAGCCGGCCTCGCCGCCGTGCGTGCCGCCCTTTCCGTGGAGCTGGATGACAAGCGGGAACTTCCGCCCGCGCTGCTTGTCGTAATCGTACGGCACGAACAGGCTGAACGGCTGGGCCGAGCCGTCAACCGGCGAGTGAATCGCCGTCTCGAACCACCCACGCCGCCGGGCGGTGTACTTGCGGTCGCGGCGCAGGCCGTCAACCACCTCCTTCAGGCGGCGGTAGCTGGACAGGATGTTCCTGGTCAGGTCGATCTCGACGTTGCCCTCTTCCTTTGTCAGGTAGCCCGCGAGCCGGTCGATCCTCACCTGCGCCAGGGCCAGGTCGCGATCCTCCGCCGGCATGGGGCATTCCATCTTGGCCAGAACCTCCGGGCCGCGCGGCGGATCAAGCAGCGCCGTCAGCGACTTCCGCAGGTCCGGGTAGTAGTCCAGGCTGACCCTCAGCGGAGGCCCGCCCGCAGCGGCGTCGGGGGTCCACTCGACGGAGTACTGGCCCGGCGTGAGCTTCTCGGCGGGCAGCTGGACCAGCCTGGCGGCACTGTCCAGCGGGCCCAGCTCGAGCGCAACGGGGCAGGCCCAGAGCGCCCGGCCCTTGCCCATCGCCCGGATGGCCAGGCTGCCTGTCCACCTGGCAGGCGAATTCGAGAAAGACTGCGCCATCAGGTAAACGTCTCCGCCCTTGGCGGTGAGCATCACGGGCGAGGTGGACCGGATCGCGCACGTCAGCCGGCGGCTGACCAGGCAGTCCTCGGGCCTGGCCAGGCGGTTGATGGGCAGGTCCGCCTGGAAGATCGGCTCGGCCCTCCCGCCCGGGGCGACGGCCACGCGGACCTTCTCTGCCTTGCGGATGTCCAGCGTGCCCAGCACGCGGCGGGCGCCGGAGGCCGGCACGGAGACTTTCTTGACCAACGGCCTGCCCGCCTTGCCCGCCCGGACCGCGGCGAAGCTGACGTTGTACTTGCCCGCCTGGGCGGTCAGGTCACGAAGCTCGATCCGCACCGGTACGCGGTCGTCCTTCTCGCCCGGCGGGGCGAAGATGCCCAGACCAAGATCCTCAACCACCACCTCGTTGCCCGAGTGGGTCAACAGGCCGAACTCGTCGGGCTTCTGGTAGCTGCCCACGATCCGCGCCCAGGAGCCCGACTGGCCCCGGGTGTTGCGGGCGACGTTGGAGGCCCACAGCCAGCGGTCCACCTTCCCGCCCCCGGCCAGGTCGGCGATCTTGAGCCTGGCCTCGAGCCGCCAGCCGGTCCCGCCCACGTCGGTGGCGGCCGAGATGTCGGCGTTCCACTTGGTGCTGCCGGCGAACATGTCCGTGAACGCCCCGCTCATGTCGAAGATGACCTGGACGTAACCCTTGCCGGCGCGGTCGGTGTCCACCCACAGCTCCACCGTCTCGCCCGACCACGAGACCTTGTCCCGGACGCCCTTGCTGACGGGCACCTCGCCGATGTCCGGATGCAGGCAGTTGACGGCGAAGTAGAGGTAAGTGTCGTCCCGGGCGAACCTGGCGACGGTGTCGAACTTCATCGGCCCCTCGCCGCTGTCGAGGTACATCCGCCCCAGGCGCGGGACGTCGTTCCAGAGCGGCTCGTCGAGCTTGCCGTCGATGGTCGGCGGCTTCTCGGTCCCCAGCAGCGGGCAGACCGGCGGGGCGCCGGGCATGCGGTACTCCATGGGGACGGGCACAGTCCCTGCCGACGAGATCGTTACGGCCTGCCCCTCGGCAAGCGGCTCGGGGCCGGCGCAGGAGGCCAGGCACCCCCCAAGCAGGGCGGCCAGGACCAGAATGCCTCGTGTGTCGATTCGCGCTGAAGATGTCATGTTATTCCCTTAATTCGCGGCTGGCGTGCCTACAATGGGCGCGGTGCGCGTTGGAACACGCGGAGTCATTTGACGGCGAGAATCGACCCAGACACTGCGGGGACAAGTTCGGCCCCGTCTGGGTCGCCGGAATTCCTGATCATCCCCGCTGGTCCGGCGCTCTGCAAGGGTTCATCGGGCTTTTTTTGTGCCGGGAATGCACGCCCAGCGGCCGATAATAGCGCCCGGCAGCATCGTTTGATCATTTTGGTTTGACTTTGGCTGGGCCAGTCAGCAGAATTCCACGTCGCTGCATACGGCATGTCGAGCGCGAAACCAGGGGATTCGCTTCCGCACGCCGGGACGCTGCGGTTGGCGAGAGCAACGTCTCCGGTAAGAACTCGGAAGTGTGCCAGACAGAAAGGAGCACACGTCCTGATGGCTGAAGAGCAGAAATCCATGGAGTCCTTCCAGGCTGAGGGGCGCAAGTTCCCGCCGCCGCAGGACCTGGCCGCGAAGGCACACATCAAGTCATTCGAGCAGTACCGGGAGATGTACGACCGCTCGATCAACGACCCCGACGGCTTCTGGCTGGAACAGGCCGAGGTGCTCGACTGGTTCAAGAAGCCCACCAAGGCCCGCCAGTTCGTCTGGGACAGCGCCGCCCGCAAGATCACCCACACCTGGTTCGCCGACGGCCAGTTGAACGTCTCCCACAACTGCCTTGACAGGCACCTGGGCACGCCCCGCGAGAACAAGGCCGCCCTTATCTGGCAGGGCGACGACCCCGACGAGGACAAGTCGTTCACCTACGCCCAGCTCCACGCCAAGGTCTGCAAGTTCGCCAACGTCCTCAAGGGCCTGGGCATCGCCAAGGGCGACCGGGTGTGCATCTACCTGGGAATGATCCCCGAGCTGCCGGTCGTCATGATGGCCTGCGCGCGGATCGGGGCGATCCACTCCATCGTCTTCGGCGGCTTCAGCGCCGACGCCCTGCGCGACCGGATCAACGACTCCGACTGCCGCATCCTCATCACCGCCAACGTCTCCAGGCGGGCCGGCAAGAGCATCGCCCTCAAGAAGATCTCCGACGAGGCGCTGGGCGAGACGCCCACCATCGAGAAGGTCATCGTCATCAAGCGGACCGACGAGCAGTGCCCCATGACCGCCGGGCGCGACCTGTGGTACGACGACCTCATGGCCGAGGCCTCCGCCGACTGCCCGGCGGAGAAGATGAACGCCGAGGACCCGCTGTACATCCTCTACACCTCCGGCTCGACCGGGAAGCCCAAGGGCGTCGTCCACACGACCGCCGGCTACCTGCTGCACGCGGCCCTGACGCACAAGGTCATCTTCGACGTACACGACGAGGACATCTACTGCTGCGCCGCCGACATCGGATGGGTCACAGGCCACAGCTACATCGTCTACGGCCCGCTGGCCAACGGCGCCACCAGCGCGATGTTCGAGAGCACCCCGCTGTACCCCGACGCCGGGCGCTACTGGCACATGATCGACAAGTTCAAGATCACCCAGTTCTACACCGCCCCGACCGCCATCCGGGCGCTGATCCGCCAGGGCGACGAGTGGCCCGCAAAGTACAAGCTCGACTCGCTGCGCGTCCTGGGGACGGTGGGCGAGCCGATCAACCCCGAGGCCTGGATGTGGTACTACGAGCAGGTCGGGCGGAGTCGCTGCCCCATCGTCGATACCTGGTGGCAGACCGAGACCGGCGGCATCCTCATCACCCCGCTGCCCGGCGCCCACACGCTCAAGCCCGGCAGCGCCAACCGGCCGTTCTTCGGCGTCGAGCCGGTCGTCCTCCGCGACGACGGCACAGAGTGCGACGTCAACGAGGGCGGCAAGCTGTGCATCAAGAACCCCTGGCCGGGGATGATGCGCACCATGTGGGGCGACCACGAGCGCTTCATCGACACCTACTTCACCATGTTCAAGGACGTGTACTTCACCGGCGACGGCTGCCGCATCGACACGGACGGCGACTACTGGCTGATGGGGCGGATCGACGACGTGGTCAACGTCTCGGGCCACCGCATCGGCACCGCCGAGGTTGAGAGCGCCCTGGTCAGCCACGACAAGGTCGCGGAGGCGGCCGTGGCACCCATGCCCCACGAAATCAAGGGCCAGGGGCTCTATGCCTTTGTCACACTCGTCGAGGGCGTCGCCGAGAGCGAGGAGCTGAAGAAGGAGCTGGTGCTGCACGTCCGCAAGGAGATCGGCCCGATAGCCACGCCGGACAAGCTACACTTCGCCCCCGCGCTGCCGAAGACCCGCTCCGGAAAGATCATGCGGCGAATCCTCCGCAAGATCGCCGAGGGCGTCACCGACAAGAGCACCCTGGGCGATACGTCCACACTCGCCGACCCGACCATCGTGGACGCGCTTATAGAGGGAAGACAGTGACACCTGCCGCGGCAGAGGCCACATTCCTCGTCCGCCCGCCGCACCACAAGGCCCAGCCGTCAAGAGCCTGACAACACCAACGCCACCACGCCCGCCGGCCACCCGGGGCGGGTTGATGCGGCACGGCGGGAGCCCAAAGGGCTGGGGAGCTGTTGGTCATAGGCCACGGCTTCAGCCGTGGTGCACAGGGCGCCCCCCAACCCATTTCAGGGCGCTTTAGCGTCCTTCTCGTCGATTGGCTTCAGCCAGGGCGACAGGCGGGACGCTGTCACTCCCCTGAAGACTTGGCGATCAGGTCGAGGGTGAATTGCAGGGCGGTGTCAACGCCCTTGGCCGCGTCGGCGGGCGATTGGGCGACCTCGTGGTCCGGCAGGACGCCCCGGCCGTCTTCGGCGCTGCCGGCGCACACGAAGTGCTTACACGCCACCCCCACCCGCAGCTTGGAGTTGGGGAGCGTGAACGAGAGGGAGTCCCCGTAGCTGCTGGTGGCGTCTCCTGTCTCCCGGCCTATCACGGTCGCCAACTTGTAGTGCTTGACCGTCGAGGCCAACGACACCGCCGCTGACGATGTCGCCCGGCTGATCAGCACGCAGACATTCCCGCCGAACCGCAGGGGGTTGTCCGCGGGCTTCTTCTCCGGCAGGCGGTGGGAGAACACCTGGCCGTCCCTGGGCTCGGCGCCCTCACTGAGCTGGCGGGCCACCTTCACCATCGGAGCCTGCTGTTTGCGGAGCAGGGCTGAGACCTTAACCTGGAACTGCGAAAACTGCGCGAAGGGCTTGTCCGTCAGGTAGCCCAGCAGCATGTCGCCCAAGGCGGAATTGCCGCCGGGGTTGCGCCGCAGGTCGATGACCAGGCCTGCCGCCTTCTTGTCGCGGAGGGTGGTGAAGGTCTCTTGGAGGAACTTGCCGAACGCCTTCCGGCCGCTGAAAGAGTTGAACTCGATCAATCCGACGCCGCGGTCGGCCAGATAGCGGAACGTGTATCGCTTGGCGCGGCTGCCCGCCACCGTCGCCCCGGCCTCGGCCTGCTCTTTCGTAACGGGCGAGAGGGTGACCGCGCGGATCTTGCCGTCTGCGGTCTTGACCCTCAGCTTCACCGGCTCGGCGCCGCGGTCGAGCCAGAGCATCGCAGGCAGCAGTCGGCGCAGGACGGGGTAGTTGGCGGCCTTCCCCTCGGCCGGGAAGCACCGCGCGTAGCGGCGGAGCGCCCTGCCCGCGTCGGCCCCGTTGATCGACAGCACGGTCGCACCGACAAGGCGCTTCTCCAGGTGCGGGTATCCGGCCAGCAGGGCCTTGCGCCCATCGCAGTCCAGCTCCAGCGGGCAGTATCGCCCGCCTTTCGCCAGGTGGCGCTTCAGCCGCTCAGTCGGCGGGTAGACGAAGGTGTGCCCGTTCTTGAGCGAGGCGACCAGCGGCGCGGCGACCCAATACAACTGCTCTCTGGTCATGGGTTGACCGATCCGCGCCATCGCGGCTTTGCGGAGCCGGGCGAAGTCGGCCTTGCTCGTGAAGGCGTACGGGTTGATGTGGGTCTGCTCAATGGTCTCGAACAGGTGAGCCATATCCGCGTTGAGACCGTCCGGGGGGATCAGCGCCGGCATGGTTGTCGGTTGCGTCGCCGCCGCGGCGCGCTGTTTACCCAAATCGCCCTTGGTCGGGACTGCGCACCCCCCCGCCGCGGCCAACAGGGCCATACCCGTGACAGCCGCAGTACACAGAGGAACGAGTGAACGTCTCACGGAGATCCCTTCGGCAAGTCTGGGTAAACCTGGGGTGAATTTACGGATACCATGCGTTCTTCCATGTCTTGTCCTCTTCGGTGGATCGTGTGGGCGTGGCGGCTATGGCGATGCCCGCCGGGGACCGGAAATGATGTCCCTGCCCCGTCTTATCGTGGACGCGATTCTAGCCTCCCTCGGGGGCCGGCGGCAAGGGCTGGGGTGCGCTCTCCGACGCCCCGTCGGGGCTTGTCCGATTGCGGCGGCCAGGACCGTGGGCTCACGCCCACGGCCACTCTCCGCCGGCCCTGCGGGCCGGGGCGGTTCGCGGCCGATCAGCTCGGCTACGGGTGGAGCTTGATGCGGACCTTCGCGGCCGCCTGGGCCGTGGGAACCGGCACCTCGAAGCGGAGAAAGGCCTGGGCGAGCCGCGACCTGTTCCCCTTCGAGTACGGGTTGAACGGCATGCAGGGGAAGTGCAGCCGCCCGCCGGCCTGGGAGGTGATGCCGACCCTGCCGTCGAAGAGGCTGACCTCCGCGCCGCCGCGGACGGGCAGTGCGAGCGGCTTGCGGGTGAGCTTGTGGGACGTCCGGCCGACCTTCACCGTGGCGCCCGGCCCCACGCGCAGCGGGAGGTTGAACAGGACGCCCCCGCGCCTGGCCCGGCCCAGCGCTTTGGCGGTCAGCTCCAGCGTGTCGGCGCGGCGGAGGGACATCTCGATCCTGCCCGTGACGCCGCTGGAGTAGAAGGCCTCGAGGTACTTCGGCTCGCGGCGGTCGCCGATCCGCCCGCCGTGCAGCACGCCGAGGCCCTTGCCGCCCTTGGCGTGGAAGGTGTTGTGGTGGGGGCGGTTCTTGTCCTGGGCGCCCGAGACGATCAGCCCCACCGACTCGTGCCAGACGCTGTAGAGGGACTGGTAGTCCAGGCGGAACGGGCTGGCCGGGTCCACCACGACCGGGTTGACCGAGAAGTTGTGCTGCCAGCCCTTCTCGCGGACGAAGCAGGTGTGGTCCTCGAGCGTCCGCTGCCCGCGCCAGGGCGTATATCGCGGCGTCGGGCCGGGCCTTGAGTGGACGTAGTTCTCGACCATCCTTGCCCAGAAGCTCGGGTGGTGGTGGGCGCCCCTCGCCAGGGCCGCCAGTGTCACCGCCTTGGCCAGCGCCCGCCCGCGGGGGCTGAAGGTGAAGCCGTACAGGCCGTGGATGTTCGGCGAGCCGTTGTAGCGCTGCCGCTTGTCGATCACGCCCACGAACGTGTGGTCGGGATAGGAGATCGTCTCGTGATAGGTCATGGCCTTGGCCAGCGCCTCGCGGTAGGCGGGCTTCGGTCGCAGGGCGTTGAACCGCGCGACGCCGGCCATGGAGACGCTCTGGTATCCGCCGACGGGCCCGCGTCCCTCTGCCCAGTAGCCCGCGCCGGCCTGGCCCTGCACGAAGCGGTCGGCGAAGTCCTCGGCCAGCCGTCGCCACGAAGGGCTCTTCAGGACGACCCCGCCGACCAGCAGATCGGTGGCGTAGGAGATGGCGTGGTTGGGGCTGGTCCTGAACGAGCCGGAGTTGAATGTGCCCTGCTCCATGAAGCCGCGGAGCCTGCGCTCGTAGCCCCTCAGCACGGCGGCGATGGCGGCCTCCCAGCGGCGGCGCCGCCCGGCCGGCAGCGAGGGCCGGAGCAGCGCGTAGGCGTCGAGCCAGAAGAGGATCGCCCAGTCCCGCGTCGCCAGCAGCATGTGGGACGTGGCCGCGTAGCCGGCGCTGCGCTCCGGGAGGATGCACGCGCACAGGAAGTCGCCCACCTCGGTGGCGGCTGCGAGCATCTCCCCGCTGCCGCAATGCGCGTTGCCGCGGAACCGCGTCCGGTAGAGGTACGCCAGGGGATAGATGGACTGCAGCGCCATGCACTCCCAGCCGCCGAGGCCCTCGCGCCAGAGGACCTTTTGCCGAAGAGCGTCGAGCAGAGGCTCGACCTCGTCGAGCAGGGCGCTGCGGCAGATTCCGGGGAAGGGCTCTTGTCTGGCCTTGGGCATCGCGAAACTCCTGATCTCACGTGCAGGCAACGGCCGGGCGTCGGGTCGGGACAGCCTACCTCACCGGGCATGGGCCCGCCACGCGCAGGCCGGAATTCGCCGCCTCAAGCGCGTCTCCTGCAGTCGCAGGATCTCCGCGACGACGGCGGCCTCCTTCGGCCCGGGCGCTTGACAGGTCGCTCGCGGGCGGGTCTATTCGTCGCCTTGGCCGGGCAGCGGGGCGAGCGATCCGGCGGCCTGGGCCAAGGGAGAAACGCCCATGAAGGTTTCGATCTCATCCTACTCATTTCACGGGCTCCTGAAGGAAGGGAGGATGGACGTCTTCGGCTTCCTCGAGAGCTGCAGGCACCGCTACACCGTGGACGCCGTGGAGATATGGAACGGCACGCTGGGCGGCAGGACGGACGAGGAGTACCTCCGCGCCGTCCGGGAGGCGCTCGACGAGCGCGACCTGACGCTGGCCAACCTCTGCGTGGACGGCGCCCACCTCTGGGAGGACGACGCCGACGCGCGGGAGGAGAACTACCGCACCGCGCTGGCGTACCTGGCGGCCGGCGAGATGCTGGGCGCGCGGTCGGTCCGGATCGACATGGGCGGGAAGGGCACCGAGCTGACCGAGGAGCAGTTCGACTACGTCGTCATGCGCTACAAGGAGTACGCCCGCCGGGCCGGCGACGGCGGCTACCGCGTCGGCCCGGAGACGCACTGGGGGCCCTCGCTGACGGTGGACGTGCAGAGGAAGGTGCACGACGCGGTGGACAGCCCGGCCTACGGCGTCCTGCTGCACGTGGGCCACTGGCACGGCGGCGAAGCCGAGGCCAAGGCCGGCGACGCCATGGCCGCGCCTTGGGCGATGCACACGCACGTGGACGCGCGAATCACGGCCGAGTGCCTCGAAGAGAAGCTCCGCCTGCTCCTCGACGCCGGCTACGAGGGCTGGTTCGGCGTCGAGCACCACACCGCCCGGAACGAGTACCGCGAGGTGGAATGGCAGTTGGCGGAGATACGCCGCATGCTCGCGAGCCTCGACCTCGAGGCGCGGGAGGCGCAGCTCCCGGCCACGCAGAACCGGAGAGACGACTGATGGAAGACATCCGTATCGGCATCATCGGCGTGGGGCAGATCGGCAAGATGCACCTGTCTAAATACGAGAAGGTGCCCGGCGCCAAAATCGTCGCCCTGGCGGACATAGACGAGGCCGAGGGCAGGCGCGTGGGCGAGAAGTTCAAGATCCCCAACGTCTACACCGACTTCCGCAAGCTCCTCGAGCGCGACGACATCGACGCGGTTGACGTCGCCCTGCACAACAACCTGCACGCGCCGGTGACGGTGCTGGCGCTGCAGGCGGGCAAGCACGTTTACTGCGAGAAGCCGATGGCCGGCTCGTACGCCGACGCCAAGGCGATGCTGGACGCGGCCGGCGAGTGCGGGCGCAAGCTGAGCATCCAACTGTTCTCGCTGTTCACCAAGCAGGCGAAGGTCGCCAAGCGCCTCATCGACGCCGGCAAGCTGGGGCGGGTCTTCCACGCCCGATCGACGGGCTTCCGCCGCCGCGGCCGGCCGTTCGTGGACGGCTACGGCACGTCCATGTTCGTCAGGAAGCAGATCGCCGCCGGCGGCGCGATGTACGACATGGGCGTCTATCACATCGCCCAGATCCTGTACCTGCTGGGCATGCCCCCCGTCGAGCGGATCACCGGCAAGGTGTACCAGGAGACCGAGATCGACGCCGCCCGACTCGCCGCCAGCGGATACGACGTCGAGGAGCTGGGGACCGGATTCGTCCGCTTCGCCGGCGGCGTGACGCTGGACATCATCGAGGCGTGGGCGATCCACCTGGACAAGTTCGAGGGAAGCTGCGTCGTCGGCTCGCAGGGCGGCATCCGAATGGAGCCGTTCAGTTTCCATTGCACCGAGCACGACATGGAGATGGACGCCACATTCAACATCGACGGCGCCGACTGGCGGTGGCACCAGTTCGACGACAGCCAGAGCGCGTACGACTCGTCCCAGCACCACTGGATCGCCGCGCTGGCCGGCAAGGTCGAGCTGATGCCGACCGCGGAGGTGGCGCTGCAGACCATGCTGGTCAGCGAGGGCATATACCTTTCCGACCGGTTGGGGCGGGAGGTAACGGCCGAGGAGGTCGTCGCCACTTCGCGGTCCTCGGCCGAGGGCGTCTGACCCGCCGGCCACCCATGCCTCCGGCGGCGGGAGAAAGGAGACCTGGTGTGAAGCCGAAACGACAGACCACTCCGATCCTCATCAGCGACGACGGCCGATACTTCGTCCGACCCGGCGGGGAGCCGTTCTTCTGGCTCGGCGACACCCAGTGGGAGCTATTCCGCCTGTTCTCCCTGGACGACGTCCAGCAAATCCTCGACAGCAGGGCCAAGCTGGGGTTCACCTGCCTTCAGATCATGCTCGTCGGGGTGGACCCGCTGGAGAACGTCGAGGGGCAATTGCCCTGGCACGACGGCGACCCCCTCAGGCCCAACGAGCGATACTTCGAGTACGTGGACAAGGCCATCGACCTGTGCCGCCGCTGCGAAGGGATGGTGCTGGCCGTCGGCGTTTACCACACCGTCCGGATGAAGGGGCAGGTCAACGTCGCCAACGCCCGCCCGTGGGCGCGGTGGGTCGCGCAGCGCTACAAGGACGTGGGCGAGATCGTCTGGTCGATGTACCCCCGGGCCGAGGAGGCCGACGTGCCCATCTGCCGCGAGCTTGCCCGCGGGCTCCGGGAAGGCGACGGCGGCGCGCACATCATCACCGCCCACCCCGATCCTTCGCCGGCCACCTCCGGCACCATACTCCATGCCGACGACTGGCTGGCGTTCAACTCGATCCAGACATTCAGCCACGTTGATCTCATCCACCCCATGGTGGTCGAGGACTACCAGCGCCAGCCCACCAAGCCCGTGGTCATGGCCGAGGGCGCCTACGAGGGCGGCACGGAGTACGGCTTCGACGTCACGCCGCTGTGGCTTCGCAGGCAGGCCTACTACAGCTACCTGGCCGGCGGGCATCACACCTACGGGCACAGGTTCTTCTGGATCCTGCCGCCGAACTGGCGCGAGGCACTCGATCCGCCGGGCGCCCGCCAGATGGGCGTGGTCAAGGACGCCCTCATGGCCAGGGAGGAGTGGTGGCGGCTCGTCCCGGACCAGCAGCTTCTTGCCGCCGGCGGACGGACCGACGGGCGGGTGCTGACCCTGGCCGCGCGCCACCCGGAAGGCCGATGGGCCGTCGTCTATGCCGGCGAGCCGTCGCGGCTGTCGGTCGCCATGGATACCCTCGGCGCGGGCACCGAGTACGAGGCGTTCTGGATCGATCCCCGGACGGGCAAGTCCGGCCAGCGGACCACCCACGCGGCTTCCGGGCAGCAGCAGTTCGCCACGCCCGACGGCTGGGAGGACGCCCTGCTCGTCCTGGAACTGCCCGCGGGCTGAGGGCGGCCCGTCAGCCGCCGCGCGCGTCGCCGCCGAAGCGGCGGACCAGCTCGGCGCACTCGGCCGGCTGATCGCTGTAGCGATCGTAGATGCCGACGATGGCGGCGTCGTTGGGCTTGATCGACTGGAAGGTGTCCCGGAAGGCCTGCTCGACCCACTCGGGCCGATCCGAGAGCCTCCCGGCCGCCAGGATCTTGAACGCCAGGCAGGGCCTGTCCGTCTGCCGCATGGCCTTGAACATCCGCGGCGGGTCGTCGGACAGGTACACCTCGCCGGGGCAGATCGGCACGTGGGCGAGCATCTTCTCGAGCTCGGCCGCGCTGCGGTGCCGCTCGTACACGCACGTCATGTAGAAGTCCACGTCCCAGCCGTTCGACTCGACCGCCTCGACCACCGCGGGCATGTGCGTGGCCACGCCGACCAGCATGCCCGAGTCGCGGATCCGCTTGAGGTAGTCATGCGCGTCGTCGAACTTGCCGTTCCGAAACAGGCCGTCGGCGACCTCGCCGTGGAACGCGACGCCGATGCACCCGGCATCGGCGAGGGTCGTCAGGCACGCCGGATCGTCGGCGGTCAGCGAGATGTAGTGCATCTGACCGCCCTCGTCGATGAACCGCCGGTACAGCTCGCAGTTGGCGACGACGCTCTGCCAGCAGTTGATGCCCACCTCCTGGCACCGGCCGAGGGTCTTCATGATCTGATCGGCGCTGTAGTATTCGCGCATCTCGCGGTTGACGAAGGTCGACAGGTGCGAGCCGGCGTTGAACGGGTTGGACCCGCAGATCAGCCGGGAGATGGAGTGCGGACCGAGGTCGATCCGCGGCAGCGACGTCTCGGCGGACTCGCGGGGGCCGTCGGCACGGCCTTTACTGGCGGGCATCACGTCTTCTCCTTGTGCGTCACCGGCTGCCCCGGCGGCAACTCAATACCACGACCGGCCGCTGGGGGCAAGAGGCCGGCCGGGCCCGGCTTTACTCCAGTACGTGGATGTTCTTCGCCGCGCAGATCTCCTTGAGCCGCTTGGGCCATACCGACACGGTCACCTCGCCGAGGTGCGCCTTCCTGAGCAGCAGCATCTGGGTGCGCGATTGCCCGATGCCCCCGCCGATGCTCAGCGGTATCTCGTTGTTGACGATCGCCTTGTGGTAGGGCAGCTTGAGGAAGTCGAGCTGGCCGGAGATCTCGAGCTGCTTCCTGAGGCTCTCGGCGTTGACCCGGATGCCCATCGAGGTCAGCTCGTGGCGGCGCTTCGTCACCGGGTTCCAGACGAGTATGTCGCCGTTGAGTCCGTGCATCGGCCGGCCGTCCTCGGAGGTCGTCTCCGTCGCCCAGTCGTCGTAATCGGCCGCCCGCATCTCGTGCGGGTAGCCGTCCTCGAGCACCCACCCGATGCCGTAAATGAAGATCGCCGGATACTCCTGAATGATCGTGGTCTCGCGCTGCTTGCGCGGCAGGTCGGGATACTTCGCGAGGATGTCCTCGGCGTGGATGAACGTCAGCTCGTCGGGCAGGTCCGGGTACTTGTCCGTCTTCAGTTGCGGAAAGAGTTCCTGGACGTGCGTCTCGGCGCCCTTGATGACCTTCCATATCTTCTGGATGACCTGCTTGAGGAACAGGAGGTTTCGCTGCTCGGCCGTGATCGCCAGCTCCCAGTCCCACTGGTCAACGTAGGCGCTGTGGTCGTGGTCGAGGAAGTAGTCCTTTCTCACGGCCCGCATGTCGGTGTTCAACCCTTCGCCGGGCTTCATGTCGAATTGCCGCAGCGCCATCCGCTTCCACTTGGTGGCGGCCTGGACTACCTCGGCGTCCACGGGGTTCTTGTCGTGGTCGTTGGATATGTGGAACCCGATGGGGGTGCGGGACCCGTCGCGGTCGAGGTAGTCGTTGACGCCGCTCTCGACGTCCACGATCAGGGGCACCGTGACCATCATCAGGTTGAGTTCCTTGCAGAGGTTCTCGTCGATGTAGCTCTTGACCGCGAGGATGGCCTTCTGTGTCTCCTTTGGGGTGAGCAGGGAGCGATAATCCCCCGGCAGGTCCTTCGCCAATTGGTCGTAGTCGCCGATGCCGGGGCCGGCGAGGTCCGCTTTCTTGTCCGCCATTGCACGATCTCCAAGTTAGGTTTGGGACAGGGTTTGGTTCAATACAGGCACCCTCACATTATCGGAAGGAGCCGCCCATTTCTTGCGGCGTTCCGGCAGGGGCGCCCACCCGCCTGTCCCCATACGTCTCGTCCACACCCGCTCGCCGCCGCCCGGAACCACCCGGAACCAGACGGAACAGAACGGAAAGAAACGGAAAACTTCGGAACGAAACGGAACGAAACGGAAAGTTTCGGAACGAAACGGAAAGTTTCGCAACGGGCCCGAAACCCGTAAGTCCTTGCGTGTCAATGCCTTCCTTGTTTTTCGCCGCGAATCCGGCTTCGCCGGACAAGCCACGCGAACGAAGAGGGGAAATGGGTTCCTATCGGGACCCTCCGCACTCCGCACTCCGCACTCAGCACTCCCAGCTCGGCACCAGGCACCGGGCACCAGGCAATAGGGGGTCCGTTCGGAACCACACGGAAAGGGGCGGAACAGAACGGAACGAAACGGAAAGTTTCGGAACGAAACGGAACGTTTCCCAACCGCCCCGAAGTCCGTAAGTCCTTGAGCAGCAAAGACTCGCGAACTCCGCGAGCCCAATTGGAAATTGGAAATCGGCAATTGGCAATCCGTTCCCGCACTCCGCACTCTGCACTCCGCACTCGCTCCTCCGCCCTCGCCTATTCGGTTGTCAGGCGCTCCGGGAGCGCACACTTGAGGCGCGCCCCCTCCACCCTTACCGTGCGCGGAAGCCTTTGCGCGCGCAAACGTGTTGCCATAGAGGGGGCCCTTGCCATAACTCCCGGCCGGGCCGGCGGCCGAAAATTTCATTTTCCCCCGATTTCGCCGGGAGGGGGGGGTAGCGATTGCGCGCGCAAACGTATCACCAAGACTGGGTGCCGTGGGCTGCGGAGCGCAGCGAAGCAACCACGCGGGTCCACGCCGGGTGCCATGCCCTCGCGCAGTCTGCGTGGGCATGTGTCATGCATGACGGTTCACAGGCGGCTGAAGCCAATCCATGGGAAGGACGCTGAAGCGCCCTGGAATGGGTCGGGGGGCGCCCCTGCACCACGGCTGAAGCCGTGGCCTATGACCAACAGCTCCCCAGCCCGAGGGGCT
>CBFCZU010000047.1:0-20508 GCA_965602635.1 uncultured Planctomycetales bacterium | reverse complement strand
TGGTGGAGCGTCCCGTGCCGTTCGATGAGGCGTGGGCGGCCGCCAGACGCCGAGCGGCAGAATCGCTGCGCGGTGAGGGCGTCCCCGCCGAGTACCGCCGCCTGGTCCGCGACTTCTTCGCCGTGGAGCAGTGACCGCCGCCGCCCAGTCGCTCAGCCTCTCAGCCCGGTCGGATTGGCTTCGAGGAAGTCCGCGTGGTGCGCCCGCCCGGTCTTGCGCAGGTGCTCGACGTAGCGCGGGCCGATCTCGCGGCAGTGGTAGGGCCCGCCCTCGCGCATCACCGTCCACATGGGGTCGGTGGCCGAATCGCCGGCCGACATCATCTCGGCGGTCCACTGTTCGATGAGCGCCTGGCCGTGGTCGGCGAGCGCCGGCTGCCGCTCGGCCAGGTCGTCAAGCTCGTGCGGGTCGTCGGCCACGTTGAAGAGCATTCGCCCGGGCAGCTCCTTCAGCCCGGTGTGATAGGTTCGGATGAAGACGTCGTCGTCCCAGCGGACGGCCCTCTGGCAGGCCCAGCAGTTCTGGCTGAAGACGACGTAGTCGCGGCCTCGGGCCTGGCCGGCGCCGAACGCCTCGGCGAAGCTGCGTCCGTCCCAGTCTTCGCTCGCCTGCCCGCCCAGCAGCTCCACCAGCGTGGCGCCCACGTCGCTCTGGTAGTGCAGGGCGTCGTCCACTCGCCCGCCGGCCGTGCCCGGAACGCGCAGGATCATCGGCACGCGCGAGGTGGCCTGGTCGGCCGTGTGGTGGTCGCCATACACGCACAGCTCGCCCTGGTTCTCGCCGTGATCGGACGTGACCATGACCAGCGTGTCGTCGAGCACCCCGGCGTCGGCCAGGGCGTTCAGGATCCGGCCGCAGTGCTCGTCGGCGTAGCGGATGCCGCAGTCGTACCCGTCGATCCACCGGCGGTAGTCGTCCAGCGAGGCTATCTGCTCCGGGACGCGCGGGTGGGGCGAAGGCTTGCCGTCGTAGCGGCCCGTCGGCTCGCGGGGCGAGCGCGGGCTGAAGCTGTCCCAGTGCCGCCGCCGCAGCTCCTCCGTGTAC
Source organism: uncultured Planctomycetales bacterium (assembly GCA_965602635.1). Classification (GTDB taxonomy): domain Bacteria; phylum Planctomycetota; class Phycisphaerae; order SM23-33; family SM23-33; genus CBFCZU01. Next base: position 19,464 of record CBFCZU010000047.1, on the reverse strand, counting down.
CACGCCGGCGCCGGGTCGTCCGCGAACGGGTTGCCGAACTCCTCCGGCGTGCGGTAGGGCGTGTGCGGGTCCCAGAAGTTCACGTGCAGCAGCCAGTCGTCACGCCGGGCGTTGCGGGCAATCCAGTCCAGGGCGTAGCCGCTGACATCGTCGGCGATCTCCTGCCCGCGCTTGCCGGGGTTGTACATCTCCCGCCAGCCCGCGCAGAACCACCAGGCCGAGTGTCGCCACGCGAACGGGCTCACCGAGACGGGGTAGATTCCGGCATCGCGGACGGCCTCGATGAGCCCCGGGCGCTGGGCGGAGGTGTGAAACTTGCGGTCGCGCCCCACGGGCCTGATGTCCGCCGCTTCGCCGCCGTGGTTGACCACGCCGGTGTGGATGCCGAACCGCCCGGTGAACATGCTGGCCCGGCTGGGCAGGCAGGGGGCGTCGGAGACGTACACCTTCTCGAACCGCGTCCCCTCGCCCGCCACGCGGTCGATGTTCGGCGAGGTGTCGCGGTGGTAGCCATAGCAGCCCAGGTGGTCGGGCCTGAGCGTGTCAATGTCCAGGTACAGTACGCGCATCCCTGAGCCTCCACAGGGGTAATCCGGGGTCAAGTGTACCACCACGAGCCGCCCCCGACAAGCGCCGCCGGGACGGCGCGCGGTTAGCAAGCACCTAAGTTAAGGTCCGGCCGCATCTAGCCGAATCTAGGTGTGGGCATAGAGTGCGGGGGAGGTATCCCGTGCCAGACATGGGCCACGTGGAAAGCCAGCACGAGGAGCCGGACGTCCTCCACAGCCTGCTGCACGTGGCGGTCAATCTGGCCTCGATCGACGATCTTCCCAAGATGCTGGACATGATTCTTCGGGAGGTCCGTAAGCTCGCACGGGCCGAGGCTGGGAGCCTGTATGTGGTGCAGAAGGGGGCGCTGAGACTGGCGGTCGCCCAGAACGACCGGATTGCCTCCGCGCAGCTCGATAACCTGCTCGTGGGCAGGGGATTCCCCATCAACAACGACTCCCTGGCGGGTTTCGTGGCCTCCAGCCGGGAGGTGATGAACATATCCAATTCGTACATGCTGCCTGAGGGGGCGCCGTTCCGCATCAACCGCGAGCACGACGCCAAGCTCGGCTACCGCGTCAGGAGCATTCTGGCGATTCCGCTCACCTGCCCCGGCACGGAGTGCATCGGCGTCCTGGAGCTATTCAACAGGCTCGACGAGAATCGCAAGATCGTGCCCTTCCCCGACCCCGAGTGCGGAGGCATGCTCTCGCTGGTCTCGATGGCGGCCGTCACCATCCACAACGCCCTGCTGCGGGAGCGGCTCAAGCAGGCCCACCTCGACACGATCATCCGCCTGTCGGTGGCGGCGGAGTTTCGCGACAACGAGACGTCCATGCACCTGCGCCGCATCAGCCACACTTCGGCCCTGATCGCCGAGGCGATGGGGCTGACTCCCAGGCAGGTGGAAGTGATCCGGTTCGCCAGCCCCATGCACGACGTGGGGAAAATCGGCATACCCGACGCCATCCTCCGCAAGCCCGGGCGCCTGGATGAGCGGGAGCGGGCCATCATCGAGGAACATCCCCTCATCGGGATGGAGATACTCGGCGACCCGATGAACGATCTGGTGGACGCCGCCCGGGCAGTCGCGCTGACCCACCACGAGCGCTGGGACGGCAAGGGCTACCCCAACGGACTGGCGGGCGAACAGATCCCCGCGGTAGGCAGGATCGTCGGCCTGGCCGACGTACTCGATGCTCTCGTCTCCAAGCGATGCTACAAGGAAGCGATGTCGATGGAGCAGGCCCTGGTGACGATCCGCAGCGAGGAGGGCAAGCACTTCGATCCGGCGGCGGTCAAGGCCTTCTTCGAGGTTTCAGACCAGGTGATCCAGTTCTACTCGGACCCGGCCAACCACGACCACGCCGACGCGGCAGGCTGAGCCGCGGCCGCCCCCGGGGCCGCGCTGCCCCGGACGCCGCCCCATCGGAGCGTCAGCCCGCCAGCTCCGCCCTGCGCTCCTTCACAAGGGCCTTCTTGTCGGCCGGCATGTCGTCCTCGGCCAGCAGGGCGTCGCACCCCTCGACGAAGAACGGCCTGGCGAAGTCGGTGGTATAGACCCTGTCCGAAGCCTCCCGGACCTTGACCGTCTGCAGGAACCCCTCGAACTCGTCGAAGTAGCTGCCGTAGATGTGGAACGAATCGGCCACGTGAATGTACTCGCCGGGGCGCACGCCGACGCGCTCCGCGACGAGGCGCTGGAGTTCCGTGAAGGCGTGCATGTTCATGAACGCGGCCTTGAAAGCGTCGTTGGAGCGGATGTGGATGTTCATGTGCAGCGCGCCGCCGGAGATGCGGAACCACAGCCGCTGGAGGCAGGCCGGGTCGGCGACGTTCATGTCCCGCCAGACCTGCCAGGTGACCGCCTGGGCGCGGCGCGTGTGGGGGGCCTGCTTGAGCTTCTCGACGGCGGCCTCCACCTGGTCGAAGACTCCGGTTCCGGGCACGTCATACTCGAACATCCGCTGGTGATACGTGTACTCCCACTTGCCCGCCGCCGGGTCGATCCAGTGATCGTGCACGCCGTAGAGGACTTCGGCGCGGTACTTTTCGAGGAAGTCCAGCCCGCCGGGGAAGGCGCGGTGAATTCTCGGCTCCTCGAAGGGGCGTGTGACGTGGATGAGGGCGGCGACGTCTCGGCTGTTGGGGTCGCCGGGTCTGTCGTACTCGGTGGGGAAGCTCTCGCCCGATTCCCAGCATGCCAGCAGGGCCTTCTCCCAGGCGAATGGCAGGTGCTCCTCGACTATGTGAATCGACTTCATGCGCCGCCTCCTTGCCTGTCGCGCCGCCCCAGGGCCCGGCGGACGCCCCTGGTCAGCTCGCCGGGGGAGAAAGGCTTGGCCAGAAAGACGCCATTGCCCGCCCCGAGCCCCTGTCCCGGAGCGGTCTGCCCGGCATGACCCGAGATGTGCAGCACCTTCATTTCCGGGCGCTTCTCCGTAAGTCGCGCGGCCAGGTCGCTGCCGCCGGTTCCCGGCATGATAACGTCCGTCACCAGCAGGTGGATGGGGCCTTCGTAGTGCTCGCCCAGGGGCAGGGCTTCGCGTGCGTTGGCGGTCTCCAGGACGGTGTATCCGGCCTCGCGGAGGACCCGGACGATCAGTTGGCGAACGGGCTCTTCATCCTCGGCGACGAGGACGGTCTCTCCGCCTTTGCTGAGGCGGTCAGGCGTTGGGCCGGCCTCCTGCTCGATCTTCTCGGCCGGCTCATGGCTCCGCGGCAGGTAGAAGCGGAAGGTGGTACCCTTTCCCGGCTCGCTCTCCACCTCGACGTGCCCCTCGTTCTGCTTGACGATCCCGTAACAGGTCGCCAGCCCGAGCCCGGTGCCCTCGCCGACTTCCTTGGTGGTGAAGAAAGGCTCGAAGACGTGGGCCTTCACCTCGTCGGTCATGCCCACGCCGGTATCGCTGACCGACAGCACGACGTATTGTCCCGGCGCCACCTCCGGCAGGCGGGCGGCCTGGCTCGCGCCCAGCGTGGCGTTGGACGTCCGGATCGTCAGCTTGCCGCCATTGGGCATGGCCTCGCGGGCGTTGACCACCAGGTTGAGGATTACCTGCTCGAGCTGGGACGGGTCTGCCGTCACAGGCCAAAGCCGCTTTGCCGCGACGGTGGCCAGATCCACGTCCTCGCCTATGACCCGCCGCAGCATGGAATCCATCCCCAGGATGACGTCGTTCAGTTGTATCGTCCGCGGCTGGACGACCTGCCTGCGGCTGAATGCCAGCAACTGCTTGGTCAGGCCAGCTGCCCTGTCCGCGGCCGTGCGTATCTTCCCCACGTCCTCCCGCTGCTGGTCGTCACTCACCGATTTGGACAGCAGGTCAGCATAGCCCCGGACGATCGCCATCATGTTGTTGAAGTCGTGGGCGATTCCCCCAGCCAGGCGCCCGATGGCCTCCATCTTGACCGCCTGGCGGAGCTGCTCCTCCTTTTCCAGGACCTCGGTGATGTCGTTGCCGATCGAGAGGACGCCGATCACTTCTCCCTGGGCGTCGCGCAGCAGCGAGTTGTACCAGCGGATGAGGATGCGCCGCCCATCCCTGGCGAGGATGGCGTTCACCATTCCCCGCGCCGGCTCTCCCGACATCACGGCGCTGAAGACGTCCTCGATCCGCGGCCGATCGCCATCCGGCAGGAAGGTCGCGAACCAGTCTTTCCCCACGACATCCTCTTCGGAATAGCCGGTCAGCTCCTGGGCGAACCGGTTGAAGCGGACGACCTTCCCTTCGCGGTCCAGGATCAGCACGATCACCCTGGCGGTGTCCACCAGACTTTCGGCGAAGCCCCGCTGCACACGCAGGGCCTCCTCGGCTCGCTTGCGGTCGGTGATGTCCCTCATCACGGACACCAGCCCGGTCGGCCGGGACCCGTCGCCTCTCAGCGGGTAATAGGTGATTTCGAGGTTGTGCTCCTGCTCATCAGGGCCGCCGTGCACCAGCTCATACTGGACGATCTGTCCCTCCAGGCAGCGATCCACATGCGGTTTGACATCTTTCTCGAATATGTTTTCGCCCAGCAGCTCCGGGACGGTCCGTCCAATGATCTCCTCGCGGCTCAGCCGGTGGTACTTGAGAAAGGCCTCGTTGGCGAGGAAGTACCTGTAGTCGCGATCCACGCCGGCGATCAGGTCGGCCGAGCCCTCCACGGCCCGCTCGTAGTGGCGCAGCGTCTCCTCGGCCTTCTTGCGGGCGGTTATGTCTTCCGTCATCTCGACGGCGCCGATGATACGACCGCGTTCGTCCCTCAGCGACGAGCCGCCCACCAGCCAAGTCCTTCCGTCGGGAGTGGTCGTTTCGGCCTTATGCGGCTGGCCCGTTTCAATGGCCGATCTGACCGGGCAGCCGGGGCAGGGAGTGTCGCGCTGCTGCCAAAGCTCGTAGCAGGTGCGCCCGACGAACTCATCTGCGCTGCCCCCGAGCGAATCGGCCGCGGCCTTGTTCATCCATAAGACGCGGTGGCTCTTGTCCTGGTACACCACGTGCTCGCCCATGCTGTCCAGGATGGCGTTCTTTTCCATCCCCGCTTGCCTCAGCGCCTCCACCGCCAGCCTGCGCCTGCGGGCGTACCCCGCCGCCATCAGGCCCAGCACCACGCAGGTCGCCATGAACAGCAATCGGGCGTACAGCTCGTGCGCGGGCACGTTCACCAGGAGCATGTCCCAGAACGACAACCCCTCTCTGGGCTCGAGCCAATGCTCCAAGGTCCCATGCCCGACCCACGCGCACGCGCCGATGAGCACAGCGAGGATGAATATCTTGTATTCGATCTTCATCGCTGCCACTCCCGTGGCGGATGTGAACACCGCACGCTCGCCTGGGCTGTTTAATTTTCCCGGGCGAGGTGGAAGATTTCCATACAGACTTTCAGCAGGGCCTCGACATCATCCAGCGGCCACTGGCTTCCGGCGTCGGAGGCGGCCTTGTCCGGCTCGGGGTGGGTCTCGATGAACAGGGCGTCGGCGCCGGCGGCCATGGCCGCCCGGGCCAGGGGCGGGACGAACTGCCGCTGCCCGCCGGTGACGGCCTCGCCGCCGCCCGGCTGCTGGACCGAGTGGGTGGCGTCGAAGGCCACCGGGGCGAGCTGGCGCATGATCGGGACCGACCGGAAGTCGTTGACCAGCGAATCGTACCCGAAGGTGGTGCCGCGCTCGGTCAGCAGGACGTTGGCGTTGCCGGTCGAGCGGACCTTCTCGACGGCGAAGCGCATCTTGCCCGGGGCGAGGAACTGGCCCTTCTTGATGTTCACTGCCCGCCCGGACTTGCCGGCGGCGATCAGCAGGTCGGTCTGGCGGCACAGGAAGGCGGGGATCTGAAGGCAGTCCAGCACCTCGGCGGCGCGGGCCACCTGGGCGGCCTCGTGCACGTCGGAGAGCACGGGCACGCCGACCTTGCGGCGGACGGCGTCGAGCCACTCCAGCCCCAGCTCGATCCCCGGGCCGCGGGCGCTGTCCAGGGCGGTGCGGTTGGCCTTGTCGTAACTGGCCTTGAAGACGAAACCCACGTTCAGCTTCCGGCATACCTCGGCCAGGGCATCGGCCACGGTCTGGCACAGCTCGAGGCTCTCGGCCAGGCAGGGCCCGGCGATCAGCACCGGCCGGCCGGCGCCGACGGTCACGGAAGCTATCTGGCAGGTGCTCGTCTCATTCATAGCGGGACCTCTCCTTGCCAGGGCCACAGGCTCAGCCCCGGGCGCGGGGGCGGCACCAGCAGCCGCACCTTACCGGCATGAACCGAGATGTCCAGCGGTGTGTTCGGGCCGATGTCCCCGTCCGTCTGCGAGGGGACCGGCTTCTCGGTCTCGATCCGCCCCCGGCGGAACTGCCGGTATATAACGTTGCCCTTCAGCGGGTGCTGCCTCAGCAGGGTCCAGGCGGCGTGCAGCAGCAGGGCGGTCTGCTCCTGGCAGGAGAAGACGACCAGGTCCAGCAGCCCGTCGTCGTAGCGTGCCTCGCGGCAGATTCTCAGGCCGACGGCGTAGCGCGAGATATTGCCCACGAACGCCAGGCCGTAGTCGTCGAAGACCTCCTGCCCGTCGGCGATGATCTTGAGCCTCGGGAAGTCGTGCTCCCAGAATGTCCGCCACATTGGCCAGAAATAGCTCAGGTGCGTGATGTGCCCGCGGCGGATGGCGGCCAGTCGGCGGACCACCTCGCCGTCGAAGCCGATTCCCATGATCAGCAGGAAGACCCGCCCGTTCACCATTCCCAGGTCGCAGTCGACGGTCCTGCCCGCGTCCACGACCTCGACCAGCAGGCGAGGATGCGAGGGCATCCTCAGCTCCTTTGCCAGTAGGTTCTCTGTGCCGGCAGGGCACGCCAGGATGGACACCTCGGTCCCGGCCAGGCCCGCCGCGACCTCCCTGACCGTGCCGTCGCCGCCCCAGACTATCACCACGCGGGCCTCCGCGGCGATCGACTCGGCATACCGCGTGGCGTCCCCCGGGCCGGTGGTGCGGTGCTCCACCACCTCCCTGCCCCCGGCACGCAGAATCGCCTGCATTTCGGCCAGCGCCCCGCGCTGGGATCGGCTGCCGCTCCTGGGATTGACGATCATGTGTATCATGAGACGCCTTCCGGGACGGACTTGCATGTGTCGCGGAGAAGATTATAATACCGGATCTTCCCGCACGGTGGAAGTGCGGCGTCCCGGTGGGGTGCACGTGCACAGCTTGGTCAGGAGAGACCCGATGGACAATGTCAGCACCGAACTGGAGCAGATGATGGCGAAGGAGCTTTGGTCCGCGGAGGACTGCTCGCGCTTGCGGCAGGTGCTCCTGAGCACGTCCGACCCGATCCGGGCGCTCCGCGAGTCGGCCCTGGCGCTTTCCGCCCAGAACCCCGACCCCTCAGGCGCGGCCGCGGTCAAGCTCGGCATCCTGAGGTACATGCTCTTCCGCTTTGCCGAGGCCCTGGAGCTGCTCGCCAAGGGCACCGACAACAAGGAGCGCCGTTTCTACCAGGGGCTCTGCAACAAGCAGCTCCACAACTGGGCGGCGGCAATCGAGAACTTCCAGCGGGCAGAGGACCGCGGCTGGGACGCCAAGCAGCTATGCCTCCAGCTCGCGGAGGCCCAGTGCCTCGCCGGCGATCTGGCCGAGGCGAAGAGGACGATCGGGCGGTTCGCCAAGTCCAGCCAGGAGGACCCCGACTGGTATCACATCGCCGGGATGGTCGCCGAGATGAGCGGCGACTACGACGAGGCGGGGGACCTGTACGAGAAGGCCCGGCAGCTCCAGAGCGGGCACCCGGGGGCGACATTCCGCCTGGCATACTACTACGACCTGCACGGCGAAGAGGACAAGGCGATGGAGCTGTACCGCGAGTGCGTCGCCCGATCCACGCCGGGCGAGGGTCGCCCGCCCTTGCCCGAGCGCCGGCCCGTCTATTCCGGCGCCCTGCTGAACCTGGCGGTCCTCTACGAGGACGTGGGCCGCTACGACGACGCCGCCCGCTGCCTGCGCCGGATCCTCGCCGTCGATCCCACACACGCCCGCGCCAGGCTGTTCCTCAAGGACGCCATCGCATCCAAGACCATGGTCTTCGACGAGGACGAGGCCAAGCGCATCGCCCTGCGGAACGACCTGCTGGCCATCCCCGTCACCGATTTCGAGCTGTCGGTCAGGGCCCGCAACTGCCTCAAGAAGATGAACATTCGAACGCTCGGCGATCTGCTCAACGTCACCGAGCCGGAGCTGCTGAGCTACAAGAACTTCGGCGAGACCTCGCTGGCGGAAATCAAGACCATGCTGGCCACGAAGAACCTCCGGCTGGGGCAGATGCTTGAGGAGGGCATGCCCAAGGCGATGCAGCCGGAGATTCCCACGGCCTCGGTCGGCAACGAGGGCGTGCTGGCCACTCCGCTGTCGCAGGTGGAGTTCTCCGTCCGCGCCCGCCGGGCGCTGGAGACCCTCGGCGTGGCCACGCTGGGCTCGCTGGCGGCCAAGACCGAGCCGGAGCTGCTCGCCTGCCGGAACTTCGGGCAGACCTCGCTCAACGAGGTCCAGCAGCGTCTGGCCGAGTACGGTCTGCGGCTGCGGGAAACGCAATGACCCCCGGGGGGGCCAGAATGAATATGTCACCCGTGCCTGGACGATTGTTCCGCCGCGCTTTGTCCGGCGTGTCGATGGCGGCGGCAGCGGCGCTGCTGCTCCTGACCGGAGTGGGGTGCCCGCCGCGAGCCCAACCTGTCGTCGAGGCCCCGGCCGCCACCGAGAACGTGCCCACCGTCCGGGTGCTGCTGGCATCGGGCGACCGCATCGCCCTGGGCGCGACCGGCGGCTACACGATCCTGGCCGACGGCAAGGTCGTGGCAAGCTCGATGGACAGCCTGGCCGAGGGCGATCTGACCCGCAAGGGCGGCACATGGTCCATCCACGCCGCCAGGTATCCGGCCAGGGAGCTGGTCGTCGAGAGCGTCGGGCGGTCGTACATCCGTCTCGGCACGAAGCTGTACCGCGGGCGGATGGTGATGCTCCCTGACGGCGCGACGGGCATCATCGTCGTCAACCACCTCGACCTGGAGAGCTACCTCGCCGGCGTGCTGGGCAAGGAGCTTTACGCCAGGTGGCACGACCGGACGTATCAGGCCCAGGCCATCGCCGCCCGCACGTACGCCCTGTACGAGATGTCAACGTTCGGGAAGGGCCGGTCATACGACCTCCGCGACGATCAGTCGTCGCAGGTTTACGGCGGCTTCTCGGCCGAGACCGACAAATCGTGGCGGGCGGTCCAGTCCACCCACGGCATCGTCCTGGCCGCCGGGCCGAAAGGCGCCGAGAAGTACTTCAGGGCCTACTACTCCTCCTGCTGCGGCGGGACGGTCAACAACGCCCACTCGCTGCGCGGCCCGCCGGTGGCTGCCGGCCCGCTGGCGGGGGGGCAGAGCTGCTACGACTGCTCGGCCGCGCGGCGATACAACTGGCCGGCGGTGACCGTGCCCAAGGCCGTCATCCACAGCGCGGTGGCGCGGACCTACAAGGCCGCCGCCAACCTGGACGGGGTAAAGACCATCGAGGTCGTCTCGACCTTCCACGGCTGGCTGGTGTGGCTCGACGTCGTCGGACCGCGCGGCAGGAAGGTCCGGATTCGCGGGCAGGACCTCCGCCTGTGCCTCTTGCGCCACGGCCACCCCTCGGCAAAGGGCCTCTACAGCACCAACTGCCAGGTCCGCGACGCCGGCAACTCCATCGTCTTCGAGAACGGGCGCGGCTTCGGGCACGGCGTCGGCATGTGCCAGTGGGGCGCAGAAGGCAAGGCCCAAAAGGGATACACCGCCAAGGAGATCCTTCTGGAATACTACCCGGGGGCCAAGCTCTTCACCGCGTACTGATCTTTCGGGGACACGACAATGGAAAAGCGGACCGCATTTCCCGACGACCCTGGCTTCTCGATCTTCTACCCCGGCTCGGTGTGCCTCGTCTCGGCCGTCGATGCCGCCGGAAAGGCCGACATCTGCACGGTCGGGGCATGGGCGCTGGTCAACGGCGCGCCGAGGCTCTTCGGCATCGCCATGTGCGCCCGGGCGGCGGGCGAGTACTTCTGGAAGCGATACACCACCACCTGCATCGAGCAGACCGGCGAGTTCGTCATCAACATCCCGCACGCGGGGCTGAAGGATGCGTGGGACGTCTGCGGGTCGGTTTCGCTGACCACCCGGCCCGACGCCGACAAGTTCGCCCTGGCGAACCTGACGGCCGCGCCCGCGGCGAAGGTCAAGGCCCCGCTGATCGCCGAGTGCCCGGTGAACATCGAGTGCCGGGTGCATTCCAGCCTGGAGCTGCCCACGCACGATTGGATAGTGGGCGAGCCGCTGGCCTGCCACACCGCCGCCGAGGTCGCCGACGGCAAGGCCCAGCTCGTCTGGGACAGCGCGGCCGTCCTGCGCTGACCGCCGCGAGCGACCCGGTCAGGCGTATCTGACGCGCCACTCGACGCGCCCGCGGCAGGGGGCGCTGAGCGTCAGCCTGCCGCCGCTGAAACGGTGCCTCGCGCCGCCCGGGCCTTCGACCTCCACCGGCCGCTCGGGCCAAAGAACCTCCCAGCTCGCCCGCACTGCTCGACCGGCGTCGGCGCGGATGGTCAGCACCCGCCGCCTGGCGTCCCACTCGGTGCCGGCGAAGGCGACCGCGTTGGGGCAGAGGACCTTCGGCGCGTCGGCCACCAGGGCCGTGGCGATGACCTGCCCGGACAGCTCCCGGGCCTTGCCGATGGCCTTGCGGCTGGGCCAATCCAGCACCAGCATCCGCAGGAACAGGTGCGGGTCCATCATGTAGAAGTGGTACGCTCCGGCGTTGTGCTCGATGCTCCCGCGGCGCTGCCCCTTGAAGTACACCCTCGCCGGATCAACGTCCCAGCCGGGCAACTCCTTGTCGAGGACCTCGGCCTCGTAGCGCTGAAGCTTCTCGACCGGGCCGTAGTCGCGCAGGAACAGCATGTGCTCGGGGTTGAGCGGGCTGAGGGTGTATGGGTTCCTGACGCCCGAGTGAACGCTCGACGGGCGAAGGTCGCGCTCGTGCAGGCCGCCGAAGCCGAGGGTCATGCTGCCGCCACCCCGGCCCCAGGGGGTCACGGGCACCCCGCCCGACTCGTACAGCTCCGGCAGCGTGTGCTCGGCCGCGAGGAAGACCATGTACCGCGACGCGATCAGCCGCGCCAGGTCGCGCTGGCGGGCCAGGCCAAACCGCTCCGCCAGCCGGGCCAGGCCGATCATCCCCTGGATGCCGTGCCGGCAGCAGTCGATGTTCAGCAGCTCGCCGCGCGGGTCCGTCCAGGGGACCATGGTGGCCCAGTCCTGGAAGATCTCGAAGTAGGCGGCGATGTCGCTCACCAGCGACCAGCGGCGGCGGACGAAGTCGGCTGAGATCGCCCCGAAGTACACCCCCGCGAACAGCCCGGCCAGGTTCATCCCGCTGTACCAGTCGAAGTCGTAGGTGACCTCGCCGAACTGGTCGAATATCCGGCGGTCGCGGGCGAACAGCCGCCCGGTGGTCGGCTCGCGGCGGTAGAGGTACGAGCGCTTGTTGAAGAGCCTGGCGAAGCGGCGGACGATGGCCGCCTGGGCCGGTCGGCGCTGGTCGTCGGGCAGCGACCACGCCGCCCAGGCCAGCACGCGCAGGTTGTGCAGTATGTCCAGCAGCGTGTCGGGGTCGTAGTCGCCGTCGCCGCCGTAGGTGAACTTCGCGTCGTCGAAGTACGCCCTCAGCCGCTTGGTGAGCGCGGCCGCCCGGCGGTCGCCGGTAACCCTCACCGGGGAGAGCACGCGGTCGAGGTACGGGCACAGCGGGATGGTGTAGCGCAGCTCCCGCCCGGCCACGAGGCGGCAGGGGCCGTAGTGCGTGTAGAGGTCGCGCGGGCGGCCCGGCAGGGCGGGGGCGGGCAACTGCCGCCCGGAGATCGTGATGGGGTACCTGCCGGCGCGGGCGGCCGAGAGGAACGGCGGAACCGGGCAGACCGTCGGCCGCCGGCCGTCAAGCCGCCGGCCCACGTCGCGGACCTCGATAGTCCCGGCCGATTCGTCGATGCGGAAGTGCTCGTCTATCTCGTCAGGCATCCCCGCGAGGGCTGCCGCCCAGAAGTCGCCCCAGCGCCGCAGCCTAGCCAGGCCTTTCCCGTTGCGCAGGTCGGCGAGGGCGGCCTGGTCTATCTCAGCCGCCCCGTACATGGGCATGGCGTAAACCCGCCCAAATGGCCGCGGGAAGTGAAAGTCCATGTACTCGTAAGACGTCACGTCGATTCGCCGCGGCCGGGCGCCGCCGAAGACCCACAGCACCGGGACGATAGCACCCCTGGCCGGGTCGAAGGTCAGCACCCACTTGCCCGTCCAGGGCAGGCGGCCCGGCGGGGGGGCAGCGTCTCTCTGATAGCGGCCGAACTGGAACCTGCGCGAGGCCGCGGCGTCCGACCGCCGCAGAGGGTAGCCCCGCGAGTAGTGGGCGATCTTGATGCCCTTCCCGGACGGGAACGCGCACCACTGCGGCGAGGCCTTCACCTGCCACCGCCAGCGGAGGATCCGGTCGGTGTCGCTGGCAAAGCACATCGCCGGCGAGAGCACGCTGCAAAGGACAGACAGGTTCACCCCGGGGCAGCCGCCCGCGGCGGGCGCGCGGTACTTCGCTACCCGCAGCGTCCAGGAGTGCGTCTTCTCGGCCACCGTGTACTTCGGCGGAAGCTGGAGCGAGCCGATCACCAGCCGGTCCGGGCGCAGCAGCATGAACGTCGGCCCCAGCGTCTGGTAGGTGAGGTATCCGTTCTCCGCCGGCTCGAACCCGGCCGAGTGCGCCCCCAGCCGCCCCGCCGAGCCGAAAGATACTCCCCGCTGCCACCGCCTGGCCCGCGCGTGCATCCTCTTCGCCATGACTACTCCTTCCTCCCGTCAGTCAAGGCCCAATAGGATAGCCGGCTCTTCGGAAAGGTAAAGATGCCAGGTTAGGGATTCGCCCCGGACGTCGCCCCGGCAGGAACTACCAGGCTCGGACGTCCCCCGCAAGAGCGCCAAAGCCGATGGGGAACTTGCTCTCCAGCAAGGCGATGTCTTGTGCCAGTCGGCGAGCTTCTGCGATTGATCGCTCGGTCTTCAGGACTTCGCCGGCCCTGTCGCTACCATAGACGCGTACCTTCAGCTCGTTCTTCGTGTAAGGCACGCGTCCTTCCCGCAGCGCCCGCACCCATGCGCCTTCGGAAACGTTCCGGTCAACGCCGCATAGCAACCAAGCCTCTATGGCCGGCACGGCTAGCCCGACGGCCGTCTTGATCCGTGCTCTGGTTGGCAACTGAGGCAGCTGAGCCTGGGTCTCGGCGAGCGCTTTCTGCAACTGGACCAGCCGGCATTCCTCCTTTGTTTCGAGCCCTTCTCGGTCCTTATCGGTGTAAACGGGTGACCTGTTGGAATCGACAAGCACGACCAAGGCATCGGCGTCCGTGCCATAGTAAACGTGCTTCAGGACGGCGGGCAGGAGATTGCGAACAGAAGGCCAGCCGCGAGTGCGGATGGGAGGCGCAATCGGCTCGGTTGGCTCGCCCAGGATCGCTTCAACGAGGATTCGGGCCACAGCCTCGTCGGGGCGCCATTCGCTGACATACGCGACCTTCATCGCTCGGCTGGGACTCCCCCCAATATCCCGCTGTACCAGGCATCGCCCAGGTGCGTGTCGTGCAGGATCTCGTCCAGATCCGCGCGATCTGAAAGCCGCTCGAAGACGACATTGTCCTCGGTCTTCTGAGCGATCACGATCTCCTCGGGATGATCTCTGAACAGGTCCAGCATGTAAGGCGAATGCGTGGTCGCGATCACCTGGACAGGATCGCGCTTTTCCCCGAAGTTCTCCGGGTAGGCCAGTCGGTAGATCGCATCGCGCACATCGCGCAGCAGGCGCGGGTGCATCCCGTGATCGGGTTCTTCCAGGCAGATCATCGGCGCCGGGTCTGGAAGGTAAGCCAAGGTCAGGATGGCCAGGGCGAAAAGCGTGCCTTGCGAAAGGTCCGCCGCCGCGATGCTGTGGCCTCCAACTCGCGTCCGCAAGGCGATAGCACGCTGTCCCGTAGCAGGAACTTCGAAAAGGACGTAATCGAATTCGGGAATCCAGCGGGCCAGCTCTTCGTTAAGTGCCTCGAACCTTTCCGGATGCTGATCTCGCAGACGGTCCAGAACGCCGGGCAAGCCATATCCGTCTTCGGCCAGTTGCATGTCCTTCTTAAGAGGCACGGCAGCAGCTATCCTCTGAGCCTGAAGGGAATAGATTGTCAGGCGACGTGCCTTGTCTTGCAGGAAACTCTTGCCGTTTTTCCAAGGCTCTGAACCTCGGTGGACCTTTACCTGCGCACCTTCGCTGCCCCACGAAGTCTCTGATTCCCTATCATGGTCGGGCGGACCCCACGCTATCCTGACGGACGTCCGTTGAGGAGCGGTCACTCCTGCTGTCACGATCCGCTCGTGAGGGAAGTTATCAGGTTCCCGTGCAGCCACAAGAGCTTGCATGGCGGTGCTCTTGCCGCTGCCGTTGGGGCCTACCAGCAGTGTAAAGCGGCCCAGCTCGACCTTACTGTCTCGCAGGGCCTTGAAGTTCGTGAAATGTATGGATTCTATCATCCCGGCGCCCTGCCAGTCTGAAGGCCTGGCTGACATCACGCGGAGGGCACGAAAAACCCGCCGTTTGCATTCACCAGTATAAATCGTCTCAAGCCGGCATGCCACATTATCGAAAGCCGGCGCCCCGGCCAAGTGGCAATGCCCGGCAACGCCGCACTGAGGCCCCAGCCTACAGGGCCTTGACGACGACGAGTGTTATGTCGTCGGCCTGGGGGGCGGTCTGGCGGAAGTCGCTGACGGCCTGGACGACGGCGGCGTGGATGTCGGCGGCGGCCTCGCCCGCCCGGGCGGCAAGCAGCTCGCGGAGGCGGTCCTTGCCGAACAGCGCCTTGTCGGGGTTGGCGGCCTCCCAGATGCCGTCGGTGCCGATCAGCACGACGTCGCCGCTTTCGAGCGTGACGGGCCCCTCCTGGCTGTATGCCGATCCGTCCAGAATGCCCAGCGGGATGCCGGTGGTGGCGAGCTCCTCGACCCGCCCGCTGGCGGCCCGCAGCCACATAGGCGGGTCGTGCCCGGCGGAGGTCCAGCACAGCGACCGGCTCGCACCATCAAGCAGGCCGTAGAAGAGCGTCATGAACCGCTCCTCGCCGGTGTCCCTGACCAGGTGGGCGTTGAGCGCGGCGAAGAGCTCGCCCAGGTCGCCGTGGCGGGCGGCGTGGCTGCGGAGCACGCCCCGGGCCGAGGCCATCAGCAGCGCCGCCCCGATCCCGTGGCCGGTGACGTCGCCCACGGCGATGCCGAGCCGGTCCGCCCCCAGTTCCGTCAGCTCGATGAAGTCGTAGTAGTCGCCGCCGGTCTCGTCGCAGTAGTGGCTCGCCCCGGCGATGTCGAAGCTCGCCAGCGCCGGCGGGTCGTGCGGCAGCAGGTGCTGCTGAATCTCCGTCGCCAGCGCAAGCGAGCGCTTCATCTCCTCCCGCTCGCGCAGCTTCGGGCCCATGTCGTTGACGATGTCGCCAAGCTCCTGGAGTTCGTCGCCGGTGCGGATCTGCACGCGGGTGTCGTAGTCGCCGCCGGAGAGCCTCTCGGCTACCTCCCTGAGCTGCGTGACCGGCCGGGTGACGGCCCGCGAACTGCGCAGCGCCACGACCACCACCACAACGATCACGCCGAGCAGGATGGCCCCGGCGACCTCCAGGCTGCGGAACATCATGTCCAGGACGTGCCTCTCAGCCTCGACTGCCTCGGCGACGACAATGTCGTGGGGCACGATGACGACGGGGAACGGCTGGTCCCTGCTGCCGGCGCCGTGTGCCCAGAGCGCCTCGCGCCCGCCGTAGGGCATCTTGCGGACCCCCGACCGCCCGGCGATCGCGTCGGCCGCCAGCGCGCGGAGCTGCTCGGGGTCATCCGACTCCAGCGGCGGCAGCTCGACGGGGATCTCCCAATCCCGCCCGCTTTCGGGCGGCGCGTTCTCGGCCACGATGAGGAGCTTACCTTCGCTCTCGCTACCCGCCCCGGCGGGGACGACCAGCATCGTCGCCGCCTCGCCGGCCCAGCGCTCGGGGAGCTTGAGCCCCCGGAAGATGCCGGTGATCGGCAGGTCGATGCCCGTCACGCCCGCGAAGGCCCCGTCCGGGCGGCGCACCGGCATCGACAGCGTCAGCATGACCGTCCGCGTCGAGGCGTCCACCAGTGGCCGACGCCAGCCCAGGGCGCCGTCCCTCCGCGCCTCGACGTACCACAGGCGCTTCCGCGAGTCGTACCCGGCCGGGTAGCCGCCGTGGCCGGGGAAGGACGTGTGGAAGCCCGACTCCAAGGCCGTGTACTGCCAGTGCATCAGAGCGGGATTGGACTCGTGAAGGAAGCGATACGCCGCCGGCATCGCCGCCAGACGCGCCATGTCGTCGGCGACGGCCCGCCGGTCCACCCCCGGAAAGACCAGATACGCCTGCTCGCGATACGTCACGGGCATCGGCGCCGGCTTGCCGTCCGGGCCCTGCCTCAGATGCTTCTCCGACGGCGCCATGCCCTCGGGCAGGTCCTCGCCCTTGTCGTAGTCCTCGGCGAAGTACAGCCGCGGCGACGGCGGGGCGGCCGAGGCGAGCGCCTGCTCAACCTCGCGGGCCTGCATCCGCAAGGCCAGCTCCAGCACCTTCTTGTCACGGGCCAGGCCCTCGGCGTACTCGTCAACAAGGTACTGAAGGCGGCTGCGGGCGGAGCGGGTGAGGATCTCGCGCCGCCCGGAGGCCAGGTGCCCGCCCAGGCTGCGAGTCGAGAGGCGGTCGAGCACGGCCACCACGATCAGCGGCACGAGGGCGATCGTCAGCAGCAGGATCAGCAATTTCCAGCGAATCTTCATGGCTGCCGCCGCCCGGTCAGAATGCTCCCCGGGCCATCAGCCGGAATTCTCGCAAGAAACGCTCCGCTTATCAACGCGCAGTCGGCGCAGGCAAGCGCGGCCGCCGGTGTGCGGGCCGCGCCTGATCGATCTCGGGCGACGTGCCCGGCCTGTCACTTCTTCTTCTGGAGGGCGGCGTCGTTCTCCGCCAGCATGGCCCGCAGGTGCTCCAGGACCTTCTCGTCGTCGTCCTGCCTCTTGTAAATCTCCCTCAGCGTCAGTCGGATGGCGTTACGCAGGCCCAGAGTCTTGGTCTTGGCCAGTTGGGCCTCCAGGTCCTTGGCCACGTCTGCGGCCTTCCGCCGGACGTCATCCCTGAGCCCGCCGGCGGCGACCAAGCCCGCCGCCGCGGGGTCGAAGCAGAGGCGCTGCATCCGCTCGATCAGGCCCAGGTTGGAGGCCATCCGCCCAAATTCCTCCGGGCCCATCGGCCGGGCGCTATAGCGCCCCGAGGACATTCCACCCATGCTCATCGCCCCCGGCCTCATGCCCCTGCGCGCAAACCCCCCGGCACCAGGGGGCAGTCCGGACGGCGCCGTCGTCGCGCGGGAACGAGTGCGCCCCTCACGCGGGCTCGTATTCGCCGGCGGCTGGGCGAAGGCGTAGCCGATCATCACCGCGGCCACTGCCACTACCGTCAGTACCGTCATCAGTCTCCTGCGTTTCATCTTTGACTCTCCTTTCCAAATTCTCGCCTACTGATACAGGTGGAATCTGCCACACGACGCCCAGCGACGACATCGAGGGAAGCGTTATCTCGGGCGTGCTGAAATCCTCGACCAGCGACACCGGCGTCAGCTCCGGCACCTGCCAGACCAACGGGCGCTCGTCCGGCTGGCTGGCTGCGACCAGTGGCCGGGGCGGCTGCGTGGGCGCCGGGCCGGGGAGACATAGCGCAATCACGACGGCAGCGGCGGCAGCGGCCGTCGCCGCAGGGATAGCCCACCGCCACCACGCGCCCCGGCCGGGAGGCAGATCCAGCTCGCCCAGCGGCGGGACATCGGCGGCCTCAAGCCGCTCGCCCAGTGCCGACAGCTCGCCCACGAGCCGCCGCGCCTCGGCGACCCGCCGCGACCGCTCCGGCTCGTCGCCGTACTGAAGGGCCAGGGCGTCGAGGACCTCCGCGGGGCTCTCGGCGGCCAGGGCCTCGGCCAGTTCCTCTTCGAACCGTCTCTCGTCGATGTCGTTCATCGCTCGCGGCTCATCCTTTCGCGCAGGTTCGCGACGGCCTTGAAGACCGTCGCCTTGACCGTGCCTTCAGCACATCCCATCGCCCGGGCGGTCTCGGCGACGCTCATGCCCTGGAGGAAGCGGCAGATGAGCGCCTCTCTCTGGCGGGCGGGCAGCTTCTCGAGCGCCTCGGGCAGTTGCCCGAGCCGCTCGTCCGGGCCTTCCCGCTCGGCGGCCGCCGGCGTGTCCTGGAGGCTCCCGCCCGGCCGGTGCTTGCGCCGCCGCTCCCGCACCACGTTCATCGCGATGCCGAGCAGCCAGGCCATCGCGCTGCCGCCGGGGCGGAACCTTCGCCGCCTCCGCCATGCCCGAAGGAGGCATTCCTGGCGGGCGTCCTCGGCCGATTCCCGCAGCGGCGGCGGCAGGTGCGCCAGGCAGAAGCGGTACACCGCCGGGGCGGCCAACTCAGCCAGACGGGCGAACGCCTCCCGATCGCCGGACGCGGCGCGGGCCATCAAGGCGTCGGCCAGACTCCGCTCAACCGTCATCACTCCACCCGTAATTGAGGTACCGGCGGGAATGGTTTACCCATGCCGCACATTTTATCGACGGACCGGCCGGGCGTCAGGGCGGGCTTGACGGGCCGGGGCCCGGCCGGTAGAGTCCCCGTTCTCCGCCGCCGCAGCGCGGCGGCGGGCGAAGGTCCATCACTGACAACTCGCGGACAGCATCCATGAGGAGGCGCCGAGAATGGAACTCTACGAGGCCATCGAGTCCCGTTACAGCGTGCGGACGTACAAGGACAAGCCGGTGGAGCAGGACAAGCTCGAGCGGGTCCTCGATGCAGCGCGGCTGGCGCCGTCGGGCTCGAACCGCCAGCCGTGGAAGTTCGTCGTCGTCCGCGACGCGGCGCTGCGGAGCAAGCTCGCGGCGGCCTGCAACGACCAGACGTTCATCGGCACGGCGCCGGTGGTGATCGTCGGCGTGGGCACGAAGGCCGACAGGACGATGAGCTGCGACGTGCCCGGCGACCCGGTGGACGTGTCCATCGCCCTGGAGCACATCGCCCTGGCGGCAGTCGCCGAGGGGCTCGGCACCTGCTGGATCGGCGCGTTCCATCAGGACCAGGTGAGCGAGGTCGTGGGCGTGCCCGCGGGCGCCAAGGTGATCGAGGTGATGCCGCTGGGCTATCCGGCCGACAAGCCGCGAGCCAAGGACCGCAAGGCGCTGGACGAGATCGTCTGCTACGACAAGTACGAGTGACGCGGCCGCCGGCCAGAGGCAGTTCTGAATACGCTTGTCTCTGCGTGCTCCGCGATC
>CBFCZU010000046.1:0-20784 GCA_965602635.1 uncultured Planctomycetales bacterium | reverse complement strand
CGCCTGCGCCTCAGCAGCGCCAGGGCGCCCAGGCCTAGCATGGCTAGGCCAGCCGGTTCGGGGACTTGCATGACCCACAGGCGGCCATAGCCCTGCTGCGGGCCGGCACCGTCGGGGTCATACAGCCCTTCGCCTGCGATCCATAGCTCGTTGTCGCTGATGGCCCGGGCGTTAGTGAGCGTCCACCCGCTAGTCGGATCAATCATGCTGTTAAGATTGACAGCCACACCGTCCAGGCCCCACAGCACAGCTCGGCAGCCCTGGTTCATTCCGCCGACCCACTTGTCGGCCCACCCCACGGCCATGCCCGCAGCGCTCACGCCGACTGCCCTGGCTTCAGCAGCGCCGCTGGCGTGGGTCCCGAGGTTGCCCAGTTCAGTCGCGGCCGTGCCGCCGGCGTCCCAGCGCACGGCACGAGAGCCCTGTTCGATTCCTCCGACCCACTTGTCAGCCCAGCCCACGGCCGTGCCCGCAGCGTTCACGGCGAGCGCACTGGCATCAGCAGCACCGCTGGCGTCGGTGCCCAGGTTGCCCAGTTCATTCGCGGCCGTGCCGCCGGCGTCCCAGCGCACGGCCCGGGAGCCCTGGTCGCTTCCGCCGACCCACTTGTCCGCCCACCCCACTGCCGTTCCCGCAGCACTGACGGCGAGCGCCTTAGTGTCAGTTCCACCGAAGATATTGGTGCCCAGGTTGCCCAGCTCCGTCGCGGCCGTCCCACCGGCATCCCAACGCACAGCCCGCCAGCCATAGTAGCTTCCGCCGGCGTACTTGCGGGCCGACCCCACCGCCGTGCCGCCATCGTTTATGGCTCCCGCATGAGCGAAGGTCTCACCAAAGCCGTCCGTTCCCAGGCTGCCCAGTTCTGTAGCGGCCGTGCCACCGGCATCCCAACGCACGGCACGGTAGCCTTTGCCGCTTCCGCCAACGATCTTCGTGGCCGACCCCACAGCGGTGCCCGCTGCGTTCACGGCACTCGCCGTGGCTCCGGCAAAGCCACTGGGATCGGTGCCGAGGTTGCCCAGTTCAGTCGCGGCCGTGCTGCCGGGATCCCAGCGCACGGCCCGGTCACCTTTGGGGATTCCCCCGACGTACTTTGTGTCGTACCCTACGGCCGTGCCCGCGTCGTTCACGGCGTTCGCATAGGCCCAGGCTGTACCCCCTGAGTTGGTTCCCAGGGGGTCCAGTTCCGTGGCGGGCGCGCCCCCAGCGTCCCAGCGCACGGCACGCCGGCCCTGGGAGCCTCCGCCGACGAACTTCTCAGCATACCCTACCGCCGTCCCCGAATCGTTGACACACCAACAGCTCGGGATGTGACCGTCCTTCAGCCCCGTCTGAGTGATCGGGTCATATGTCGGGCTGCCGTAGACGGGAAGGTACTGCGCCCGGGCGTCGGCGGTTAGCAGGAAGGCCACCAATAGAGGGGCCAGGGCCAGAGGGTACAAAGGGGAAAGGCTATTCTTCTGGCGACTCTTCATTCCTGTTTCTCCTCGGTTGCCCGGGCGGGGGGCGGCGCGGCCACAGCGTCTGCCACCGGAGAACGGAAATGATGCCCCCGCGCCCCGCTCCGAACCATCCGAAAAGAATTGTACCGTGGCTGGGGGCAGCCGTCAAGAGGGAAATGGACCAGGGGACATCTCCGAAAGCACGGCGTGTCAAGGGGCCTATATGGCCGGGTGCCGTGCCCGGCCTGCCATAGCTCTGGCGAAGGCGGCGCCGCGGCGTCTGCGGCCGCGCTGCTACCCATTGGCTGATGTTTCGCCCAGCGGGAAGGGCTGGAGTGCTTGAGCCCTTCGCCGGCGGATGATTACTTCGGCAGGCTCAGGGCCTCCGCCTGCGCCTCAGCAACGCCAGGGCGCCCAGGCCTAGCATGGCCAGGCCCGCCGGTTCGGGGACTTGCATGACCCACAGGCGGCCATAGCCCTGCTGCGGGCCGGCACCGTCGGGGTCATACAGCCCTTCGCCTGCGATCCATAGCTCGTTGTCGCTGATGGCCCGGGCGTTAGTGAGCGTCCACCCGCTAGTCGGATCAATCATGCTGTTAAGATTGACAGCCACACCGTCCAGGCCCCACAGCACAGCTCGGCAGCCCTGGTTCATTCCGCCGACCCACTTGTCGGCCCACCCCACGGCCATGCCCGCAGCGCTCACGCCGACTGCCCTGGCTTCAGCAGCGCCGCTGGCGTGGGTCCCGAGGTTGCCCAGTTCAGTCGCGGCCGTGCCGCCGGCGTCCCAGCGCACGGCACGAGAGCCCTGTTCGATTCCTCCGACCCACTTGTCAGCCCAGCCCACGGCCGTGCCCGCAGCGTTCACGGCGAGCGCACTGGCATCAGCAGCACCGCTGGCGTCGGTGCCCAGGTTGCCCAGTTCATTCGCGGCCGTGCCGCCGGCGTCCCAGCGCACGGCCCGGGAGCCCTGGTCGCTTCCGCCGACCCACTTGTCCGCCCACCCCACTGCCGTTCCCGCAGCACTGACGGCGAGCGCCTTAGTGTCAGTTCCACCGAAGATATTGGTGCCCAGGTTGCCCAGCTCCGTCGCGGCCGTCCCACCGGCATCCCAACGCACAGCCCGCCAGCCATAGTAGCTTCCGCCGGCGTACTTGCGGGCCGACCCCACCGCCGTGCCGCCATCGTTTATGGCTCCCGCATGAGCGAAGGTCTCACCAAAGCCGTCCGTTCCCAGGCTGCCCAGTTCTGTAGCGGCCGTGCCACCGGCATCCCAACGCACGGCACGGTAGCCTTTGCCGCTTCCGCCAACGATCTTCGTGGCCGACCCCACAGCGGTGCCCGCTGCGTTCACGGCACTCGCCGTGGCTCCGGCAAAGCCACTGGGATCGGTGCCGAGGTTGCCCAGTTCAGTCGCGGCCGTGCTGCCGGGATCCCAGCGCACGGCCCGGTCACCTTTGGGGATTCCCCCGACGTACTTTGTGTCGTACCCTACGGCCGTGCCCGCGTCGTTCACGGCGTTCGCATAGGCCCAGGCTGTACCCCCTGAGTTGGTTCCCAGGGGGTCCAGTTCCGTGGCGGGCGCGCCCCCAGCGTCCCAGCGCACGGCACGCCGGCCCTGGGAGCCTCCGCCGACGAACTTCTCAGCATACCCTACCGCCGTCCCCGAATCGTTGACACACCAACAGCTCGGGATGTGACCGTCCTTCAGCCCCGTCTGAGTGATCGGGTCATATGTCGGGCTGCCGTAGACGGGAAGGTACTGCGCCCGGGCGTCGGCGGTTAGCAGGAAGGCCACCAATAGAGGGGCCAGGGCCAGAGGGTACAAAGGGGAAAGGCTATTCTTCTGGCGACTCTTCATTCCTGTTTCTCCTCGGTTGCCCGGGCGGGGGGCGGCGCGGCCACAGCGTCTGCCACCGGAGAACGGAAATGATGCCCCCGCGCCCCGCTCCGAACCATCCGAAAAGAATTGTACCGTGGCTGGGGGCAGCCGTCAAGAGGGAAATGGACCAGGGGACATCTCCGAAAGCACGGCGTGTCAAGGGGCCTATATGGCCGGGTGCCGTGCCCGGCCTGCCATAGCTCTGGCGAAGGCGGCGCCGCGGCGTCTGCGGCCGCGCTGCTACCCATTGGCTGATGTTTCGCCCAGCGGGAAGGGCTGGAGTGCTTGAGCCCTTCGCCGGCGGATGATTACTTCGGCAGGCTCAGGGCCTCCGCCTGCGCCTCAGCAACGCCAGGGCGCCCAGGCCTAGCATGGCCAGGCCCGCCGGCTCGGGCACGAGGGCCAGGCCCGGGGTCATCGCGTTTCCGTAGTGGTTCGACCAGATGACGTAGTCGAGCCCGTCCACGACGGTGCTGTAGTCGAAGTCTGCCTCGCCCCAGCCGCCCGTCTGGTCGTAGCTATTGGACCAGGCAACGTAATCGAGACCGTCCACCATGCCGTCCTCGTTGGCGTCGCCGAGCAGCCGGGCCAGCAGGATCGCCCCCGACCAGGGGTCCATCTGCAGGCTGCCGGTGACGTTGGCGAGGTTCAGCCCGCCGGCCGCGGGCGTCCCGCCGGTCCCGACAGCGCCCCCGCCCCAGGGCGTGACCAGCCGGAAGTCGTAGTCGCCGTCGAGGGCGAAGTTCCGCGTCACGCCATTGCAATTCACCAGCACCAGTCCGTGCTCGTACCAGCGATAGTAGATGCCGCTGACGGGCTCTCTCAGCTCTATCACGTCGTCTGCAATGGAGGGGTCGAGCTGCTCGCCCAGCGCCAGGTCGTACTCCGGCCACCAGTGCATCTGCGTGCCGGCCCCGAGCATGTTGACGTAGCTGCGATCGTGTTTGAGCAGCAGGAAGTTGCTCATGTACCACAGCCGCCCGCTGATGTCGGTCGGCCCGGAGGGTCCGTTCTGGGCGATGTAGATCTTGCCGTTGCGCAGCAGCCGCAGCGTCCGGTTCTGCTGAAGCCGCCAGTCGTACTCCGTCCAGTTGGTGGCGAACCCCTCGACCATCGCCCCGTGCACGTCCTCGTAGTAGCCGTTGGTGGTGTCCGCGGTGTTGAACAGGTGGCCGACGTTGGGGATGAAGTACTTGTTGGCCAGCGTGAACTGCTCATAGACGTAGTCGTAGTACTTCTCCAGGTGATAGATGTAGGCCTTGTGGGGCGGGCTGCCGATGGGGGAGTCGTACTGGTCTGACGGCACGGCGTATGGCGGGTGGGTGCTGTCGGCGAAGACGCCGTCGCCGTGGCTGTCGTCGATGTCGTGAATGACGCAGTCCACCCAGTATTCCTTCCAGCCGTAGGCGGTGGGCGTGCCGGTGCCGCCGACGATCTCGCCGGAGAGGTCCATGCAGTATTCCTTCAGCCACCCGTCGTAGAGCTGGTAGACGCGGGGGTCGGGGTTGGTATCCCAGTGGGGGATGAACCATTCGTTGTGGGCGTCGATGTTTGGCCAGTCGTTGCTCCAGGTGTTGTGGTGGATGTAGTTGCCACTGTGCCCGCTCTCGCGGACGCCCAGGCGGTACTGGATCATGATGAAGTCGGGGTTGTAGACTCGGATGGCGTCGATAAGGCCGGCAGTCTGCTTCTGCGTGCCGACGTAGTGGGTGGCGGCGAACAGCCGCTGCGCGACGGTCAGGTTGGGCAGCTGATCGACGAAGACGTAGATGCCGTCGGAAGTGTCGGGAAACTGGCGCAGGGGGTTGAACTGTGCCCATGCCGGGCCGGCCGAGGCCGAAACCACCATTGCGGCGAGGGCGAGGACGACGGACGGCGATACCAGGAACCTGGTAAATCTCGAACTCATGATCCGGGCCTCCTTTAGCCGCGGCGTGGGAGCGGCCGCGGGCTGGAACCTGTACTATCGCTGCACTCCCTATTGTACCGCGCAATGGGGATAGTGCGAGCGGGCATTGGGGCCTGAGCAAAGCCCCAATGCCCTGTGCTCCCCTGAGCCGGGGAGACTTTCCTCCCGCGGCGGCTGGCTCGGGCCCTCTAGCGGCCCAGGTGTGTCGGGCGCGGCCGGCGGGCGGCGCCGACAGTGCCGCTAGTGGGGGCGGCCTGGATGCCCCGGGCACCGGTCACCTCCATCCGGCTGAGCCTCGCGACGCCGCGGGAGGCCCTAGCCTGCTTATTTCCGGGTTCCTGCAATAAGCACCTTTGCGAGAGACGGTTCTCTCGCAAAGGTTTCGACTCGGCGCTTCGCGCCTCGCTCAAGGCTGGCCCTGAGCAAGAGCGACGTAAGTCGCTCGCGTCGAAGCCCGTGGGGCGGATGTTGCACGCGCATCGCGCAACATCCGGGCTAGGCGAGCGGGTGAGCTTGCTGCCGGCACTGGGCGCCGGGCCCAGGCCTTCCCGACCCCTGGCAGCGGGCGAGGGCTTGGCCTCGCCTGCCGGCAGCAAGCTCTGGCCGGAGCAGCAGGTTGCGGCCGACTTCGAGGCTCGGGCCTGCTCCCCGTTGGGGGCAGAGGCGGCCGAGCCGCACCGCACCTCCGGGGCGGCGGGGGCGGCGAGCTGCCCGCCGTCCGGTCCTCCGATTTTCGTCCTGGTGGCGCTGCTGAGGCGGGCGCCCGCCCGCAGCGCCACGCAGGCGGCCTTCCCTCCCCTGCCGGCCGTTGTCCTGGTCCGGCCTGCGGCTAGAAGCACTCTCACACCGGCAGCGCGGGCGCCGCTGTCTCCGGCGATGGTGGTCGCAGGGGGCATGTCGGTCTCGTTAGAGAACAGGCGCGTTAGGCACTGCCGACATGCCCCCTGATATCCATGACGGCGGGGGAGTTGCTCTCCCCTGCCGATATTCGCAGCGGGTTTGTGCAGGGCGGTGTGGGGCCGCCCGGCCGCCGGCGCTTCCTTCCGGTCTTTCCCTGCCGGCGCCATCGTGGGTCTCCTCATCACCGGTGCCCGTGCTTGGTTGCCAATGCTCGCACTTGTACCCCTGGCACCTGCCGTGCCAGCTTAGGCGCAAAGGCGACCATGGCGGCGGGCCCCTGACGTAAGCAGCTCTTGGGGGATGGCTTGGGTGGTCGAAAAAACTCGCCCCAGCGGCCTGGGCCGGCGCGCCGCCGGCGGCAGGGGCGTCCGGAGCCGGGCAATATCACCCGGGCGCGGGGAATCTTGCTCACCTTGCACGCCGGCCCGCACGACCGGCCGCGCAAGCCAAACCGGCTGGCGGGCCAGCCGGCGGTTTACTGGGAGCGGGTGGATTCGAACCACCGAAGGCGATAGCCGACAGATTTACAGTCTGTTCCCTTTGTCCACTCGGGCACACTCCCAAAGGTGATCGAACACCCTATCAAGCCAGCGGAGGGATTCGAACCCGCAACCCCGGCTTTACAAAAGCCGTGCTCTACCGTTGAGCTACGCTGGCGGAACTCTCGGGGCGGCCTGATGCCGCCGGGCCGGGCCCCGGCAGCGGCCATTATACTACGGCAGGGCCTTCTGGTGGTACTCGTAGAAGGTCTCGTAGTTCTTGCGGAGGTATCCGCCGGCTGTTGTGCGGACGCCCTGTAGCACGGCGCCGATTATGTGCGCCCCGATCCGGTTGAGCTGATCGACGGACTTCGCGACGATGCCGCTGCTGTTCTCGCCGGCGCGGATGACGAGGATTACCCCGTCCACCTGGGTGCTGAGCACGCAGGCGTCGGCCACCACCATCGCCGGCGAGCCGTCGAAGAGCACCTCGTCGTACTCGGCGGTCATCTCGGAGATGAGCTGGCGCATGGCGTCCGATCCGAGCAGCTCCGCGGGGTTGGGCGGCAGCGGCCCGGCGGCGATGACGTCGCAGTTGGCCACGCCCGTTGGGGCGATGACGTCCTTCCAGTTTGCCTGGCCCACCAGGGCCGACGACAGACCGGCCTTCGGCACGTCGGGGAAGAGGCTCGCGATGGCGGGCTGGCGGAAGTTGGCGTCCACCACCAATACGCGCCGCCCGGCCTGCGCCATGGAGGCGGCCAGGTTCATCACCACCGTTGTCCGCCCGTCCTCGGGGGCCGGTGAGGTGACCAGAATGCTCCGCCGCTGACTGGCCGGGCCGCTGAACAGCAGGTTGGTGCGGATCTGCCGGAACGCCTCCGCCGCCAGCGAGTGCGGCGATCCCAATACCGCCACCCGGAAATCCGCCACCTCCTCGTCCAGGTCGTCGCCGTGGGGGACCATCCCCAGCAGCGGAACGTCGATCCGGCGGGTAATGTCGGTGGGGGTCTTTATGGAGGTGTCCGAAAGCTCCAGCAGGAACGCCAGCCCGAAGCCCAGCACCAGCCCCAGCACTACCCCCAGCGGGATCATCACCAGCCGGCGGGGGAAGGAGGGTTTACGCGGGCTTTGCGCGAGGGCTCGGATGCTCACCGGCCCGGGCATGCGGGACCTCTGATCCTGCGGGTCGGTCCGCAGCATCCGCTCCTCCAGCAGCTTGCGGTTGATCATGCGGATGCTTTCCTCGGCCTCCTCGATGTCCTTGCGGTGTGCCTCCACCAGCCCGAGCTTCCTTTCAACGTCGTTGGCGATGCTCTTGAGTTCCTCGCTTTGCTCCTCCAGGGCCGCCACCTTCGCGGTCGTCATGTCCAGGGCGCCCTTGCGCATCTGGCCGATGGCGGTGGCCTGGCTGGTGACGACTTCCTTGTGACGATCGTCAGCCTGGCGTTGCAGTGAGGCGATCACCGTCTCCAGGTCCTTGACCGTGCGGTGCTTGGGCCCGAACTTCCGAATGGCGTTCTCCTGCTGGGTACTATACGCGGCCAGTTGCGCCTTGATCCCGCGGAGCACGCCGTCAAAGTCCAGCGCCATGATGATCTGGGGGTCGTTGGCCATTCCGCCGGGGGAGGAGGTGGTGGCCTGCCAAGCCCTGGCAAGCGCCTCGGCCTCTTCCTTCTCCGCCTTCGCCTCGTTGAGGTTGCGCAGCAGCAGGTCCGTCTTGATGGTCACCTCGCTGCGGCGCTCGTGCATGGCCGCGACGGGGCTGTCCACCAGCATCGTGGCTATCTGTTTGCGGGCATCCTTGATCTTCAGGCCCAGGTTCTTGTTGGTCGCCTCGAGGCTCCTGACCCGCTCGTCGAGCTGCTCTCGAGCGCGCACGCCGGCGTGAGCGACGAAGGCCTCGGCGACGGCGTTAACGATGTCCGCCAGCTCGTTCCTGTTCGTGCCCGTCATCGACAGTGCCAGCAGCTCGGTCTCGGGCATGTCAGTGACCTTAAGCTGCTCGTCGAGGTCCTCGATAACATCCTCGCGGTGCCTCTTGAACCAGTTCTGCCTCGTGATGCGGTTGTCCTTGATGGCCGCCTGGAGGACCAGCTCCTGCTTGACCATTGCGGCCCAGGTCCGCTTGTAGCGCTCGATCACTTCCTTGCCGTACAGCGGCGTGGTGCCGGCGAAGTAGCTGGTGCTGGGCGGGGCGACGGCCAGGTACGCCTTGGCGGTGTAGAACGGGGCGTATCGCAGCCAAAGCTCCGTGCCCACCACCGCCACCAGCACGGTGATGGCCAGGCAGAAGATTATCAGCAGGAGCCGCTTGCGGACGATCCGCAGCATGTCGCGGGGGGTTATCCCCGCGGCCCCCCCGGGGGGGGGGCGACGGGGACCCTGAATCGT
This sequence comes from uncultured Planctomycetales bacterium, assembly GCA_965602635.1. Lineage (GTDB taxonomy): Bacteria > Planctomycetota > Phycisphaerae > SM23-33 > SM23-33 > CBFCZU01. The sequence continues at coordinate 11,778 of CBFCZU010000046.1, read as the reverse complement.
CCCGGCCAGCCGGGGCTTCTGATCGCGAGTGGCTATCATTGTCATGGCGTGGTCCTCCCGGCAGGCGTCCCGCCGAGGCGTTCGTATCCCGCCTTCAGATCCTTATAGTATGGATGTCTGGGGTCCTTCTTCACCATGTCCCAGCCCTGCCGGTACTGACCGTAGGCGGCCGCTTTGTCCTCAAGCTTCTCCAGGGCCATGCCGTAGTGCAGCAGGTTGGCAGGGAACTTCTCCTTGTCTGTAGATCGTCTCAAGACAACTTTCGCTTGATCGTATTGTTCCTTGGCCAGCAGCACGGTGCCGTAAGTGTCGAGCACCTGCGCGTTGTTGGGCAACAGTGCCGATGCCTTCTTGGCGCACTCGGCGGCCTCGTCCAGCTTGGCGGGGTCCTTGGCGAGCATCCACGCCAGGTTGTTCAGCGTCCGCCCGTCGTTGGGCCGGATCTTCAGCACGGCCTGGAAGGCTTCCAGGCTCTTCTTGGAATCGCCCACCTGGTCGTACACCATCCCCAACTCGCGAAGGATGAGTTCTCTCTGGGGGTCGGTCGAGGCCCTCGCCTGGGCCGTTTCGTAGAACTTGACGGCCGTCTTGGGGTCGCCCATTCGGGAGTACGCCAGTCCGGTGTGGTAGGCCAGTTCCCAATCGTCAGGCCTGACCGAGGCCCAGGAGGCGAACTTGGCGGCGCCCTTGTCGGCGGGATAGGCCAGGGCGACCTGCCCGATCACGAAGCTCAGTTGCGGCCCTCCCTTGGCCTCCTTCAGGGCGGCGATGAAGTCTTTCTCCGCGGCGGCGGGCTGGTTTCGCGCGAGGCTTGCCCGTGCCAGCACGGCCAGGGCCTGGGGCCTGGCGGCCTTGTGGTCGCGCAGGCTCTCGCCCAGGCTCGCCGCGTCGTCCGGACGCCCGCCGACAAGCAGGGCGTGCACCATCAGCAAGGTGGTCTCGGTGTCTCGCGGCGCCAGCCGGCTGGCCTTGTCCAGGGCGAGCATCGCCTTGCGCGGGTCCTTGGTCCTCTGCGAGAGCCACATCTCCGCCTCTCGCTTGTAGAAGTACACCTCCCGGGGCAGCGCCTGCTGGGCGGCCAGCACGTTCCGACTCATCTGGTCCCAGCGCTCGTACTGCATGCACAGCCTGACGATCTCCCGCTGGAGCGGCAGGTTGTCGGGCATGTCCTCCAGGAGGTTCTGGATCACCGCGTGGGCACGGACGAAGTCCTGCTGGCGGCTATACAGGGCGGAGAGGCGAAGCACGATCGCCGGCGTGGCGTTGATGCGGCGGGCCTGCTCGAGGTCCGCTTCCGCCTTGTCGGCCTGGCCCCGGGCCAGGTGCAGGTCCACCCGGTACAGCAGCGCCTGGACGTTCTGGGCGTCCACGGCCAGGGCGCCGGCGAAGAGCCGCTCCGCCTCGGTGTGCTTTTTCTGCAGGAACATCATCCGGCCCTTGAGCGCCAGCATGTGCGCGTCATTGGGATTGCTGGCCAGGGCCTCTTCTATCCGGGCGGCGCTCTCGGCGGTCTTGCCCGCCTCCAGCATGTACCGGATGAGAGTGGGCTCGGCGCTGGGGGGGGCTGCGTCCCCGGCGGCGGCCAGGTATTGCTCCTGGAACTGGGCCGCCTTCGCCCAGTTGCCTCGCCGGGAGTAGAACATCGCCATGCTCAGGCACGCACGCTGGCTCTTGGGGTCGGTCTCGACGGCCTTCAGGCCGGCGGCCTCGGCCTGGGCCAGCTCGTCGACAGTCTCCAGGTAATCTCCCCACAACAGGTAGGCGCCCACCTTGTCCTCGGCGCCGGCGACGTACTTGGCCAGGATGCTCCGCGCCTCCTGGTCGCGATCGGTCCGGCGGAGGAACATCACCAGCCGCCGGAAATCGGTGTGGGTGGCGTCGGCGCGTGCCGCCAGGCCGCGATGCACGGCCTCGGCGCGGGCGACCTGCTCGTCCAGCTCGTACAGCCGCGACAGTTGCACCAGGTTCAACCGGTTAGTCGGGTCGTCCTTGAGAATCCCCTCGCGGATCTTGATGAGCTTTTCAGGATCGATGCGCTTCTGCTTCTCCAGGATCTGAAGGTACATCTCCCGAATCGCCGAGATGCGCGGGTTCTGCTTGTACGCGGTCTCCACGTACTGGTTGTATTCGCCCGTGTTGCCGGCGGCCCGGCTGATCTCGATCAGCCCCAGCAGGGCGAAGTAGTTGGAGCGGTTCTGCTCCAGCGCACTGTGATACTCCTTCCTGGCCTGCTCGTGGTTGCCCAGCGCCAGGTAGCAGTTGCCCAGCAGGACGTAGGCGTCGGTGAACCTGGGGCGGATCTCCAGGGCCTTCCGCGCCAGGTTGATTCCCTCCTGCCATTTCTTATCGGCGTAGGCCAGCTCGGCCCGGAGGTACCTGCCCCCGACCCCGTCGAGGTCCTTTGCCTCGGCCGCGAGGAGATACTTCTCGGCGGTGGCCAGGTCATTGCTGCGCAGGTAGTGGTAAAACATCTCACGGATGACCGCCGTGTTCTCGGGGTCGATCTTCTCGGCCTCCCTGATGTGCTCCAGGTACTTTTGCTGATTCCGGACGCTCTTGTACACGGACGCGACGCGGAGGTGGCGCGTGAGCGGGTCCTTCTCCTGGCTCGCCCAGGCCAGCCGCATCGCCACCCGCTTGGCGGGATCCGTCTCGACTATTATCGCCAGGGCGCGCAGGGCGGCGGGGTTCTGGGCAAAGGCCTTCTGGGCGCCCTGGAAGAGCCTACGGGCGTCCTCGAGCCGGTCCAGCTCTCTGTACCAGCGGATCAGGTAGTTCAAGGCCGAGAGGCTGTCGGGCTTCTTGGCCAGCACGTCCACGGCCAGTTGGGTGGCCTTGTCGGGCTCGCTTTCCTCCCAGAGCTGGCTGGCCCGCTCGAGGATGAGCGCCTCGGCCTGGGCGGTCACCTCTTTCAGGCCCGGCGGCACCCGGTAGCTCTGCCCGGTGGCGATCTCCAGCGCCGCCCGCAGCGACAGGGCGGAGGTATTCTCCGGGTCCAGCTCCAGCGAGTCCTTGATCAAGTTCAGGGCCTGGCCGTACTGGCGCGAATCCACGTGCAGCCGCGCAAGCGTCGCCAGGGCAAGGGAGTCTTCCTTGCTGATCGCCAGGAACCTGTGCATGATCTTGGCGGCGTCGCCGGGCTGCCCGAGGCGGCGGTAAAGGTCCACCAGCAGCTCGCCCGTTCTGATGTCCACCCCCGGGTTACGGTCGTAGGCGAGCCGCAGCAGCTTTGCCGCCTCCAGGCCCTTGTTCTCCACCAGCGCCACCCGGCCGAGGACTTTCTGAATGAACGGGCTGTTGCTGTCCACCTCGCGCATGATCTCCAGGCACTGGTTGACGGCCTTGAGGACCTTCTCTTTCCCCTCCAGCTTGCGCCTCTGCAGATCGTCCAGCCAGACGTCGCACAACTGCTGGTTGAGTTGGATTACCCCGACGCGATACTTGGCGAGCGTAGTGCCCTCCATGGCGGGGTTCTCATCGGCGAACTTGCGGAGCGACGCCAGGCCCTTCTCCAGCACGGCCTGGGCCTCGTCGTAAGACCTCTTCGAGGCGCTGATTCGCGCCAGCAGCGTGTACGCCTGGAAGTCCACCGGATCGACCTTGACGGCGTTGTTGAGCGCCTGGATGCCCTCGTCGGTCTTGCCGTCCTGGATCTTGAACCTGGCCAGCACCAGGTAGCCGTCCACCTTCTTCGGCTGAAGGCGGATCACCTCCGCCAGGATCGGCAGCGCCTCATCCCGGCGGTCGAGGCGCTGGAGGTAATATGCATAGCCGATGCGAATGCTCACCGAGCCGGGATTAACCGCCAGGGCGTCTTTATAGGCCTGCTCGGCCTCCTCCTTGCGGTCGTGGAAGTGCAGGAAGCCGGCCAGCATCAGCCAGTACTTCTCCTCCTTGGGGGCGATCTCCACGAGGTCGCGGAACTCCTTGACGACCGAATCCAAGGTCTGCGGCTGGCCGGGCACGAGCGACGCCCGCGCCAAGTTCCACCTGTAGCGGATGCTGTGATCCTCAGGGGTAAGCTTCATCAGCCTGGTGCAGATTGCGATGATCTCCTCGGTCCTGCGCATGCTGTCGGCCATATCCAGCAGGCGGGTGTGGGCCTCCACCAGGTTGGGGTCGTAGTCGAGCGCTTTCCGGTAGTGCTTCTGCGCCAGGAGGAACCTGTCGAGGCGTTCGGACTGCCTCAGCCGCTGGTCTTTCTCGGCCCATTCCAGCAGCACGTCGCCCCATTCCAGCAGGTACTTGGGCTTGTTCGGATCCGTTCCGCCGCTGGCCTCGACGGCCTCCCCGTATGCCTTGGACGCCTCCTGGTACTCGCCCTTGGTCATGTGGGCCGCGCCGCGCCGGGCGAGCCTTACGGGGTCCTTCTTCCGGGTGGCGAGGAAGCCGATCACCAGAGCGATCGTCATCACGGCGCCGATGACGACCAGCAGGAAGGCCACTCGTTTATTCAGACGTCTTCGCTTAGCCATAGCATATCTCTCGCCCCGCGGCGGCTAGGAGCCGCCCGAGGCCGCTAGTTTCTCCACGTCCGCCACCGTCGGGAGGAGCTTGAGCACCTCGGGCAGGGCGGCTCGTGCAAAGTCACGACAGACTCCATCGCTTTCCTCGATGCTGAGGCCCGGTTTGCTCGGGGCCAACTGGATCTTGGCGAAATAGCAGTACCGCACCCAGGGCTTTATCAGGCCGTAGCGGACCTTCAGCCAGTGGGCGGTCGGCTCTCCGTTCATGCTGAAAACGTGATATTGTGCGGAGCGCTCGCCGCGCCGCCCGGTATAGGCCGTGCGGTAGAGCGTGATCTCCCGCCACGCCTCGGGCACCTCCCCGGCCGGCAGGGACGCCAAGATCGTCCCGCTCAGCTTGGGATCCACCCGCCCGCCGCTGGCGGCAATGCAGTAGTCGGCAACGTGCGGGACCGCGTCCAGCAGGCCCGTGTAGTACGTCACGTTCAACTGGATGTACGCCCGGGAGTCGCCGGCGCTCCTGCTCGTATCCCGGAATATGCTCATATAGTACCAGTTCTGCTTGTTTTTGGTTGTGCCCAGCTCCTCGAGCTGTTCGCTGGGCATCTCGATCAGGCCGTCGGGCTCCTTGTCGAAGATGGGCTGGCCTGTCTGCCTGTCGCGGTCCACCTCGCCGTCCTGGGCCAGCCTGTACTTGCCGATTCGGGTGGGGAAGTTGACCAGCCGGTACGCGTTCGTCTCGGCCGCCCGGGCGGGGACGGGATACTTGACCATGGTCCATCCCAGCATCCCCATGGCGAGGTTCCATGAGATGCTGGCGGCCAGCAGGATGGTCGCGGCGGTGACGAAGCTCCGGTTCGCCCGCATCCAGGCCAGGGCGCCCTTGCCGGCGGGGGGTCCTGCGGTCGAGGCGGGTGTGTGTTGTCCGCTGCCGCTCACGCGGTCCCTCCCGAGTCGCTCGTCTCGGCCGGCGCGTCCTGCTCGTCGTGCTCGCCTTCCTCGGTGAGGAGCTTCTTGAGAATCCATCCCAGCACCCACAGCAAGGCAAAGGCCGGCACGAGCATCAGCAGTCCGGTGACGGTGTGCATGAACTTCTGCCCGAGCTGCTCCTTGTCGAAGAAGTACATCAGGCAGGTGATTGTCACCCGCAGGATGTTGCAGAAGATCGCGATGGGCATGGCCGCCAGGACCAGTATGACCCGCTGCCACGTGGGCCTCTCGTCCAGGTAGGCCGCCGCCACGCCCAGTGCCATGAACGCCATCAGCAGGCGCATCCCGTTGCAGGCCTGCGCCACGGTCAGCTTCCGCAGTTGCCCGGAGATGCTGACCAGGTCGAGCGTGCTGGCGGAGCTGCTGACGTCGATGTTGAACAGGCCCAGGGCGGTCCCCGCGCCCCTGGCGGCGAGGTTCTGAAGAGGCAGGGAGATGGCGTTGTACACTCGCCCGGGCAGCGGCATGGCGAAGATCAGGAACAGTATCGGCAGCCAGGTGACGCGGATGACCCTTCCTCCGCCCAGGTATAGCACCAGGCCGAAGACCAGCCCCACCATGCACATGTCCCGCAGCCAGTAGTTCTGTATGGGGAAGACGGCCAGCATCTCGCCGATCAGGCACAGGATCATCAGGGCCAACCCTCGGCGGTCGGTGCTGCGCCGGGCGGCGAGGAGGTCGTCCCGCCGGGAGTAGAGCAGGTACAGGCTGAAGAGGGGGATGATGAACCCGTGCTGCCAGTTAAGGTCGCTGTGCCACTTGCGGAAGAGCCAGTCGATCTGCTTGAGGTGCAGCAGGACCATCAAGACCGCGAGCACGCCGACCTTGATGAGCGTCTGTCTGGGGAAGCTCTCGGCGAAGCTCGCCTCGCTCGGTCCGGCCACAAGGTCGGCGAGGCTCCCGCGCGGCGGGGGCGCCGGCCCCGAGCCGGATGGGCCGCCAGAACCCTTTTTGACGGTCGATCTTGCCATGAAAGTCAGACATCCGTGCCGTCCCGCCCGCCGGCGGTGGCGGGCCGGTTGCCCCGTCCAGGTCGCCTCGCTACCTGTCCGGCCTGAAGCCCGAATCCGGCGAGAGGAACGGGATCTCGAAGTCCGTCTCCGAGTAGTTCCGGTCGTAGATGAAGCCGAACCCGTAGGTCAGCCTGAACGCATTCCTCCAAACGGCCAAGAACGGTGTCGACCAATGACTTCCTACGGCGATGATGTCGTTTGGTTTGAGGAAAATGTCCGGTTCTCGACCGGCGAAAATGTCCTGCAGTGGCAGGGGGAATGTCTGCTCCTGCTGGCGTCCGACCCGGCGGATGAGGATGGAGTTGTTAGGCCAGCTCAGGGGGGCGAGGTTGCCGGCGGCGGCGACCGCCATCTTGGCGGTGATCTGCCTGCCGGTGAGGCTGTAAACGCCCGGGCGGAGCACCTCGCCTATCATGTAGAACTCTCCTACCGTCAGCGGCGGGACGTGAATGATGTCGTTGTCACGGATGATGATGTTCACCCGCGGGTTGCCGGCCTTGAGGTCGGCGAGGTTTATGGCGATGATTCGCGCCCGGCCGGAGAGGTCGTGCTGCGCCCACTTGAAGGGGTCCTTGTCCTTTGGCTTTTCGGGCGCCGCGATCGGCTTGGGCGGCGCCTTGGGGGCCTGGGCCCCTGGCTTGGCCTTGGTGGTGGGCACCTTGACCAGCACGCGGATCCAGCGCCCTCCGGAGTATATCCACTGGTACGTTTCGGCCGATTCGGTCGCGTGAGTCGGAGCACTGGCGGCGGACGGCGCGGGTGTGGTGCTGACCGACGAGAGGAGGATTCGCTCGTCGTCGGCTGGGCGTGCGGCCGTGCCGGGGATGAACTTGTCCAGCTCCCGGAGCCGCTCCTCCTGGGTCTGCGGCTCTGCCGGCTTGGTCGGAGGCGCGACGGCCGGCCTGGTCGTCGGCTTGTCCTCCCGTGCCGGTCGGATCACGTACGCCCATTCGATTCCCATCTGGGTGACGTCGCCGGCGGCCGCCAACGCTTCCAACAGGGTGAAGTTCTTCCGCAGAATGGGGAACGGGCCAGACCGCCCGACCGCGCCAAGCATGCTGTATGTGTTCTGCTGAGGCCCGGTGACGGTCACGGAGACGACCGGGTCCCTGAGCACGTCCGGCTGGTAAGCCTTCTTGATCGCCTCGGTGAGTTCCTCGCTCGTGAGCCCATCCGCCTTGACCTGCTCGGTAAGCAGCGGCAGGGGTATGTGCCCGCTGTGGCTCACCTGCCGGCCCATTATCATCGGCACGCCTTCCTGGAACAGGTCGAGGATCTCGATGGTCATGATGTCCGACGGCCCGATGATGTAGTCCTCCTCGACGTACACCAGGTCCTCAGGCTTGGGCATGGTGGCGTTGGGGACCAGCTCCTGGGTCTGGTCGGCGGGGCCGACCTGCGAGAAGATCGGGTTGACCGTCGCCCGGTCGGGAGTGCGGATCTGCTTGCTGGGGTCGAACCAGTTCCACCAGCCGAGGTTCATTTCTTGGCATCCGGTGCCGGCCAGCAGGCTTGCCGCCATTGCCGACCATAGCGCCGCCGTCATCATCCTGGATCGTGTGGTAGTCACGGCCGTTCCTCTTTCTGCCTATCTTGCCAGGTCGCCCGCATCCCCCGCGGTGGGCGCAAAGGTCCGAGCTTTCCGGGCGCGAGGCACAATCGCGTGCCGCGCCGGGGCTGACCGAACAGTGAATAACTTGAGAGCCAATCCGTTGTCAATGCGGATGTGCCTCATCCATGCCAGACCGTCTCCGTAGGTCTACTGTGCGGAATATCGGCCAACCCGGCGCACATCTTGATTGAATGTAAGAGGATGCGCCCGCGTGCGGGGCCGAATCTGCGCGGCGGGTGATCCTGGCGGCGCCGCATGCCGGGGCGGTCCGATAAGCTGCACGCTTGCGCAGCTTCACTCTTCGGGCAGGAAGGGCACCTTGCCGGTGACTTCCACCCAGGCGGGCCGCTTCAGCACCCCTGGGACGACGAACAGAACGGACCCGTCGCCCAGCCGCACCAGACGGCGCAGCGCCAGGCCCTCGCTGCTGGCGGCGACCTTTCCCTTCCACCGCCCGGTGACGCGGACGACGGCGTCAGCCAAGCCGCCGGGCGGGGGGTGGAAGTAGAACCGGCAGTGTCCGACTTCGGCCGCCAGGCGGTAGCAGCCGCGGGTCTCGTCGAAGCCGTCGCCGCCGGCGTCCCCGTCGGCGACTCCCCGGCTGCCCATGCGGACCTCCAGCCGGGCCGGGTTGGCGTAGTTGTCCTCGTAGGCCCTGCCGCGCGGGCCGTCCCCGGCCAGCAGGAAGCTCCACCGCCCCACGTCGGCGAAGTCGCTGACCAGCATCCGGCGGCGGCGCTTCCCGTCGGACCACATCGCCTGCCTCGGGGCGGTCAGCGAGACCGTCGCCAGCCGGCGCCCGCCGACGTTGTTGATCGACACGTCGGTGATCATCCGCCCGTCGCCGTGGAAGGTGTATTCCCAGCGGATCCGCCGCGCGCCCAGGGCCGCCGGCTCGCTGGCGCCGGAGCTTTGCCCGTCCCCGCCGGGCCATTGACCAGCGGCGGTCGGGAAGTACCACGTGTTCGACATCCGCAGCCGGACGGCGTTGTGCTCGACGACGCGGACCTCGCCCACCCGCCAGCGGCCCATCGCGTCCAGCTCCTCCCGCGGCGCGGCGACGCTGCCGGTGCCCGGCGCGCCCGCCGGCCTGGTCGCCGGGCTCAGCTCGAACGCGCTGGGCCCGCCCTCGCCACGGGCAATCAGCGAAATGACCGGCTGGAGCGGGCCCATCCGCCAGAGGCCGTCGTGGCCCTGGTGAATGTTGATCGGCTTGGAATCGCCGGGCAGGTGGAGTTCGTAATCCATCCCGCGCCTTATCAGCCGCAGACCCTCCGGCAGGGGGAGGATCTCCCGCCGGTTGTCGATCAGCATGATGTCGTCGAGGTTGATCCGCGCCGCCCCGGCCGTGCCCTTGCCGCCGCCCGCGAAGCGCAGGCGGATCTCGCGCACCCTCCGCGTGTTGAAGTCCGGCAGTACCTTCAGCCGCTGAATGTCGATCAGCACGTTGTTCCACCCCGTCCGCAGCAGCACCGGGTGGCTCTCCCATCCCGCCCGGTCGGTTACCAGCAGGACGCGCAGGTCGTCGCGGACGGACCGGCTGTAGATCGCCATCGACAGCAGGCAGTAGTCGGAGAAGTCGTGCACCTCCGGCAGGCGATACACCAGCGAGGAGCCCACGGGCACCTCCGCCTCCAGCGCACCGGCGCCGGTGCGGGTTATGTTGACGACGTACTTCATGCCCGCCCCGGACCCGGCGGGGCTCACCGTGAAGTGCCTGACCTGCGCGTGCCCGGGCTGCCCGGCCAGCGGGGCTTCCTCGAAGTCCGCCAGGGAGACGAACCGCCCGGTGACCGTCTCGGGATATACCTGAGACTGCTGGATCGGTAGCGGCTGGAGGTAGAACTCCTCCTGCCGGCGCGCCCCGCGCCGGCACCCCGCGGCGAACAGGGCGACGGCGACGGCGGCTGCGCACACCGGGCTGACACACATTGGCACGCCGCGTCTCATCGAGAATATGTTACCCGCTCCCGCCCGGACGTAAAATGGCGCTGCGCAAGGCATATGCTTCAGATGGGTGCCCGCCGTGGCAGGCGCGCCTGACGCGGAGCTTGCCCGCGCGGCGGGTTGGTGGCATAATGGACGCATGTCCGGGGAGCCCAAGCCACAGAAGAAGAAGAAGCGCTGGTCGCGGTGGAAGACGGTGCTGCTGGTCCTGGCCCTGCTGATCGTGGGGCTGGTTGTGGCGCGGCGGCAGTGGGGGCGGCACGCCGACAAGGTTCTCCAGGCCGAGATCGACGCCATCCGCGCCCGCGGCGAGCCGCTGGACTGGCTTGCTTTCAGGTCCGAGCCCATACCCGACGAGGAAAACGCCGGCGAGCTGTACCGCCAGGCCTGGGCCATCGCACCGCTCGACCCCTTCCTCGCCTCCGATGACGAGGAGTTCGTCCGCCTCGAGCGGTTGGGGAGCATGGTCTCCGACCTGGCGTACTACCCCGAGTTCCGGCGTGAGCACGCCGAGGAGGTGCGGCAGATTCTGGCCCTCTCGGCCGACGCGCTGGCGCTGTGCCGCAAGGCGCGGGGGCTCAAGCAGGCCGACTGGAAGCTCAACTTCCGCGGACCTGCGATTTCAGTGAATACTCCGCCACTGGCGCGGCAGCGCGAGTTGGCCAGGCTTCTGTGCCTGGCGGCGATCACCGCCCACGAGGCGGGCGACGACGCAGCGGCCGTCGAGTACCTCCGCGACGCCCTCGCCGCCGGCAGGGCCGTCGGGGCGGGGCCTACCCTCATCCACGCGCTGGTCCATCTCTCCATCGACGCTCAGGCGACGAGTGGCGTGGAGGCGATCGCGCCCGCCCTGCGCGTCGGCGGCGACGGCGGCGCCACGGCCCAGCAGGTCCGCAAGCTCATTGCCGAGCTTCTCGACGAGAAGCCCATCCGCGAGGGCATGGTGCTGGCCTTCATGGGCGAACGGGCGATGAAGTTCGACACGTTTGAGCGCTTCCGCCGCGGGCGGTTGGGGGTCGGCGCCCTCGGGCTGCCCAGCCGAGGCGAGGCCTTTCTCAGAGCCTTCCAGCCGATGCTGAAGGTGGACGAGGCCCGCTTGCTGCGGCACATGACCGGCTACGTTGACGCCATGCGGGAGGAGACATTCCCGGCCGCGGCGGCCAGATTGCCGGTTTACGAGGTGCCGAAGGCAAGGATAAAGAGGTTCACCAGGCTGCTCAGCAGCATACTTACCCCGAGCGTGGGTCGAGCGGTCACGCTCTGCTATTGGCAGCTCGCGATGCGCAAGATGGCGGCCGTGGCCCTGGCGATCCGGCTGCATGAGATGGACACCATCCACAGGCCCGAGAAGCTCGCCGACTTGGTCGGCAAGTACCTCCCGGCCTTGCCGACAGACCCCTTCGCCGCCGATGGGCGCCCCTTGGGATACCTGCCAAAGGCCGGGAAGCCCAGGCTCTACTCGATAAGCCAAGACGGCAAGGACGACGCCGGCAAGTTCGCCCTAGACAGCCGGGGAGAGGTAGATCGCGAGTTCCTGGACCTGGTCTTCTTCCTGAATGAGGGCGACCGCCCGCTGGCGCCCTGCGATTGGGAGGACCCCACATCTCAGCCGGCCCCGGGAATGGGGCCCCGGGGACGGTTTGGGCCGCCGATGCCGGCGACCTTCCCGGTGGCGACCTTGCCCAGTGGGCGCTGACGGGTGCATTAAGGTTTTGGGGGTACTGACCGCGGTGGCACACCTGCCTGCCGG
>CBFCZU010000045.1:0-20827 GCA_965602635.1 uncultured Planctomycetales bacterium | reverse complement strand
GGCGGCATGGACGACTACCGCGTCAAGCTGAACATCTACAACGGCCCGATGGACCTGCTGCTGTACCTGATCGGGCGGGAAGAGCTCGACATCCACGACATCCCCATCGCCGAGATCACCGCCCAGTACTGCCAGCACGTCGAGGTGATCAAGGACATCGACCCGGACATGGCGGGCGAGTTCCTGGTGATGGCGGCGACGCTGATGGAGATCAAGACGCGGATGCTTCTGCCCCGCCCCGGTGAGGAGGGCGAGGGCGAGGAGGCCTTCGACCCGCGGGCGGACCTGGTGCGGCAGTTGCTGGAGTACAAGGCCTTCAAGGACGCCGCCGACGACCTCCGCTCAGCGGCGGCCGACCAGGCGCTGCGCTTCCCCCGCCGCCCGCCCGAGGCCGAGACCGACGACGACGGCAAGGACCTCGACGAGGTGCAGCTCTGGGACCTGGTCGGGGCCTTCAACCGCCTGCTCAAGGCCATCGGTCACGAGCCGGCCCTGGCCGAGATCGTTTACGACGACACCCCCATCGAGCTGCACGTCACCGACATCCTCGATCGCCTGCGGCGCGACGGCGACATGACCTTCGCACAGATCTTCGCCGGGCGGGAGAAGCGCGCGGAGCTCGTGGGGCTGTTCCTGGCTCTGCTCGAGCTGATACGCAGGCAGCAGGCCTTCGTCGAGCAGGAGAAGGCCTTCGGCGAGATACACGTCTTCCTGAATCGCAACACCGCGCCGGCCGGCGGCGCGGAGACGCCCTCGGAGGTCAAGGGCGCCGCCGCGGCCGGGGCCGCTCAGACAGGCACCTACGTGAGCGAGTCCGACCCGCCGACAGAGCAGGACCGCGACGATGACGGCCCTGGAGAAGCTGCGGGAGCTGGGGCCTGAACTGCCCCTCAACGCGCCCGTCGAGCTGGACCTGATCGTGGAGGTCCGCTGACCGCCGGCGCCGTCGTCGCGGGGGCCTTGGGGGTCTTGCGCTTCGGCAAGCCGAGAATGAAGGGCTTGGTCTTCTGCGCCGGCTCGGTCCCGGCGATCCGCCCCCGGGCCGGGTCGAGCACCTTGGGGATTTCGAACTCTATCGTCCGCGACTTGCCCTGCTCGTCCACGTGCGCGCTCAGCCGCGGGTAGTACACCAGCGTGATGCCCCGCCACCGGTCGCGGGGTATGCGGTGGCGCTCGAGCACGCGCTCGACGTTGGCCTGCCGCTCCCATCCGCCGTAGCGCCAGCGGAAGTACCACAGCTCCGTCCGCCAGATGACCTCGGCGCCGCGTTGGGCGTAGAAGGCGCGCGTCCGCATGACCTCCACCAGCACCGCCGCCCGCGGCCCCTCGCCCCTGACGTACAGGGCGCGCCGGACGTTGGCGAAGTCCTTGAGCTTCCTGACGTAGGCGATCAGCTCGTTGGCGTCGGCGCGGCTGAACGTGTGCTTGGGCTCGGGGGGGAGCTTCAATTGCCTGCGGCGGATGGCCGCCAGGCGGAGCAGCCTGGCCTCGTGCCAGGACAGGTCGATCCCCTCGATCCGCTCGCCGGCTTTGGTGGCGACGGTCAGGTCGTAGGTCGCGTCGCCCGGCAGGGCCTTGAAGACGAACCTGCCGGTCGCGGCGTCGAAGCTCGCGGGGGTGTATCGCTTCCCTGTGGCGCGGCAGACGGCGCCGAGGCTGCCTATCCGCCCCGCCGGGCCGATCCTGCCCGTAACGTCGCCCGGCTTGGGCCTGCTGGCGACGGGCGGGTCCTCGCGGACGCCGTCGGGCCCGGCCCCCGCGGCGAGGCAGGCCCCCGCCGCGATCAATGTCCACAGCGCGCGCCGCATGGCGCGTATCATCCATCATGCGGTGTCCGCGGGGAAGGCCAAAGCGCCGGCGCCGGCTATCGCACCAGCTCGGCGGCGTTCTCGGCCGCGGCCGCGGCGAGGATCCGGCCGAAGTACACCCGGTGGAAGTCGCCGCCGGCGTAGGCGCTCTGGCGGATCTCCTTGGCCAGCGCGTCGGGCACCAGGTCGTTGCAGTGGACGACCTCGCACTCGTAAACGATCGGGCACTCAGCCAGCGTGGGGGCCTCGATCAGGCGGGCCTTCTCGGCGGTCAGGGCAGCATCGGCGAGCTTGTCGCCGTCGCGCCCCGAGCGCGTCCCGCAGATCATCAGCGCCTCGGCCATGGCCGCCGGGGCCGCGTTGACCGTGAAGCAGCCCGAATGCTCGATGCACTCGTAGGTGTACCGCGAGGGGCGGACCAGCACGATCCACATGGGCATCGACCAGATGCTGCCCATCGTCCCCCAGCCGATGGTCATGGCGTTGGGCCGCCCGGACGAGTCGTACGCCGCCAGCAGAAGCCCGCCCGAGGTCATTGCCTCGACGACCGCGTCGTAGTGCTCGGTGAAGTCGATCTCCCTGCGTTCCATCAGACGCTCCTTAGAAGTGGCAATGCACGCAGGGCGTATTCGACCAAAGCTGGGGCGTTGCCGCAAGGGCCGGAAAGCAGCATGGCGGCCTCCATGCCGCCACGCGCTTAAGCCAAAGTCCCAAATCCGAATTCCCTGCCTGCGGCAGGCAGGCGAAATCATTTCAGTCTGTACGCGACCCCCCTCAGCTCGACCAGCAGCTCCTCGCCGGCCTTCTGGACGGCGAAGACCTGGTTCTCCTCAATACTGTTGTCGCGGACAAGCGTGAAGTACTCCTTGCTGAAGCGCTCGATGACCTTGATCTTGTCGGCGTCCTTGACGAGGTCGAGCTTTGCGGTGGCCGACGTGACCCACACCTTGCCGCGGCGGAAGAAGGTGCGGTTGCCGACGTTCCGGACTCCGACGACGTATTCGGCCGTGCCCGCTTCGTAGGCCTTCCGGTCGCCGTGGCCCCACTGCCTGACGGCTCCGCCGGACCCGCCGGGCACGCCCGGCGCCGCCGCGGACGGGGCGCGGCTCAAGCTGCCCCTGGTCCTGGCGGCGGCCTGGCCCTTGAACCCGCTGGTCGCACCGGCAAGGCCCGCCGCCTCCTTCAGTGCCCGCCTCCGCACCGCCATGGGCCTGCCCAGAGCGGTCGTCTCGTCGGCCAGGAACGACGTGTACGGCGTCATGATCCCGTAGGTCGTCGAGAGCTTGACCAGCTCGTCGATCACCTCCTCGCTCTCGCCGGAGAGTTGAATCTGGTCCAGCAGGAATCCGATCCGCCGCACCGCCCACAGCCGCTCCACGAAGCTGTTCTTGCTGGTGGCGCTCTTCTCGTCCAGCGTCACGTCGTAGCTGAGGGCCTGCTTGGTGCCCTCCAACAGGCCGGTGACCTTCAGCTTGCAGCGCCCGCCCTTGTCGTACCGCCCCACCAGCACGATCTGCCCGCCGTCGAACAGGTCGGGCAGCTCGTCGGGGTAGGTCATCCTCACCCGGACGGGCTCGAAGCTCATCGCCAGGTCGGTCATGACGGGGCGCTTGATCTTGTTGTACAGGCCGGTGATTTTGGCCTCGAGCGGCTCGGCCGGCTTGACGTAATCGCTCATCCCGCGGTTGTCGCGCACCAGCATGTCCAGCAGACGGGCGTTGACGTCGTAGCCGACGCCCAGGGCGAACATCCGCGCCTTGGCGGCGTTGGCGTTCTTGATGATCTTGGCCAGCTTGACGTCGTCGCGCTCCTTGACCGTCGGCTCGCCGTCGGTGAGGAACAGGATGTACCCCGGGCGGTCGTCCTTGGCGAATAAGCCCATGGCCACGGTCACGGCGTCCTGAATGTTCGTCGCCCCGCTCGGCTCGATCCTCGCCAGCAGGTCCAGCGCATCGCCGACGTTCTTCTTGCTGGCGTCCATCAGCTTGGGAAAGAACGTCTGCACCATGCCGCAGAAGGCCACCACATTGAACCGGTCCTCCTCGCCCAGGCTGGAGAGAACGTGCTTGAGCGCCTCCTTGGCCTGGTCAAGCTTGCCGTTCCTGGCCATCGAGCCGCTGTGGTCGAGCACGACGACGATGTCCTTGCTGGCGGCGGCGGCCTTGCCCAGCTTCGAGCCGGGCGAGACCAGCGCCAGGAAGTACCCGTCGGCCTTGGCGTCGGGGCGGTGGCTCAGAACCGTCGCGGCGACCTTTTCGTCGGCCGAGCGGTAGTAGACCTTGAAGTCGATGTCCGGGATGACGTTCTTGGCCTTGTACGTGACCACCACGTGGCCGGCGTCCTTCTTGTCGCGCTCGACCTGCGGCTCGTGCGTGGGCGAATACACCGTCGTGATGTCCGCCCGCGCCTTGATGTCCACCGTGACCTTCACCGACTTGATCTTCGTGGCCGAGAACTTCTCCGTGTTCAGCGGGTAGAAGACCTCGACCATGTCGTGGTCCTTGCGGCAGAGCGTCTCGTACTGGACGATCACGTTGGCGGGCTTGCCCGGGACGAGCGGGAACGCCCGCGTGCGGTACAGCCCGTAGCCGACGTATTCCAGCAGGGCCGGGTCCTTCTTCTTTCTGACGATGGACTCGTAGATCTTTCGCGCCTCGTCGGCCTTCATCAGCTTGCCGGTCAGCTCCTTGCCGTCCACGACCATTGTCATTCCCTTGATCGCGGCTCCGGGGGGGATCGGAAAGAGGTACTCCACCTCGAGCTGCCGCCGCCCGTTGTTGACGAACTCCTGGTCGATGTGAACCGAGGCCACCTGGTCGCGAACGGCTATCTTGACGTGGTGGTACTTGACCGACCAGCTTCCGCGGACGGGCAGGTCGGGGCGAACGGGCACGATCATTCCGTCGGCGGCAGCGGTCCCGGCCGCCATCAGCACCCCCACGGCGGCTGCCAGAATACGGTGGTTCGCGTTCATGGCCTATCTCCCAATTGGCTGGTGATCGTCGCTCCAGCCTGTTAGACGCACGCGGGGCCGCCACGGTTCCATGAAAACCGCCCTGCCGGGGCAATAAGAAAGGCCCCGCCGCGGCAAAGCCATCCCTTCGCCGCAACGGGGCCCCATTAGTCTTATGGCAGGGACCGGCCCGCCCGGGGTCAGTCGAAGACCTCTCCGCTGGGCAGGACCGCCCTGGCCGGAGCGCCGGTCACGACGCCGGCCATCACCCTCGGCGTGGTCCGCCGCGCGGTCTCGACCGTGCCCGACGCCGTCGGGCTCATCCGCCGAGCCAGCGCGGGCGCCTCGGTGGGCACAAGGACCTTCTGCCCCGGCTGGAGAGCCTTGGGATTCAGGTTGGGGTTGAGCTTCTGGATCGCTCCCATGTGACTGCCGGTGCCGAAGACGGCCTGAGAGATGCCCCAGAAACCGTTGTCGCCCCGCTTGACGATGTAGTGCCGCGTGCCGCTGGCGGCGTCCACCGACGTCGTGCCGTGCTTGGTCTTGGGCTCCCTGGTCGCCGTGCTGCCGGCCGTCCCGGCCATCGCCGCCGGCTTGGGCGGAGCACTGATCGTCATCCCCGGACGCAGTGACATAGGCGGGATCTTCGGGTTGGCCTCTATCAGCAGCTTGCACAGTGTCGCGTCGCCGTAAAGATTCTTGGCGATCGACCAGTAGCTATCCCCGTCCTTGACAAGGTATCTGCCAGGCGGCGTGGTCGCGGTGCCGGCCGTAGCCGGGGCAACTGTGCCTGTGCCGGTCGATGGGGACGCCGTCTCATCCGGTGGGGTGACTCGCTCCGGGAAGCGGTCGCGGTCCTCCCACCAGGGGCGCGCGGAGCGAGCGGCCGTCTCGGCGCCTGTCGTATCCGTGCCCGGTGTTTCGCTGGCCGAATCCCCAATCCCGGCCATTCCGACCTCGACGGTTCCGGAGCGGCCCGTGTCATCCGGGGGCAATGTGCTCCCGGCCGAGCCGTCCGAGGAGGTGCCTTCATCAGCGGACGCGGTCTCCTCGGGGGTCTCCTCGGCGAGAAACGTCCTGTGCTCGTCCTCGGTCCCGTCCAGTGCGTCCTGGCTTATCTCATCGGAGCTCTTCTGAGAAGCCGTACGACCCCAGCCCACGTACCAGATCGTCCCCACGCCTATCAGGACGATCACGATTACCGCTGCTATCTTGACCTCTGTCCGCATGATCCGCTCCTTCCCGCCGTCCCAGAGGTAAAACTAACCCATACTCGCCGTTCCCTGGCTGCTATATCTAAGAGCGCGCCGCGGGATTTGGCAACGAAAAATCACGCGGATCGCAGAACAATCTTGCGCGTGTCCCTGGCGATCACCAGTTCCTCGTCTGTGGGGACGACCCAGACGGGCGGCCGGGCACCGTCGGCGGTGATGGGCCCGGCCTTGCCCGCGACGGTTGCCTGATTGCGGCCCTCGTCGAGCCGCACGCCTAAGTTGGCCAGGCGCCGGCAGATATCCGCCCGGACGGGGGCGGCGTTCTCGCCGATGCCGCCGGTGAGCACGACCGCGTCGCAGCCGGGAAGGATCGCATAGTACGCGCCGACGTACTTGGCCACGCGGTAAGCGAACATCTCCAGGGCCATGGCGGCCTGCGGGTTCCCATCGGCGGCCGCCGCCTGGACGTCACGCATGTCGTTGCTGACTCCCGAGACCCCCAGCAGCCCCGAGTCGTGGTTCAGCGCCCGGTCGAGCTGCTCGACGCTCATGCCCGCCTGCCTCGCCATGTAGAAAGCGACGGCCGGGTCCAGGTCGCCGCTGCGGGTGCCCATCATCAGGCCTTCGAGCGGCGTCAGGCCCATGGAGTGGTCGATCGCCTTTCCGCCGGCGACGGCCGTTGCCGAGCAGCCGTTGCCCAGGTGAACGGTGATTAGGTTCACCTGCTCCAGCGGCTTGGCCAGCAGCTCCGCCGCCCGCTCGGTCACGCAACGGTGGCTCGTGCCGTGGAAGCCGTAGCGCCTCACGTGGTGGCTGCGGTACCACTGCTCGGGCACGGCATACCTGAAGGCCACCTCCGGGAGCGTGGCGAAGAACGCGGTGTCGAAGACAGCCACCTGCGGCGCGGCGGGCAGGGCCTCCATCGCGGCGGTAATGCCGGCAAGGTTGGCCGGGTTGTGAAGCGGGCTGAGGGCGGCGTTGGCCTCGACCACCTCGAGGACCTCCGCGTCTATGAGCGTGCTGCGGCTGATCCGCTCGCCGCCGTGGACCACCCGGTGCCCCACGCCGTCGATCTGGTCGATGCGCTCGATGACGCCGAGCTGCGGGTCGGCCAGGACGTCAAGAATGAGCCTCAGCCCCGCGGCGTGGTCGCCGGCCGCCTGGGGGCGGTCGAAGCGGCGCCCGCCGGCCGCGTGGTGCATGCGGGCCCGCTTCTGCCCCAGACGCTCCAGCAGCCCGCCGGCAAGGACCCGCTCGCCGGCCATGTCGAACAGCTTGTACTTAATGGAGCTGCTGCCGCAGTTGACCACAAGAATTCGCATGATGGCGTTCCGCGTCGGGCAGGCGCCTCGGCTCCGGCCGGGGCCGCCGGCAACCGTTGCCTACGCCAGGGCGGGCAAAATGTCAAGCCCGCCGGACGCCCCCCCACCGGCCGCCGCTCTTGACGCCCCCCCGGACAGCCTATACACTTACCCGGGTGAATGCCCCCACGCGCGCCTATGGGGGCGTCGGCGCATGGCTCCAAACCAGCTCGGAGTCCGGAATATGCAGGAGTCACCGGTGCCCAAAGAGTTCTGGGATGACTTCAAGCGATTCTTCCTCCGCGGCCTGGCCGCGCTGCTGCCGACGCTGCTGACGGTGATGATCATCGTCTACGGCTTCAACTTCGTGCAGAACAATATCGGCAAGCACATCAACCGCGGCGTCAAGTACCTGGTGTGCCTGGCCCGAGGGCTGAGCGGCGAGACGGAGATCGCCGATTTCCACAAATGGTGGTCCGAGCACTACCTCGACGGCGTTGGATTCGTCCTCGCGATCATCGGCATCTACTTCATAGGCCGGTTTGTGGCCAGCTTCTTCGGCCGGTTCGTATGGCGGCTGATCGAGCGGGCGCTGTACCGGACCCCGGTGATCAAGCAGATTTACCCCAATATCAAGCAGGTGACGGACTTCCTGCTGCGGGAGCGGGACGTGGAGTACTCCCGCGTGGTGGCTGTGGAATACCCCCGAAAGGGCGTCTATTCAGTGGGGCTGGTGACCGGCCCGGCAATGCGCACCATCCAGACGGCGGTCGAACCCGAGCTGCTGACGGTGTTCATCCCCTCTTCCCCCACCCCGGTCACCGGATATACCATAACGATCCGTCGGGACGAGGTGATCGACCTGCCCGTTACCATAGACGAGGCGCTGCGCTTCACCGTCAGCGGCGGGGTGCTCATGCCGCCCAACCAGCAGTTGGCGGGGCAACCCGGTGAAGCCCTTGTCCGACGCGCCCTGCTCGGCAATGGACCCGCCGAGGGCGAGCCAGCCGGCAAACAAGAGCCAGCAGAGCAAGGAGACGCTCGGTGAACGTATCTGTAGAGGGCCGCCACATGGCAATGACCGCCGCCATGAGGCAATACGCCCAGGAGAAGGCCGAGAAGCTGCCGCGGTACTATGATGGTCTGCAAAGCGTGAACGTGACCCTGGACATGGAGGCGGGCCTGTTTTCCGTCGAGGTGGTGGCCTCGGGCAAGCGCAAGCGCGTCTTCGTGGCCCACCACCGCGGCGACGACATGTACGCGTGCGTGGACCAGTGCTGCCACAAGCTCGAAGAGCAGCTCCGCCGTCACAAGGGCCGGGTGCGTGACCGCCAGGGCCCGAAGCGCGGCGAAGACACAACCCAGTAGGCGCCCGCCGCCAGCGGCCCGTCGGGCAGGCCGGGCGGCGATCAGGAGCAGGGAATGAAGTTATCGGACATTATAGTAACAGGCGCTATCATAGGCGACCTGGAGCAGACCAGCCGCGACCAGGCCATCAAGAGGCTCACAGCCGCCCTGGCCGACGCCGGGGCGATCTCCCGCAGGACCGTGGACGATGCCATCGCCGCGGTGCTGGCGCGGGAGAAACAGGCCACCACGGGAATCGGCAAGGGCGTGGCCCTGCCGCACGCGAAGATCCCGTCGGTGAAGAAAGTCGTCGGCACCATAGGGCGATCCAGCGCGGGGATCGACTTCAGCGCGCTGGACTCCAAGCCGGTGCATATCGTGATCTTGCTGCTGTCCAGCCCGGACGAGCCGGACGAGCACCTTCAGGCGATGGAGACCATCTTCAAGCACGTGCAGCAGGATATGTTCCGAAAATTCCTTCGCCAGTGCGAGACGGCCGAGGCAATCGCCGATCTCATACAGGAGGCGGACGAGCTGGCCTAGCGGCCCGGTCGTCCGTGCGAGCGGGCCGGATATGCCCAAGGACTCCAAAGAGCGTTCGAACACTCGATCGGGCACCGTAGAGGTGGTCAACAGGCATGGTATGCACGCCCGCCCGGTGACGCGGTTCGTCCAACTGGCCAACCAGTTCAAGTCCGCCATAGAGGTATCCAAGGGCGACCTGACCGTGGACGGCAAGAGCGTCATGTCCATGCTCCGCCTGGGGGCCGAGTGCGGCTCGGCGCTGCGCATAGTCGCCCGCGGCTCCGACGCCTCCGAGGCAGTCACCGGACTGACCGGACTCGTCGAGGACCTGGGCACCGAAAAGTACCTTCAGTCATCGCCCGAGGACGGCACGGGGGCCCAGGGCGCCGGCGGCAAGTGAACGGATAGAGACTGACAGGGATGGAAATCAAGAAAGGCATAGCCGTCTCGCGCGGCGTGGCCATAAGCCAGGCCGTGGTGCTCGACGCCGAGGAATACCGCATTCCTCAGCGCCACGTGAGCTCGGCGCGCGTGCCGGACGAGATCGAGCGCCTGGATGAGTCTCTTGAGGCCTCCAAGAGGGAGCTGATCGACCTTCGCGACCGGACGGCCGAGCGGCTGGGGGCGGAAACAGCCGCCATCTTCGACTTCCACCTCGCCCTGCTCGAAGATCACGCCCTGCTGGGCAAGGTCAAGGACGTGATCGAGACGGAATCGGTGACGGCCGAGTACGCCGTCGCCACCGTCCTGCGGGAATACGCCAAAGAGTTCCTCCAGATGCCGGAGGAGTTCGCCGACCGCGTCAAGGACGTTTACGACATCGAGAAGCGGGTCCTGCGGAATCTGATCGGCCAGAGCCACGAGGGCCTCACCCGGCTGACGGAGAACGTGGTGCTGCTGGCGCACGACCTGACGCCGTCGCAGACGGCCAATCTCAACCGCCAGCACATTCTGGGGTTCGCGACGGACGCTGGCGGTCAGACCAGCCACACGGCCGTTGTCGCCAAGGCGCTGGGCATACCTGCGGTGGTGGGCCTCAACGACGTGACCGCCTCGGTCAACGCCGGCGACACGGTAATCGTTGACGGCAACCGCGGCGTGGTCATTATCAACCCCGACGCGGAGACCATCGAGCAGCACCGCCAGTACGTCCGCCACCTGGTGGAGGTCGAGCGGGGCCTCGACCGGCTGCGCGACCTGCCGTCGGTCACCCAGGACGGGCACGAGATCTCCCTGCTGGGCAACATCGAGTTCCCCACCGAGGCGGGCACGGTGCTCAGCAAGGGCGGCGCGGGCATAGGCCTGTACCGCACCGAGTTCCTCTACCTCGGCTCGGAGGTCGAGCCGACCGAGGAGGACCACTACCAGGCCTACAGAGCGGTGATCGACGTTATGGGCGGCAAGCCCGTGTGCATCCGGACCCTCGATCTCGGCGCCGACAAGTACACCCAGTCGCGGGCGGCGGCGCCCGAGCGCAACCCCTTCCTGGGGCTGCGGAGCATCCGCTTCTGCTTCCAGCACCTGCAACTGTTCAAGACGCAGTTGCGAGCCATCCTGCGGGCGAGCCAGACCGGGGACGTATCCATCATGTTCCCGCTGATCACCAACGTCATGGAGCTGCGCCAGGCGAAGATGATCCTCCGCGACGTGATGGAGGACCTGGAGGAGGAAGGCCACGAGCTGCGCATGGACGTTCCCGTGGGCATGATGGTCGAGGTGCCCTCGGCGGCGCTTCAGTGCGACCGGTTCGCCGAGGAGGTGGACTTTTTCTCCATCGGCACGAACGATCTGATCCAGTACACGCTGGCGGTGGACCGGGCGAACGAGCGGGTGGCTCCGCTGTTCACGGCCGCCCACCCGGCGGTGCTGCGGCTGATCAAGGAGGTCATCCGCGCCGGCCAGCGGACCGACGTGGGCGTGGCGCTTTGCGGGGAGATGGCCAGCCAGCCCGAGTACGCCCTGCTGCTGATCGGGATGGGGCTGCGGGCGCTGTCGGTGGCCCCGCCGGCGATACCCGAGGTGAAGAAGCTGGTGCGCTCCATAACGCTGGAGAAGGCCCGGGACGTCGCCACGTACGTCATGCGGTTCGAGTCCGACAAGCAGATAGTGACCTACCTTCGCGACCAGATACGCCAGATCCTCCCGGAGGCGTACTGACGGGCAATCGGGCGAACAGTCAGGCGTTGAAGGCGTAATACGCAGGAATACGGCATCTCGGCGGCGGGGGCCGCCGGGGTGAAACGACACACGAGACGGCACGGTAGCTGCCGGCGCACCGGGGGCGCGGCCGCAGGAGGCGGCGCGGCGCCGGGTGAGAAAAGAAAGGACGCTGACAGCCTTGTCAACGCGGTGGGCGGTATGGTTCGTCGTGGAGGGTGACGCGCGCTTCCTCTCGCATCACGACATGATGCGCCTGATGGAGCGTGCCGCCGCAAGGGCGGAGCTGCCGCTGAAGTACTCCCAAGGGTTCAACCCCCGACCCCGTCTCTCCCTGGCGCTGCCCCGCCCGGTGGCGGTGAGCAGCCGGTGCGAGCTGCTGGTGCTGGAGTTCGCCTCGCCGGCGAGCGGGCCTGACTGGGCGCGGCGGCTGTCCGAGGCCCTGCCGGAGGGCATCGAGGTTCAGCGGGCAGAGCCGCTGCCGGCGGGCAGCAGGCCGCGAGTGGCCGGGGCCACCTACGAGCTGCCGATCGACGGGCCCGAGCGCGCCAGGGTCGAACAGCGCATCGAGTCGCTTCGCCGGCAGGACCGGTGGGAGATAGCGCGCGAAACGACGGACCCTCGCGGGCGCCGGGCCCCGACCCTCAGGACAATCGACATCAAGGGGCGAGTGGGCGACCTGGGGATCAGCGGGGAGAAGCTTACGTTCACGATCCGGGCCGGTCAGTCCGGATCGGCTCGCCCGGCGGAAGTTCTGGCGTTGCTCGGACCAACCCCCGAGCAGCCCCTGCCTCGCCCCGCCGCCGGCGAACTTCTGGCCAGGCTCATGCGAACGGACATGGGCGTGCAGTACCAACCGAAAACCAAATGACGAAAGGTCGCATCACATGAAGAAAGCGATGTACATCAACGCCCGGCACGACGGCTGCCGTATCGCCATCGCCGGCGAGGAAGGGCTGACCGAGCTGTACACCGAGCGCGCCAGCAGCGTCTCGATAGTCGGCAACATCTATAAGGGGCGCATCACCAACGTCGAGCCGTCAATCCAGGCGGCCTTCGTGGACTTCGGCAGCGCCAAGAACGGATTCCTGCACATATCCGACCTTCACCCCGATCATTTCCCCGGCGGGCACAGGCAGACCGAGACGCTCGGCGCCAAGCATCCCCGCAGGGACCGCCCGCCCATTCAGCAGTGCCTCCGCCGCGGACAGCCCACGATCGTCCAGGTCACCAAGGACGGCATAGGCACCAAGGGCGCGACGCTGACCAACTACCTGTCGATCCCGGGGCGATTCCTGGTGCTCATGCCGGGGCTGCACCGCCTGGGGGTCTCGCGGAAGATCGAGGACGAGGTCTCCCGCAGCCGGATGCGGACCGTGCTGGCGGAGCTCAAGCCGCCTCCGGAGATCGGCTTCATCGTCCGCACCGCCGGCGTGGGCCGGCCCAAGCGCGACCTCCAGCGCGACATGCACTACCTGCTGCGGCTTTGGAAGGCCGTCTCCCAACGCAGCAAGGAGGCCCGCGCCCCGGCCGAGTTGTACCAGGAGTCGGACCTGGTCATACGCACCATCCGGGACGTGTACAACAGCGACATCGAACGGATCGTCTGCGACGAGGAAGACGTGGCCTTGAAGGTGAAGGAGTTCTTCAAGATCACCATGCCTCGCTCTGCCCACCGGGTGGAGCTTTACACCGGCAGCGACGATCTGTTCCACGCCTTCGGCCTGGCGGGCGAGCTCGACAGCATCAACACCGCCTCGGTTCCGCTGCCGTCCGGCGGGTCGCTGGTGATCGAGCAGACCGAGGCGCTGGTGGCGGTGGACGTCAACTCCGGCAAGATGCGCGACACCAGCAGCGCCGAGGCCACCGCCGTGCGGGCCAACGCAGAGGCGGGCGAGGAGGTCTGCCGCCAACTGCGGCTGCGAGATCTCGGCGGCGTCATCATCATCGATTTCATCGACATGATGGAGGAGAAGAACCGCCGCCGGATCGAGAACCTCGTGCGAACGCTGCTCAAGGAGGACCGCGCCCGGACGAAGGTGCTTCGGATAAGCCGCCTTGGGATCATGGAGATGACTCGCCAGCGCGTCCGCCCCTCGTTGATCAGCCGCATCTCCCAACCGTGCCCGAACTGCGGCGGCGACGGATGGGTTCAGTCGGCCGAGTCCCTCGCCCAGGTTGCCATGCGATCGCTGCGCCTGGCGGCAATGGGCGAGAAGGTCGTCAACGTGGAACTTGCCGTCCCGCCGGCCGTGGCCGAATGCATGCTCAACCAGATGCGCCAGGAGATCTGCCGTATCGAGCAGAACTCATCGGCCAGCATCGCCATCAAGCCGGACCCGGCGATCGCCGGGGGCGAGAGCCTGCTGCGATGCACCGACGCCCGCGGCTCGGACATGCCCTGCGAGCCCGCCGCCGCGCCGGCCGAGCAACGCGGCAAGCCCCCCACTCGCGAGATCACCGCGTCGGACCTGGCCGCATACTCGAAGCGCCAGGGTGAGGAGGCCAAGGCGGAGGAGCCTGCCGAAGAGGCCCAACCGCCCCAGGCGCAGGCCGCCGAAGGGGCTCCCGCCAAGAGGAAGAGCCGCCGGGGGCGCCGTCGCCGCAAGCCGGCCGCGGCAAAGGCAGCGGCCGCAGAGGCTCCAGCGGCCGCAGAGGCTCCAGCGGCCCCAGCGGCCGAGCAAGCCCCCCCCGAGCCGCAGGCCGCCGAAGGGGCTCCCGCCAAGAAGAAGACGCGCCGCGGACGACGCGGCTCCAGATCGGCCTCGAAGGGCAAGGACAAGGCGCCGGCCGAGGAACAGAAAGAGCCGAGCAAGAAGAAGTCCTCCCGGCGCCGACGCAAGCGGAGACCGTCGCGGAGCAGCTCGGGCTCCGAGCAGCCCGCACCGGCACCCAGCGAAGGCGGCGCTTCAGAGGACTAGCACGTCGGGGCGCGGCAGTGCGCAGCCTCGCCAACTGCCCTCGATCGTGGGCCACTCACCGGTATGGGTGAGGACCTCCGGCCCGCCCTCGGTGCATAGGATGGTGTCCTCGCACTTGGTGCCGGTGATCGACGGGTTCCACGCGAACGGCTGACGGGCCAGCGCCTCGACCCGGCAGCGGGGGGACGCCTTCACCTCCCGCGGCAGGTAGCCGATCGAGCCGCCCTGATGGTGCTGCCTCCACTCATCGGCGAAGCCGACCTCGCCATAGGCCGTCCGGGCGGTGTCGAAGACTTCCCCGAGCGTCACGCCGGGGAGGGTGGCGGAGATCATGGCGGCGTCAACCGCGGCCACGGCCTGATGCCTGCGGCGAAGCTCGGCGGAGGGCTCGCCAAGGCTCACCAGCCTGCTGACGGCGGCAATCAGCCCGCCGCGCTCGCCGCAAGTCACCAGCATCGCCCGCCTCTCCACGGCCCTGGCGGTCGGCAGCGGGTGGCGATGGCGGTCGATCCTCTCGTCCGAGCCGACCAGCAGGACCCACGGCGTGATGCCCCGGCTCCGCAGCTCGCCGGCGAGGCTCCCGGCCAGGGCCCCCTCGGCCGCGCCCGGCTCCAGCCCGCGGGCGACATGCTCGACACATTCAGCCGTTTCGCGACAGAGAACGCGGTACCGCTCGACCTCCCAGCCGGTGAGCTGCCACCTGAGCCGGTCGAACTCCTCATCGGTGGCCTCGATCTCCAGCCCTTCGAGCGGCGCGTCGGCGGCGAACCGCCCCCCGCCCATGGCCTCGGCGAACGCCCGCCCCCGCTCGGCCGGGGCGTGGTAAGCGTACTCGACGACGCGGAGACCCTCGTCCACGTCCTCGCCCGCCAGACGGGTCGCCTCGATGTTGCTGGCGACCACGACCGCCGCCTGGCCCGTAACCACCAGCGAGGAGACGCCCACGTCGCACGCCTCGCCGACGTGGTTGTGCGCCCCGCCCGTGTACCAACTGAAGTTGCACCGGCGGGTGAGCACCACCCCCGCCAGCCCGCGCCGGTCGAGCCAACCGGCGAGGCGAGCGTGCTTCACGGCCCGTTCCTGGTTCATGGCTCAATCTCCATGACGTACCTCTGGCGGGTGCCCTCATGCATGCCGTCGAACGCCAGCCGGCGGTCGTCGGCGCTCCAGGAGGGATGGAAGTCGCAGCGGATCTCCACCAGGCCGGGCGCGACCGGCGAGTGGAACCTGCCCAGCTCGATCCGCCTGCCCGTGGCGTATTCCACGACGGCCAGCTCCCGCATCCCGTCGGCGTCCGGGTAGGTGTCGGTGGCGACCCGTTTGCGGTCGTGGCTGAAGCAAATGTGCCCGTCGCGGCCGATGGCGTCGGTGAGGATTGCCCTGGGGCGGGCGCGGGCGAGGGCGTCGAACTCCCAGACGGCATCGACGCCGCCCACGCCGGCCCAGGCGATGAGCGTCTCGTCGTCCTTCCAGTCGAAATGGCTGATCAGCGGCCCGTCGAGGGCGCGGGTCAGTCCCTGCCCGTCAACGCCGACGGTCCACATCTGCGTCCGCCACCCGCCGGCGGGGTCGGCCCAGCGGCACAGGAACGCCAGCCGCCCGCCGGATGGATTGAACAGCACGTGGTTGAACCAGACCTTCTCCCGGCCGTAGGCGAGCTGCGGCTCCTGCTTGGCTGCCAGGTCGGCCATGGAGACCACTATGCGGTGCCCCCCGCCGGGCAGCTCCAGCACGCCCAGCCCGTCGTCGGCGGGAACGTTGATGTGGGCGCCGGCGTCGGGGAGGCCCTCGTAGCCGTACCCCGGACGGGTGGCGGCGATGCGGGCGTAGTTGAGCGTGGCGGCGGCCGAGCCGTCGTCGCTCAGGGCGGCGATGGCGGGGCCCAGCACTTGCTCGGCCCCGGTGCCCATCTCATGCGCGACGCAGACGAACCGCCCGTCGCGCCGGTCGTTGAAAAGCACGGTCTCCCGGGCGGCGGGCAGCCAGTGCAGCATCGCCCCCTGCTGGAAGTTCCACGCCCGCGTCCGCGAGAGCGGCACAAACCGGTTGCCCTCCGCCAGGTCCACCACGGCGACGGCGGCCTCGTCGTCCGCCGTCGGCGGGCGGTCCATGAACTCCACCTCGAGCGCCAGGTGAAACCGCCCGCTCTCATCCCACGGGCGCATGTCGTAGTAGCCGAAGAAATGGTGCTTCGGCGGCTGGGTGATGGGCTGGACGCGGTATTTCACCGGGGGGCCCTTGCCCGGGCGCCGCTACTTCTGGCAGTAGTCGATCAGCCGGGCGATCTCGGTGCGGAGCTCGTGACGCGGGACGATCATGTCGATGAACCCGTGCTCGAGCAGGAATTCGGCTCGCTGGAAACCTTCGGGCAGTTCGGTCTTGATGGTGTTGGCGATGACCCGCTGCCCGGCGAAGCCGATCAGCGCCCCCGGCTCGGCGATGATGACGTCTCCGAGCATGGCGAAGGAGGCGGTGGTCCCGCCGGTAGTCGGGTCGGCCAGGATGGAGATGTGCAGCCCTCCGGCGTCGTCGAACCTTCCCAGGGCGGCGCTGGTCTTGCCCATCTGCATGAGCGAGACGGCCCCCTCGTGCATCCTCGCCCCGCCGGACATGCACACGATCACCAGCGGCAAGCCCTGCTCGGTGGCGTGCTCGATGAGCAGGGTGACCTTCTCGCCCAGGGCCGAGCCCATTGAGCCCATGAGGAACTCGCCGTCCATCACGCCCAGGGACACTCGCCGCCCCCTGATGTACCCGACGCCGGTTATCACCGCCTCGGTGGATTTGGTCTTGGCCTGCTCGACCGCCAGGCGGTTGGCGTAGGTCTGCCCGCGCCACTTGAAGCCCAGCGGGTCGTCCGGGGCGATGTCGGCGAAGAGCTCCTCGAACGTCTCCGGGTCGGTGAGCTGCTGGATTCGGGTCCGCGCCTTGGCGCGAAAATGCGTCCCGCACTCCGTGCAGACGTCCAGGTTCTCGGCGACGGCCTTGCGGTACAGCATGGCCCCGCAGGACTCGCAGCGCATCCACAGCTCGGCGGGCACGTCCCGCTTCTTGCGTACCGGGGGGCCCCCCGGCACAGGCACGTATCTGTACGGTGTGGTCGGTTCGTCGTCGGCCATGGCCTCAAATCGCTTCCCGCGAAGCGCATATTCTACCCGGAATGGGCCGGCGCGGGAATCCTATTGTCCGGCCCGGCGAGCGGAGAGTGCGGCGGCGCGAATCGCGGCGATCGCGGCGGCGACGTCCGGGCTGCGGAAGATGCTCACGCCGGCGACGAACACGTCGGCCCCGGCCGCGGCGCACAGCCTGGCCGTTTCGACGTCAATGCCGCCGTCCACCTCCAGCCGCTGATCGGGCCGGAGCATCGAGCGGATCTGCTCGACCTTCGCCAACTGGTCGGACATGAACTCCTGCCCGCCGTAGCCGGGCTCGACGGTCATCACCAGCACGATGTCCACCAGCTCGGCCACGGGGCGGATCGCCTCCGCCGGCGTGCCGGGGCGGAGGCTCACTCCGGCCCCAAGACCGCGGGCGTGGAGAAAGTCGATGATCTCCTTGGGCTTGTCCGTCGCCTCAACGTGGAAGGTGACCGAGGCGGCCCCCGCCTCGGCGAAGCGCTCGGCGAAGCAGGCCGGGTCCGTCACCATGATGTGCACGTCGAGGGGGCAATCGGTGAACGCCCGGGCGCTGGCGACGTACCCCGGGCCCATGGACAGGTTCGGCACGAAGTGCCCGTCCATTATGTCCACGTGCAGCACGTCGGCGCCGGCGTCGATGGCGGACTGGGCCATCTCCCCCACGCGCATGTAATCGCACGCCAGCAGCGACGGGGCGATCAGCGGCCCCGCGCCCAGGCGCTTCCACGGGTTGTCTGCCGATCGAGTCATATACTCACCAGGTACCAAGAGAAATCCGAAATCCCAAACTCGAAACTCGAAACATGTCCGAAGCATTGCGAACCTGCCCCTCCGCTGCGCTCACCGCCCCCCTTTGGCAGGCGGCAGCTTGAGCTTCAGGGCATAGAGCGTCGGTCTGCTGACGAAGTATGTCTTGCCATCGGCAACCATGACGGGCGGAGAGCGAGTGGCGAAGTATATAACGCCGCCGGCGACCACCGGGCGGAGCGTCACGGGTGCCTCGGTGCGGTACGTCCACAGCGGCGTGCGCGTCTTGAGGTCAACCGCGTGCAGCCCGTCCTTGCTGCCGAAGTACATGACTCCGCCGGCCACGGCCGGGGGCGACAGCTCGCCGGAATGGGACACGTGAGTCTTCGCAGCCGCCATGCGCCCGCCTACGCCAACCCTCATGAACACCAGGACCTGCCCGCCGACGACGACCTGAACCCTGTCGGCATTTAGCTGCGGGGCACCTTTGCCCTTCTTGGCGGCTGGGGAATGCTCCCAGAGCTTCGTTCCCTTGGCGGCATCGACGGCCAGTATCTTCGACCCGGCGGTCAGCCAGACAGCCCCGCCGGCGACGGCCAGGGGCTTCGCGTCCGGGGAGATTCCCGACTTCCCCCGGGTCTGCGCCCAGCCGCCCGGGAGCTGCACTCGGGCGACAATCCTGGGGCCACCAACCCAGGCCAGGCCGTCGGTGGCAACGGGGAAGGCCCACAGCCGCTTGCCTGTCTCAGCGTCCAGGGCCAGGAGGCGGTCGTCCGCCCGGACGTACACCCGCCCGTCGCCCAAGGCCAGGGCGTTGAGCGACCTCTTGGCCACCGTCGCCGACCATGCGATCTTGCCGGTCTTGAGGTTAAGGGCGTGGGCCTTGCCGTCGCGGGTGAGGCAGTACAACTTTCCGCCACGCAGGATGGGGGCGAGATCGACGGCTCCCGAGACCTTGAAGGTGTTGAGCATCTTGCCGGTCCGCGTGTCCACGACCCATAACTCGCCTATGAAGCCGCCGACGTACATCTTCCCCGCCCGGACCGTCGGCTCGCCAAATACCATCCGGGAGCCGAACTCGCGGCGGCGCTTGCCCGAGCGGATATCCAGCGCCCTGAGGTCGCTGTTAAAGTCCGGCGCGTACACCGTATCGCCGAGAACGGTCCAACAGAGGCCCTTGTCCGACCGGTGCGACCAGATGCTCTTGCCGGTCTTGACGTCAACCGCCCGGATCCAGCCATCCCCGTCCTGGAGGCACACCACGCCCTTGGAGATCCGCACGTGGCCCGTGGGGAGATTGGCAAGGGGCAGTTGCCAGAGCAGGTTCTTCTTGATCGCCTCGTCATTGCGGCTGGCGGCCTGCTTGGAGATAACCTTGAGGATTTCCTCGGCCCGGCGGCTGACCTCGGCGTCCTCGGACTTGACGGCCGTGGCCACCTGGTCCAGCGCCCGCGGGCCGATCTCGATGAGCTTCTGCTGGGCGGCCTCGCGAACCTTGAAGCTGCCGTCGCCCAACTGCTTGATGAGTTCGGCCACGACCTTCTCTGTCGGCGCATCCTTGGCCGCCTCGGCACCGGCGGCGGAGCCAATGAGCAGCGCCGCGGCCATCGCCACCAACCCCAAGCGCGGCAGATGTACCTTGCTCGTGGCCTTCATGACCGTTCCTCCCCGCCCGAGCGTCGGCCCGGGCTCAGCCTTTCTGATCGAGCACCTCGATCGGCGGCATGGGCTTGCCTTCGAGGTACGTCAGCGACGCCCCGCCGCCGGTGGAAACGTGGGTCATCCTCTCCTCCAGGCCCATCTGCTCGACGGCGGCGGCCGAGTCGCCCCCGCCAATCACGCTCACCGCGCCGCCGTCGGTGGCCTTGGCGACCGCCTCGGCGACGGCCCTGGTTCCGGCCGCGTACGCGTCCTTCTCGAAGACGCCCATCGGGCCGTTCCAGACGACGGTCCCCGCGGCGGTGATGACCGCCGCGAACGCCTCGGCCGTCCCGGGGCCGATGTCCATGCCCATGAGCCCGTCGGCGATATCCTCGTCGCCGACGGCCTGGGGCCCGCCGGAATCGAAGTCGTCGGTGGCCACGTGATCGCGGGGCAGCATGATCTTCTCGCCGGGGCGGTCCAGTAGGGCCTTCATCTCGGCCAACTGGTCGTCCTCGACGAGGCTCTTGCCCACGGCGACGCCGCGGGCCTTGAGCAGCGTGTAGGCCATCGCCCCGCCGATGATGATCCTGTCAACCTTCTCCAGGAGCGAGGCGATGAGCTTGATCTTGTCGGAGACCTTCACCCCGCCGAGTATGGCGACGAACGGCCTGGCGGGCTCGGCCAGCGCCTCGTGGAGGTATCGGATTTCCTTCTCGACGAGGAAGCCTGCGACGGCGGGCCCGCCGGCGGCCTGAATGGCGCGGGCGACGCCGTACATGCTGGCGTGCTTGCGGTGGCAGGTGCCGAACGCGTCGTTGACGTAAACGTCGGCCAGTGCCGCCAGGGCCGCTACGAAGTCCGCGTGGGCCTTCTCCTGCTCGGCGGTGAGCTTGCCGTCGGGGCTCTTCTTGGCCTTGTCGGGCATGGTCTCGCCGCCGTGGAATCGCAGGTTCTCCAGCAGCGCGACGTCTCCGCCCGCCATGGCGGCGACGAGCTTTTCCGTCTCGGGCCCGACGACCTCCGCCGGGCCGAGCTTGACGGGCCTGCCGAGCAGCTCGCCCAGCCGCTCGGCC
>CBFCZU010000044.1:0-21547 GCA_965602635.1 uncultured Planctomycetales bacterium | reverse complement strand
CAGCCCCAGCTTCTCGGCGGCCTCGGCCAGGCGGTCGGTGCCGCTGGCGTGGTCGTCGCGGGTCAAGACGGCCCGTCCGCCGAAGGACTCGACCGCCTCGGCTATCCGCTGATCGTCGGTGGCGACGCAAACTTCCTCGACCCGCCTGGCCCTGCCCGCGGCCTCGACCACGTGCTGGACCAGCGGCTTGCCCGTTTCCGCCAGCAGGGGCTTGCCCGGCAGGCGGGTTGAGGCGTACCGCGCCGGTATGATCGCCACGACCCTCATCCTCGCTCTTGCGGCCTTGCCGCTCTTGCGGGATGAGTGTATGTTCGCTCGCCGTAATTGCAACCTCAAACGACCCCCGGGAGCCGCCATGGCTGACAGGCCGACCGACCACGCCAACCTGGACCTGACCCAGCTTCACCTTGACGTCTGCTTCGGCCGGGCCGGCGGGCGGGTCATCTGGCAGCCGAGAGTCCTCTGCTGGTGGGACGACAAGAAGTTCACCGGCACGCCCTTGCCCCAGCCCTATGACAAAATGACCTACGTCGAGATGTACCGCCACCTGGGGTGCTCCAACCGCATATACGAGTTCGGCGCCTGCTACGAGCGGGTGGAGGACCGGCGGGTGAAGGTCGCCGAGCGGCGGCTGAGCGACCTCGACCGTGAGGTGACGTGGGAGACGCCGGCGGGGTCGCAGACGGCGGTGTATCACAGCTCGCCCAATCACCGCTCCACGGTCACCGCCAAGTGGCCGATATGCAACGCCGCCGACATGCGCGTGGCCACCTGGCGGGCCGAGCACGCCACCTGGCGATGGAACCAGGGGCGCTACGACGAGCTTCTGGCCGAATGGTCGGGCCTGGGGGCGCCGACGGCCTACATACCGCGGGTCAACGTCCAGCACCTTTACATCGACGCCATGGGCGTGGAGGCGGCTATCTTCGCCCTTCACGACTGGCCGGCGGAGGTGGAGAAGTACTTCGCCGCGCTGGCGGGACTGGACGACAGGCTGATCGACGTGATAAACGCCTCGCCCGTGCGGATCATCAACTTCGGCGACAACGTTCACTCCGCCACGCTCTCGCCGGAGCTTTTCGTCAAGTACGTGCTGCCGGTGTACCAGCGCCGCTGCGAGCGGCTCCACGCCGGCGGCAAGTTCGTCCACGCCCACTGGGACGGCGACTGCAAGCCGCTGCTGCACCTGGCGCGCGAGACGGGCCTCGACGGCATAGAGGCCATCACGCCGGTCCCGCAGGGCGACGTGACGCTGGAGGAGACAAGGGATGCCCTCGGTGACGAGATGTTCCTCATCGACGGCATCCCGGCCATCTACTTCGACACGACCTTCAGCGCCGAAACGCTCATCGACTGCACGAAGAGGATCATCGACCTGTTCGCCCCGAAGCTGATCCTGGGCATCAGCGACGAGATATCCTCAACCGGCGACATCGAGCGAATCCGCCTGGTGGGGGCGATCGTGGACGACTATAACGCCGGCGTAATGTCTAATGACCAATGACGAATGTCGAATGGGCAGCACTGGTCATTCGTCATTAGACATTTGCCGCGTCGCTGGTAACATACTGTCATGTCCCGCAAGCGCATCCTGATCGTGGCGAACAACGACAAGCCCGGCGTGGCCGAGCAGGTTCAGTCACTGCGGGCCTGGTTCGAGCAGCGGGCGGAGCTGGCCGGCGTGGTGGACAGCGCCTCCGACGACGACCTGAGCGGCGTGCGTGCGGACCTGTGCATCGTCTTCGGCGGGGACGGGACGCTCCTGGCGGCCGCCCGCAGGGTCGCCCCGGTGGGTATCCCCATGATGGGCGTGAACATGGGCAAGCTGGGCTTCCTGGCCGACTTCAACGTCGAGCACATGCGCAAGCACCTGGACGACATTCTCGCCGGGCGCGTGCTCCCGGTCGAGCGCATGATGCTCCAGGTCAGCGCTGGCGACGGGGCGGGGGCCTTCCGCTCGCTGGCTGCCAACGACGTGTCCATCGCCGCTGGCGAGCCGTTCCGGATGATCGAGCTGACCGTCACCCAGGGCGACGAGGAGATCACCACGTATCTGGGCGACGGCGTCATCGTCGCCACGCCCACCGGCTCGACGGGCTACAACCTATCAGCCGGCGGGCCCATCCTCGACCCGGCCGTTGCGGCGATGGTCATCACTCCCCTTGCCGCCCACAGCCTGTCCATGAGGCCGATCGTCGTCCGCGCCGACGCCGCCATCGGCATCCGCGCCAGCCGGCTGAACCCTGGCACGAGGCTGGTCATCGACGGGCAGATCTCCAGGCCGCTGAGCGAGGGCCAGAGCGTCGAGATTTGCCGCGCGCCGGTGCCGGCGCGTGTCGTCCCCCACTCGGGGCGGACCTTCTTCCGCACGCTGACCGGCAAGCTCAAGTGGGCCCAGAGCCCGCACCACACTGGCGGCACCGGCCAGTAGCGCCGGCGGCGGGGCGGTCAATCGCGGCTCACACCCTCGCCAGGAGTTTTCTCCGGGCGGCGGCGACCCACGCCGGCGAGAAGGGGAAGTCGTCGTAATCCCGGACCGCGGCCAGCAGCTTCTCGCCGCCCTCGACGCCGAGCGTCTGGAGCAGGGCGTAGTCCTGGAGCGATTCGGCGAATACCTCCCAGCGGACCGAGTCGATGGGCCCGTCGGGGCCGGGATAGACCTGGAACGTGTCGCCGTGTGCCCAGCCGGGCCCGGCCAGGCCGTCGCTGACCGTGAACGGGTCGATCATCTGCCGCGTCTGGCTCTTGTACCAGTAGTTGTAGCCCCAGTGCAGGAAGCCGCGAACGCCGGTGCGGTGGAACAGCCACCCGCTCATGCGGATCTTCGACAGCGGCGTGTCCATCTGCCGGTTGAGGTACTTGCCCCTCGGCCCGCAGGCGTAGTACGCCCAGCAGGGGATTCCCGCGGCGATGAAGTCGCGCACGGCGCGGATGCTGGAAACCGGCATGTCCACCAGGCCCTCGCGGGCGAACTCGACCTCGCTGAGTGCGTCGATCACCTTCATCCAGGGCGCCAGCTCGGCGAGCATGCGGCGCGCCCTGGCGTAGTTGTCGCGATGCTCCCGGCCGTGGGGCTCGTCGGAGAGGTGAAAGAAGCTCCGGGCCCCGATGCCCTCGCGGCGGCAGAAGCGCTGAAGGGCGGGCAGGTACGCGGCCAGGAAGGTCCGATACGTCCGCCCGGTGGCGGGCGTGCTGGGCGGCCAGAGGAACTGCGAGTCGAAGCCTTGGCCCCTGTAGATTCGGATGGCGTTGGCCACGCCCCACTGAGTGAAGAGGTGGTTGAACTCGAAGTTGCGGATCCCGCATCGGCGGGCGAGTCGAACCCACTTTCGCACGTCGGCGAAGTCGAAGCTGTAGCGGCCCGGACGGGGGCGGGCGACCTTGAGCAACTGCGTGGGGCGCTTGACCCCGTCCAGCGGCGGGGTGAAGACCGGCACGTAGAGCGTGTCCTGCCCGTGGGCGGCCACGTCGCGGATGTAGCGCTCGACGATCGTCCAGAACGGCCTCGACCACGGGCGGACGGCGTAGCGGTCGCACAGCGCGTCGGCGTAGAACCAGTGCGTGACGGGGAAGTTCCGCCGCCGCCGCAGCGTCACGCCGTGCACGCGGACGAGCAGCTCGTGGGCCCGCCGCTGCCCGCCGACGTCCACGACCACGCGAACCTTCCGCTCGCCGGCGCGGCACGCCCGGCCCACGTCGATCGTAAGCCAGAAGGCGTTGGTCTCGCCGTTCCAGAGCTGCCCCGAGGATTCGTCGAACAGCGGGTCGCCCACGTAGCCGGGCAGGCTTCCCTCGTGGTGGCCGGCGAGCAGCGGCGTGTTGTAGTGCGGCACGGGGACGTACCCGACGCGGCGGACCCGCACCGACAGCCCGGCGGCGGGCCTGCACGAAACGCTCACCGCGACGGGCCGATCATTTCCCGTGACCCGCACGCCCACCTGGCAACTGAGCCGCTCGCCTCGGGCGGCGTCGAGGGCGAACTGCCCGCCGGCCCGCGCGGGGCGCGTCGCCGGCTGGAGGCGGTGAAGCGAATCCGTCAACCAGGACCATGCCTTCATGGCGGGTCA
Organism: uncultured Planctomycetales bacterium; assembly: GCA_965602635.1. Classification (GTDB taxonomy): domain Bacteria; phylum Planctomycetota; class Phycisphaerae; order SM23-33; family SM23-33; genus CBFCZU01. Next base: position 17,480 of record CBFCZU010000044.1, on the reverse strand, counting down.
CTCCTTGGTGCCGAATCGGTTGTAGTGCGTCACCTCGCCCGGGCGCGACTTGGGCGGGCGGGCAGGCGCGGCCGCCGGCTTGCCGATCGGGGTGAGGCTCCAGACGCGCAGCTCGTCGCCGACGCCCAGTATCCGGCGCAGCTTCTCCTCGTTGGGTCGGACCTGCCCCTCCACCCAGCAGCCGGCGTAGCCCAGCGCCACCGCCGCCAGCAGCATGTTCTCCATCGCCGCGGAGGCGTCCTGGACCCAGAAATCGCCGTACTGGGTGCCCGTCGGCTCGACCAGCAGCACGATGATCGCCGGCGCGCCCTTCAGCGCCTTGCTCAAGGGGCGGACCTTCTCGAGCACCGCCGGGTCGTCCACGATCAGGTACTGCTTGAGCTGCATGTTGCACCCGGTGGGGGCCTCGACGGCGGCGGCGACGATCTTTCCCAGCACGTCCCGCCCGACGGGCTCGCCCAGGTACTCCCGCACGCTGCGCCTGGCACTTACGGTTTCAAAGAAGTCCATCCGGCACCTTCCTTTGCTCGTGGCTTCCTGCCGCGCCGCGCTGACGCTGGCTCGCGCGGCCGGCTATTTCGGCGGCTTGCCCGCGAAGGACATCACCACCGCCTCGTTCATCTTCCACTCGAACTTGAAACGGTCGCCGGCGCCGATCCTCTTATCCAGCCGCTCGTCGCGGGCGTCCTTGACATTGCGGGCGAACTTCAGCGTGATCGGCACGGCAGCGGTCTTCAGCCCGACGGCGTTGCCCCCGCCGGTGGCCGAGCCCGCTATCTCCGGGTTGAAGCAGACGAACACGATCGTCCGCCCGTCCTTGGCCCAGTAGGTGATCTCGTAGCCGTGGGTCTTCTCGTCGGCCTGGTTGATCTTCACCCAGCGCTCCAGGCCGGCGTCCTTGACGTGCTTCGTGAACACTTCGCGCTTCCGGGCGTCGGCCAGCTTGCCCTGGCGGTAGGCGTTGTACCACTGGGGCGAGAGGTTCATCAGCACGGCCTTGCCCTTGCCGTACCTGTTGACCTTGGCCACCTCCGCGTGGCGGACCGCCTTGTTGAAGCCGCTGGCGTGCTTGATGCAGGTGTTGCCGTTGGTGAGGAACTCGCGGTACGACTTCCGCCAGGTGCTGAAGTTCTTGTCCTGGTCCACCTCCACCCAGAGCCGCTGGCCGAATATGTCGCGGGCCTGCATGTTCGGGTCGTGGTTGAGGCCGAACTTGGCGGCGCGCGCCCCGCCGGCGGCGCGCCCGCGCCCGTGCTGGTCCCACAGGCCCGGCATGTAGTCGGCGATGACCGTCCCGCCGGCCCGGCAGAAGGCCTTGATGCGGCGCGCCTCGACGTCGGAGAGGCATATCGTCGCAGGCAGGATCAGCACCTTGTATTCGGAAGGGATGCCCTTCTGGATCACGTCGGCGTAGCTGATGAAGTTGTACTGGAGCCCCTCGTCGCGGAGCATGTTCTCCCAGGCGTGGCGGACGTTGTGGGACGAGCCGAGGCGGTGGTCGTCGTTGCGGTTGACCCACGTCGTCCCGTGGGCCTGGGCGTCGAATATCCACCCGAGCTGGATGGATGCCTGGCTGTAGTAGATGGCCACCCCGTCGTGAATCCACTCGGCGCCGGTCATCAGCGGGCCTATTTCCTCGTTGGCCTCGACGTAGTGCGGGCCGATGCCCTTGTGGAAGGCCTTGGGCCTCCGGCCGTCGAACCACCCCTGCACCCAGCCGATGAAACCGCGGTTGCCGTGCGCGAGGTAGTACCACACCTGCCAGACGGTGTCGGGCACGCGCTTGTGGAAGTGCGTGGTGACGGTGGGCAGGGCGTTGCGCGGATTGAACGAGCGGATGACCGCCTGCGAGCCGCCGATGTTGTACGACTCGATGAACTGCACCTTCCGCATGAGCTTGGCGTAGTCGTAGCCGCCGAATGCGTTGGGGCTCTGTCCGCCGACGAACCCGCACGGCGTGGCCGGGTCGATGCTGTTGGAGTACTCCGCCAGATCGCCCAGGAAGTTATTCCAGTGCGAGTCGTTGAACGTCCACTGGTCCATCAACTGGCCGCAGTCAACCTCCTTGATCTTCCACCCGCTCAGCTTGGGCAGCACGGAGTTGTAGCCGATCCACCCCTTGCGGTCCGGCACGTTGCCCGCGCCGTGGATTTCCGTGAGCCATTCCTCGTAGGCCGAGCGGTCGTCCGTCACCTGCCACATGCAGGGGCTGACGAAATGCCCCCAGGAGATCTCGTCGTCCAGGGCGTAGGCCGCGCGGTTCGGCGAGGACATGACGTTCTTGACTCGCCGGCGGATGAGCTTCTTGAGGCGCTGGGCCATGGCGGCGTTGACCGGCTTGAGGCGGACGCCCGTGCCGTTCACCTCGCGCTTGTGAGCCTTGAACTTGCTGCCCAGCAGGTGCAGCTCGTACTTGCCCGCGATGTGGTCAACGTAGAACCGCAGCTTGAACTTGTCGATCCAGTTGAGCTTGTTGACCCCGCCGACGGCGACCTGGCCGTGGTCGAGGAATGCCCCGTTGTAGCCGTGATCGGTTGACCACTTCCCGGAGGCGTCGTCGTAGCCGATCGTCCACTGGTAGCTCCAGGGCATGTACGTCCAGCTCGGCCAGGCCTTCAGGGCCCAGTCCTTGTCCTGCTTGACGGGCTTGAAGTCCTTTGAGTTCTTTACGTATTCCTCGTAGGGGTCTTTCTCGCCGGCGGCCGGGGCTGCGAGTGCGGCGGCGATCGCTCCGGCCAGAACCAAGGCTCTCAGCTTCATCGGTCTGCTCCTCTATTACGAAACTACGTTAATGGGTCTGCCTGCCAGGAAGGCGGCGACGTTCTCCGCGGTCACGGCCATCATTCTTCGCCTGGCCTCGAGCGACGCCCAGGCGATGTGTGGGGTGACGATGCAATTCTTGGCCGTCAGCAGCGGGTTGTCGGGCGCGATCGGCTCGGCGGAGACGACGTCCACCGCCGCGGCGGCAATTCGCCCGGCGTTGAGGGCCTCGGCCAGGTCGGCCTCGACCACCAGGCCGCCGCGGGAGGTGTTGATGAGGAAGGCGCTGGGTTTCATCCGGGCGAGTAGTTCGGCGTTGACCATGCCGGCGGTCCGGGGCGTCTGGGGGCAGTGGAGGCTGACCACGTCGGCGGCGGCGAACAGCTCCGGGACGTCGGCCCAGGCGAAGGGCTCGTAGGGGGGCGGCTCGGTGCGGCTGACGTCGGCGGCCAGGACCTCCATTCCGAACGCGTGGGCGAGCTGCCCGACCCGGCGGCCGATGCGCCCGAAGCCGACAATCCCCATCCGTTTGCCCGCCAGCTCCACCTGCGGGGCCAGCCAGAAGCAGAAGTCCTCGCACGCCGCCCAGCGTCCGCCCGCCACGGCTGAGGCGTGATCGCCGGCGCGGTGGCAAAACTCCAGCAGCAGGGCGAAGGTGAACTGGGCGACCGCGTCCGTGGCGTACACCGGCACGTTGGAGACGACCACCCCGCGATCGGCGGCCGCGGCCACGTCAACGATGTTGTAGCCGGTCGCCAGGATCGAGATGAACTTCAGCTCAGGCAGGGCCGAGAGCGTCTCGGCGGAAATCGGCGTCTTGTTGGTGAGAATGATCCCGGCCCCGGCTGCCCGGGGGACGACCTGCCCGGGGGCGGTGCGGTCGTGGACCGTCAGCTCGCCCAGGGCGGCGACGGCCTCCCAGGGGTTGTCGCCCGGGTTCAACGTGTACCCGTCCAGGACTACCATCCGCATGTGCCGGCCCTTTGAATCGTCCCCGGGGAGGACCTGTGCCTCCGCAGCGCCACAAGGTTAGCCCACGCCCGACCGATTCGTCAAGCCGCTGCCGCCTCCGCCCAAAAAGGCTTTCGTCGGCCAAAGCCGGTTGCGTACAATGCCCCCTAATGAAGGTCGATCCAAGATTCCTCACCAGCGAGGGGCCGGAGATATTCACCGGCAACGAGCTGTTGCTCAAGGGCGCTCTGGAGACGGCGGGGGGCGTGCACCTGCTCGGGGGCTACCCCGGCAGCCCGATCGCCGGCTTCTTCGACTCCATGGCGCTGGTCAAGGACCTGCTCGACGAGAAGGGCATCCGGGCGGTCATCCACAACAACGAGGCCCTGGCCTGCGCGGCGCTGAACGGGACGCAAGTGGTCGGGTGCCGGGGGATGATCGTCATCAAGTCCGTCGGCGTGCACGTCGCCGCCGATGCCCTTGCCCTGGGCAACCTCGCCGGGGGGCACACCGACGGCGGGGCCGTGGTGGTGTACGGAGACGACCCCTGGTCGGACTCCACCCAGGTGCCCGCCGACAGCCGGTACATATCCAAGCACCTGTTTATCCCCGTCGTCGAGCCGTCCGATGCGCAGGAGATCAAGGACTTCGTTGACCTGAGCTTCCGGCTCTCGGCCGCTTCTGAGCTGTACGTCGGTTACTTGTTGACGAACAACCTGGCCGACGGCGGCGGGACGGTGCAGTGCCGGGCGAATCAGTATCCCGCGTTCAACGTCCGCCAGCAGATGGGGCTGGACACGAACGCCATCGACCTGGACAAGCGGGTGCTGCTGCCGCCGAGGACATGGTGGCAGGAGGCGAAGCTGCCGACGAGGCACCGGACGGCGGCGCAGGTCGCCCGCCGCTTGGGTCTGAACCGGATACTCTACCCGGCCGAGAGGCGCAAGCCGCTGGGCTTCGCCTCGAGCGGGCTGGCATACGCATACCTCGTCCAGACGTTGAACGAGCTGGGGCTGCTGGGCGAGTTTCCCATCCTCAAGCTGGGCATGAGCTATCCCGTGGACGGCGAGCTGGTCAGGGAGCTGGCCGAGCAGTGCGAGCGGATAATCGTCGTGGAGGAGCGGCGCGGCTTCCTGGAGGAGCAGATCGGCGAGGCGGTCCTGCAGGCCCGCCAGCAGGGCGCCGTGCCCGAGGCGACCGAGGTATGGGGCAAGCGCTTCCCCGGCGCCCTGGAGGGCATGCCGGAGACGCGCGGGCTTCACCCGTCGATCATCACCGAGCGCCTGATTCCGCTTTTCCAGGCCTTCGGTGGGTCGGCGGCCCCAGGGGCCCAGAAGGTCTTGCAGGCCGCCAAGGGGCAGATCGAAGCCACTGCCAAGCTGGAGATGCCGTCCCTGCTGGCGCGCCTGGCGACCTTCTGCCCGGGCTGCCCGCACCGCGACTCCTCAGACGTCTGCCTCGAGATCAAGAAGCGGTTCATGGACGCCGAGTACATGCGCCGCGTGCACGGGCGCGGGCCAGCCGACCTGGTCTTCCACGGCGACACCGGCTGCTACACCATGCTCATGTTCCCCCCCAACGCCCCGCTGATGCACGACTACTCCGGCATGGGCCTCGGGGCCGGAACCGGCGCCGGCGTTGACCCCTTCATCACCAACAAGCAGGTCGTCTTCATGGGCGACTCGACCTTCTTCCACTCCGGGCAGATCGCCATCTCCCAGGCGATCAAGCTCGGGCAAGACATCACCTTCATCATCCTGGACAACCGCACCACGGCCATGACCGGGCATCAGCCCACGCCCGGTGTTGACTACGACGTTCTGGGCAACTCCACCCCCGCCCAGGACATCGCCGAGGTCGTCCGCGGCATGGCCGCCGCCTCCGAGCAGATGAGCGTGCTGCGCGTCAATCCCGAGCGGCGGAAGGAATATCGCGCCCTGCTGGAGAAGACCTTCCTGGCCGACGGGGTGAAGGTGATCATCGCCGACAAGGAGTGCGGCATCATGCGGCTGCGGCGGCGGCGGCGCCAGGAGCGGGCCGTCATCCGCAGCAAGGGCTACCTGCCGTCATGGGAGCACATGAACATCAACCAGGAGCTCTGCCGCTTCTGCCTGGCCTGCGCTGAGCTCAGCGGCTGCCCGGGGCTCAAGCACGTCGATACCGACTACGGCACGAAGATGGACACCGACGTGACCCGGTGCATCAACGACGGGGCGTGCGAGCGTATCGGGGCGTGCTCGGCCTTCGAGCACGTCACGGTCAAGCGCAAGCGCCGGCCCCGGTCGCGCGTGCCCGAGCTGGGGCTGGACGAGATCCCCGAGCCGACCAAGCGCCCGGTGGGCGGCGGGGGGCAGGGCGATGGCGTGTGGCGGTGCTGCCTGGCCGGAGTCGGGGGGATGGGCATCGGCGTGGCCACCAGCATCCTCGTCCGCGCCGGGCACAAGGAAGGATACCCCGTCGTCTTCTTCGACAAGAAGGGCCTGGCCATCCGCAACGGCGGGGTGGTCAGCCAGGTGGTGTACAACATCTCCAGCCAGCCGGTGACGGCGTTGATTCCCTACGGCAAGGCGGACCTGCTGCTGGGCATCGACGTGCTCGAGGCCGCCCGCGTGCTGGACCCCGCCGGGCGGCTGCGCGCGGTGGCGCCCGACCGGACCGCCGCCGTGGTCAACACCGACAAGATCAACACCAGCGTCTCCCTGATGGCCCAGGACGACTTCGACGTCGCCGAGCTGGAGGAGCTCATCCGCGCCAACACCCGCGGCGACGACTTCCTCGCCCGCAACATATCCCGCATCTGCGAGAAGTACCTCGGCAGCAAGCTCTACGCCAACATCATGATGCTGGGCTTCGCCTTCCAGAAGGGGCTCATCCCGGTGTCGATGCACTCCATGGCGTGGGCGATCAAGGACACCATCCGCGCCGACCACCGCAAGAACCTCTACGCCTTCAACATGGGTCGGAAGCTGGTGGTCCAGCCGGACCTGTTCCGGGGCCCGCCGCAGCGGACCGGCTGGCGCGACGCCCTTGAGGAGAGGTGCCGCTGGATTATCCGCCGCAACGGCGGTGGGCAGCGTCCGGCCGCCAAGTTCCGCGAGCTGGGCGCCGAGACGATCGGCGCCACCGACGGCTTGCCCGAGCCGCTAAAGCGGGCGATCGTCGTCCGCCTGTACGACTGCAACCGCTGGGGAGGCATCAAGTACGCCCGCCGGTACGCCCAAGCCGTGGCCGGCATCTACGCCAAGGACTCCGACGAGCAGGGATACGCCGCGACGGCCGCCGTCGTCCACAACCTCGCCGGCGCCATGCTCATCGAGGACGCCGTGTTCATCGCCGAGCTGGCCACCAGCCCGGAGAAATACGCCCGCGACCGCGAGAAGTACAACGTCAACCCGGCCAACGGCGACCGAATCTCCTACCGCCACCTGCTGCACCCGACGTTCAAGATCGGCTCCCGCGAGTTCACGCCGGCCATGCCCCTCCAACCGTGGATGCTGCAGGTCCTCAAGCGCAGCCGCTACCTGCGGAAGCTGCTGCCGGCATGGCACCGGACCGAGCGCCGCTTCCTCGCCGACTACGAGCGGCGAGTGGCCGAGTTCGCCCACGCCTCGCCCGAGCAGTACCGCGACGCGACGGCGGCGCTGTCCTCGCCGATGTGCATGAACTGCATGAGCCCGCGCTGCAAGGAGGTCGACTGCCCCCTGGGCAACGAGATCCCCACCTGGGTCCGGCTTGCCTACCAGCAGCGCTGGCGGGAGGCGGCCGAGGCCGTGCACGCGACCAACAACTTCCCCGAGTTCACCGCCCAGCTCTGCCCCGCGCCCTGCCAGGACGGCTGCAAGCAGGGCATCGGCGGCTATCCGGTGCAGATCAGGGACCTCGAGCGGCAGATAGTCGAGCGGGCGTTCGCCGAGGGCTGGGTGACGCCCCGGCCCGCGGAGGCGAAGACCGGCAGGAAGGTGGCGGTGGTCGGCTCCGGGCCGGCTGGCCTGGCGGCCGCCCAGCAGCTTGCCCGCGCCGGGCACGACGTGACGGTCTTCGAGAAGGACGACGGCCCGGGCGGGCTGCTGCGGTACGGCATTCCGGGCTTCCGGCTGAGGAAGGATCTGATCGACCGCCGGCTTGAGCAGCTCACCGCCGAGGGCGTGAAGTTCAGGACGGGCGTGGAGGTGGGCGCCGACGTCCCCGCCGGCGAGTTGCGGGCGGAGTTCGACGCCGTCCTGCTGGCCGTCGGGGCGGCCGTGCCGCGCGACCTCCAAGTACCCGGGCGGAACCAGAGCGGCGTGCACTTCGCCATGGACTTCCTCCGGCGGCAGAACCGCCTGGAAGCCGGCGCCGCCTCAGAGGCCGACGCGGTCAGCGCCTCGGGCAAGGTTGTGGCCGTCATCGGCGGCGGGCTGACGGGCGAGGCCTGCGTCGAGACGGCCGTCATGCAGGGCGCCAAGGAGGTGCACCAGCTCGAAATCCTTCCGACCTCGGCCGTCAACGGCAGCATCGCCGACCGCCTCCCGGACGGCGTTGACCGCCAGTATTGCGTCGCCACCAAGGCCTTCGAAGGCGCCGGCGGGGGCGTGGGCGAACTCCAGGCCGTCAAGGTCAAGTGGACCAACTCGAGCAACGGGACCGTGATGGAGGAGATGCCCGGCACGGAGTTCGGCCTGAAGGTTGACCTGGCGGTGCTGGCGATGGGGTTCGATCCGGCCATCGCCCCGGCCCTGGCCGAGCAGCTCGGCCTGGAGAGCGACGAGCGCGGCCGGATCAGCGTCACCGAGCACGCCACGAGCGCCGAGGGCGTCTTCGCCGCCGGCGACTTCGTCACCGGGGCCTCCTACATCGCCACCGCGATCGACTCCGGGCGAAGGGCCGCCGCGAAGATCGAGGAGCACCTGGCGCGGCTCCCTGCCCCGGCGGCCGCGGCGACGTAGGACTCGCGGGACGAGCCACCGATGCCCAGGGAATCCAAGGCCGATCGGAAGAAGCGCACGGCGAGGATCACCGCTGCCCTCAAGAAGCTTTACCCCGACGCCCGGACCGAGCTGGACCACTCCAACCCCCTCGAGCTGCTGGTGGCGACCATCCTCTCGGCCCAGTGCACCGACGTGCGGGTCAACATCGTCACGAAGGAGCTGTTCAAGAAGTACAGGACGGCCGGTGACTACGCCGCCGCGCCGCAGGAGACGTTGCAGGAGGAGATCCGCTCGACCGGCTTCTTCCGCCGCAAGGCCGAGAGCATCCGCGCCGCCGCCGCGACCATCATCGAGAAATTCGGCGGCGAGGTGCCCGGTAACATGGAGGACCTCCTCTCGCTGCAGGGCGTGGCGCGGAAGACGGCCAACGTCGTCCTCGGCGACGCCTTCGGCGTCAGCGCCGGCATCGTCGTGGACACCCACGTCACCCGCCTCGCAGGCCGCCTGAAGCTCACCGCACACAAGAGCAATCAGGGCGACCGGATCGAGAAGGACCTGATGGCCCTGGTGCCGCGGAAGGGCTGGACGCTGCTGGCCCACCTTCTGATCTTCCACGGACGGCGGGTGTGCACGGCCCGCAAGCCCGACTGCGACGGCTGCGCGATCAGCCGGCTGTGCCCCTCGGCGTTCAAGGCTTGAGCGCATCGCCCGCCGTCAGGGGGCCTTGGGGAGGAAGTCCGAAAGGTGCTTCGACCCCAGGATGGCGCGGACCTGCTCCTGAATCTCACTCCAGACCGGGCGGACCGGGCAGTCCACCTCCTGGCACCTGGGCGGCGTGTGCTGGCAGAGGTTCGTCGCCAGCGGGCCCTCGATGGCCTCGATCACCTCAAGCAGGGTGATCTCCTCCGGGGGCTTGGCGAGGAAGTGCCCGCCGCCCTTGCCGCGGACCGCGTCAACCAGCCCCGCCCGTGTCAGCGAGGTGAAGATCTTGGCCACGTACTCTTTGGGCAGGTCACGCCTGCGGCAGATCTCCTCGAGCGGCACGGGTCCCTGGCCGTGTTCCTCGGCAAGCGTCAGGATCCCTCGAATGCCCAGCTCCGCCGCCATCGATAGTTTCATGTGCGATGTCCCGTCGGTAACAGAATTGCCGTCCAGGGAAGTTTAGCCGCGCCATGCATGCCGGGTCAAGCCGGCCCCCCGGCGCACTCCCCGAGCGGCGGGCGGCTATACCTCGTCCTCCTCGCACATTCGCCTGATGGCCGGCAGGAACATCTCCTCGACGACCCGATCCCAGCGCAGCTTCTCTGCCAGGTCCCAGCCGCTCTTCAGCAGCTCGGCGACGTCGGCCTGGTCGGTGGGCAGACGCCGCGCCAGCTCCGCCGCCACCCGCTTGCCCTCGACCTTGGCGACTGCGTCGCAGTGGACGGTGGTCGCCTCCTCGGGACGTACCGGCCCGACGGCGGTCAGGTCGGTGAAGTTGGCCTCCAGGACGTTGACGGGCACCTTGCCCCCCGTGGCCTGGCGGACGAAGCCCATGCACCCGCACACGCTCGACACCAGGCAGATCCCCCCGAAGCCCAGCGGCTCGAGCTGGCTGATGCCGAAAGGCTCGTAGAGGCTCATGCCGAACTCCACGTCCGTGCCGCGACGAATGTCGGCGAAGCTCATCTCCTGCGGCATCCTCGTCCCGCACAGGCGGCGCTCCCAGCCGAACTGGTTGACCAGCACGACGCGGACCGCCCGGTGGTGGGCGTTGAAGTCGGCGAACAGCGACCCGGGAGTCTCCTCGCCGTTGCACAGGTCGGGGTAGCCGATTCGGTGGTTCACCGGCCAGCCGTACTGCCGCTCCATGTTCAGGATGTCCTTGGTGCGTCGCTGCCCGGCCAGCGTGCCGAGCATGAAGAACACGGCCGTCCGTCCGCTGTCGGCGAAGATCGACTCCAGCTCGTGCAGCACCCGCAGGTCGCGCCACAGCCCCTTCGACAGCACCGGGCGGGCCACGTGCGTGAAGACGTAGTCCGGCTCGAAGCCGAGCAGCTCGCCGGCGTAGGCCTTCATCCGCGCCCGGTGGGCCTGGCGCTGGGCCGGCTCCTGGCGCTCGCAGGGGACGCCGTTGTAAACCACCTCCATCGCCGGCGGGCCGCTGGCGGGGTTCAGGAACGCCATCTCCCTGGCGACCAGGTCGCCGACCGCGAAGATCGCGTCGCAGTGGCGCCCGGCCTTGATCAGCGGGTGCTTGTAGAAGTCGCGGATCTGCGGGAAGAAGTCCTCCAGCCCTTTGCCCTGCTTCTCGCCTCTTGCCAGCAGGTTGTAGAACATCAGGTCGTGGCCGGGGTGGTTCTCGATTACGTGGCGGATGGATGCGACCTCGTGGGCGTAGAAGACCGCCCGCACGTCCGGGCGCCCGTCCAGCATCGCCTTCAGCGCCGCGGGCAGGCCCATGTACTCGTGGGCGAGCATCACCACCGGGTCGCTGGCTGAGCCGACGCAGCCGATAACGCGCAGCGCTTCGTACAGCGGCTCGGCCAGGCGGACGTACTCCTCGAACTCCCAGATGTGCTCGAAGCAGTCGGAGGGGACGCCGAACTTGGCGAACAGCTCGCCCTTGAAGAGGTTCAGCCGGTCGCGGTTGCAGCGGAAGACGTCCGTCAGCAGGACCTCCACCTCGGCGGGCTTGCCCGTCGGCCCGTCGGTGAGCTGCCGCAGGCCGTAGAGGATGCCCACCTGGTAGGTCTGCTCGATGGGCTTGAACTTCGCGGCCCAGCCGTCGGTGTCGATGCCGTCGAGCGAGCTGTAGATGACGCTGCCGCCGGCGCCGAACCTCTCTGCGGGCGGGCGGTCGGTGGTCAGCAGCGGCCCGGCCAGCACGGTCCGCGGAAAGGCCGACTGATAGGGCTTTGACGTCACCAGACCGGCGATGACCGCGCCGATGCCCCCCATCTTCTCCACCGCCTCATGCGTAACGTGTACCGCGATCATGAAAACCCTCTGTACTATTGTCGGCTCGCCGTGGCAATGAATTCACGCCTGCCGAGTGCTTTTGTCGTTGGGCGGCCGGCGGCACACCACTATAATGAGGCCGCAGGTACGAATGCCACCGAGTGGCCTAGAAAGCGAATCTTCATGTCCGTGACAATCCTTTGTGTCGGCGACGTCGTCGGCAGGCCCGGCCGGCGACTGCTGGCCGACTACCTTCCCGATCTGATCCGCACCCGCGAGGTGGACGTGGTCGTCTGCAACGCCGAGAACGCCGCCGGTGGAAGCGGGCTGACGCCCCAGATCTTCGCAAAGCTCATCCGCTACGGCGTGGACGCGGTCACCCTCGGCGACCACGTGTACCGCAAGCAGGAGATCGCCGAGACGCTCAACAGCTCCGAGCAGATCGTCCGCCCGGCCAACATCAGCGCAAAGGCGGCCGGCAGGCGATGGACCGTCGTCAAGACCAAGTCCGGCGCCCACCAGGTGGCGGTGACCTGTGCGCTGGGCCAGATGTTCATGCGTTCGGCCGATTCGCCCTGGGCGGCGGTTGACCAGGTCCTCGGCGAGATTCCCTCCAGCGTCAAGATCCGTGTTCTCGACTTTCACGCCGAGGCCTCCAGCGAGAAGATCGCCATGGGCTGGCACTGCGACGGGCGGGTGAGCGTGGTCTTCGGCACTCACACGCACATACCCACGGCCGACGCGCGGGTGCTGGAGAAGGGCACGGCCTACATCTCGGACGTTGGCATGACGGGCCCTTACGACAGCGTCCTGGGGCGGCGGAAGGACCGGGTGCTTTGGGCCCTGACGACCTCCATGCCCACGCCGTTCTCGGTGGCCATGGGCGACCCTCGTCTGATGGCGGTGCTGGTCCGCGTGGACGCGGACACCGGGCGGGCCATCGACATTGAGCGGGTCGAGGTCTGCGGCGCCGCCCAGACGGGCCCAGCCTACGACGAGGACGACGGGCGGCCTGGAAAGAAGTAGCCGCCCCGCCGCAGGTCACCGCCCCGTGCCCCGCTGTGCGGGCCGGCCCGTGGCCAGGCCGCGGTCGTACGGCGCCTCGGCCGAGATTGCCCGACGGACGAAATCGCGGAACCGCTGCGCCGGCGCGCCCCAGTCCGCCCGGGAGTCCATTTCCGCCAGGGCATCCGTCGGCGTCAGGGACGAGCGGTAGAGCAGGCGGTAGGCCTCCTTGAGCTGGCGGCGGTCCTCGTCCGTGACGTAGTCGGCCCGGCGCAGCCCCACGACGTTCAGGCCGGCGACGTAGTTGATTTCCGCGGCCATCACGAACGGCGGGACGTGCTGCGAAATGCCCGTCCGCCCGCGCGAGATCACCAGCTCGCCGACCCAGCAGAACTGGTGGACGAGGGTGTTGCCTGAGAGTATGGCCCTGGTGCCGATCTCGACGTGCCCGGCGACGTGCGTGCCGTTGGTCAGGACCACGCCGTCGCCGACGACGCTGTCGTGCCCGACGTGCGACTGTGCCATGAAGAAGCAGTTATCGCCGATGACGGTGGCGCCGCCGGCGGCGGTGGCACGGCTGATGCTCACGTGCTCGCGGAAGAGGTTGCCCGAGCCGATGCGGAGGTACGTCTCGCTGGCAGGATCGAACTTGTAGTCCTGCGGCTCGCCCCCGAGCACCGCGCATGGGTGCACCACGTTGCCCGCCCCCAGGGCGGTGTAGCGGCGGATGACCGCCCCGGCCATGATGCGGCAGCCGTCGCCGATGACCACGTCAGCCTCGATCACCGCGTGGGGGCCGATCTCCACTGCCTCGCCCAGTCGGGCGCGCTTGTCCACCACCGCGGTCGGATGAATCTTCCCGGCCATGTCTGATCTCCACCGCCCTCGCGGGCCGGAGACATTATCTGCGCCGCGGCCTTGTGCGGGAAGTCCTTTACCCGGCACGAGCGTGCTGCATCGCGGAGGCGGGTCTGTTATAATTCGCCGCGTATGACTGAGGTGGATCGAATGACCAACGCTGCCAGCAGCTCCGCCGCCGGCAGTCTGGGCGAATTGCTCAGCCCGGTGGCCGAAAAGATGGAGCCGGCGATCGCCTCCTGGCTGGAGGACCCGTCCGTGCCCGGCCCTTTGGCCGAGGCGATGCGGTATTCGTGCCTGGACGGTGGCAAGCGGCTGCGCCCCGCGCTGGTGTTGTTCTCGGCTGAGGCCGTCGCCGAGCGGCCGCGCTGGCGGGCCGACCCCACGGGCCCGGCCGTCGCCGTCGAGCTGGTCCACTGCTACAGCCTGGTGCACGACGACCTGCCGGCAATGGACGACGACGACCTCCGACGCGGGCGGCCCACCACCCACGTGCAATTCGGCGAGGCGATGGCCATCCTCGCCGGAGACGCGCTGCTGACCCGGGCGTTCGAGGTTATCACCGCATCGGTGGCCGACCGCGAGCTGGGCGCCGAGCTGGCCGCCGAACTCGCCGCCGCCGCCGGACCGGCTGGAATGATCGCCGGGCAGGTCGCCGACATGAACCTCTGCCCCGTCCCCGACGGCCTGGGCGGCGCCGAGTACGTCCACCTGCGAAAGACCGCCGCCCTGATCCGCGCTGCCGTCAGGATGGGCGCGATGTGCGCAGGCGCGGGGCAAGAGGCATTGGCCGCGCTGGGGGCCTTCGGCGAGTGCCTCGGCCTGGCGTTCCAGATCACCGACGACCTGCTCGACGCCACAGCCGCGGCTGAGACGCTGGGCAAGACCCCCGGCAAGGACGCCTCCGCGGGAAAACGCACCTACGTTGCAGAGATCGGCCTGGACGCTGCCGGGCGGCTGGCGGACGAACTGTGTGAGAAGGCCTGCCGGATGCTGGAGGGGCTCACTCCCCGCCCGGCGAGGCTGCGCCAGTTGGCGGCCCTGCTCGGGCGGCGCGACCGTTGACGCGCCAAAAGACGTATAATACGGAACGGCTGGTCCGCCCAGCCAATGGAGCCTGCCTTTCGGCAGTGCAAAGCTGCGATGGATGACACACATGAGTTCGGTCCCTCCGGTCGGCCCGAGCCCCAGTCCCAGACGGCTGGAGGCGGGGGCGAGCCCGCGGCGTCGCCGCCGGGCCGAGAGGGCAGCATCCTCAGCCGCATCGATTCTCCTGCCGATCTGAAGGAACTTTCGGCCCAGGAGCTTTCGCGCCTGCCCGACGAGCTGCGGGAGGTCATCATCGCCACGGTGCGCCGCAACGGCGGGCACCTGGCGAGCAACCTCGGCGTCGCCGAGCTGGCGGTCGCCCTTCACACGGTCTTCGACTTCACCCGCGACCGGCTGCTGTGGGACGTGGGGCACCAGTGCTACGCCCACAAGATCCTCACCGGGCGGAAGGACCGGTTCGGCACGCTCCGCCAGGCCGGGGGGGTCAGCGGCTTCCCCGCCCCGGCGGAGAGCGACTACGACCTGTTCGCGACCGGCCACGCCGGCACCGCCATGTCGACCGCCGCCGGCCTGGTGTGGGCAGACCAGCTCGCCGGGCGGCCCGACCGGAAGATCGTCGCCATCGTCGGCGACGCCGCCGTCGCCAACGGCGTTTCCTTCGAGGCCATCAACAACACCGCCCTGCTCAAGCGGCAGTTCCTCGTCGTCCTCAACGACAACTCCATGTCCATCGACGTCACCCGGGGCGCGCTGGCCAAGCTGCTCGACCGCATCCGCCTGACGCGGGCCTATGCCGACCTCAAGCAGCGCACCGAGTACGTCCTCAAGAACGTGCCGCTGGGCAGCGAAATCTCCGACGCCCTGCGCCACATCATGAAGGGCCTGCGGAGCACGGTCCACGGGGCGCAGGTCTTCGAGGCCCTTGGCTTCCGCTACTTCGGCCCGGTTGACGGTCACGACCTCTCCGGGCTGGTGAGCATCTTCCGCCTGCTGTCTCAGGTTGATAAGCCGGTGCTGCTGCACGTCCACACCCAGAAGGGCCGGGGCTGCGACTACGCCGTGGAGGACCCCTGCCGCTTCCACTCGCCCAGCGCCCACACGGTCAACGGCGGGGTGGTGGAGTTCGCCGCCGCCCGGCGGGAGACCTGGACGAAGGCGTTCTCCCGGGCGCTGCTGGCGGCCGGACGCAAGGACGAGAGGATCATCGCCATCACCGCGGCCATGCCCGACGGCACCGGCCTGGTGGAGTTCCGCCACGAGCTGCCCGAACGGTACATCGACGTGGGCATCTGCGAGTCCCACGCGGTCGCCATGGCCGCCGGACTGGCCAAGGCCGGCCTCAAGCCTCTCGTCGCCATCTACTCCACATTCATGCAGAGGGCCTTCGACCAGGTCTGCGAGGAAATCTCGCTCCAGAACCTGCCCGTGATACTCTGCATGGACCGCGCCGGGTTGGTCGGCTCGGACGGGGCGGTTCACCACGGCTTCCTCGACATCGGCTACCTCAGGGCGCTGCCGAACATGGTCCTGATGGCGCCCGCCGACGAGAGCGAGCTTATCTCGGCGCTGGGCCTGGCGCTGTCGCTTGATCGCCCCTGCGCGATCCGCTACCCGCGCGACGAGGTGCCTGGTCCGCTTGGCGGAACCGACCGCTCGCCCTTCGTGCTGGGGCGGGCATGCCGCCTGCGGGCGGGCGCCGACGGCAGCTTCCTGGCGCTGGGCGCGATGGTCGAGCACGCACTCTCGGCCGCCGAGGCCCTGTCGGCGAGCCGCGGCATAGAGGTGGCCGTCTATTCGGCGCGGTTCGCCAAGCCGCTCGACGAAGCGCTCGTCGCCGAGCTGCTCTCGACCGGCCGGCCGGTGCTGACCGTCGAGGACCACGCCGTCGCCGGCGGGTTCGGCTCGGCCGTGATGGAGCTGGCCGCGGCGAAGTCGCTCGACGCCTCGAACGTGCACCTGCTGGGCCTGCCCGACCGATTCATCCAGCACGCCAGCCGGGCAGAGCAGCTCGCAGAGGTCGGACTCGACGCCGATGCCCTCGCCCGGGCAATGGCCCGCTGCCTGGATCGCGGAAGCGTTGCGGACGAGTCGCCCCCGGGCGATGACAGCAGCCTGTTGGTGGGCCGGAAAGTCCGCTCCTCTGACACATGATCCGCCGCCACTGAGGGCGGGAGGGCCACGATGCCCCTGGACCATCCAGGCGGCCTGACAGGCTGGAAACGCCAGGTGCTCGCCGGCGTCCGCTGGCATCTGTCCCGGCGTGAGTTCCTCAAGGCCGCCGCCACCGGGGCCGCGGCGCTCGCCGGAGCGTCCATGCTGGGCAGGCGGGTCGTGGGGGCCGCCGATACCACGACGCCCGTAAAGACCGGGACGTTCTTCTTTCCCCGGCTCATGTTCCACGTCAAGGACGAGACCGGCGACCAGTGGAACCTCCATCCCATCGGCGACGTGATCCTGCGCAAGCGCCTGGCCGAGCTGACCAACATCAACGTCAGCCAGGAGGCGGTGGTCGTCAAGCTGGCCGACCTCGACAGGCTCTGCCGGTATCCCTTCGTCTTCGCCACGTCCGAGGGCTACTTCGACCTGCCGGGCAACGAGGAGAAGAACCTCAAGGAGTTCCTCAACCGCGGCGGGTTCGTGCTCGCCGACGACTGCGTGCTCCGAAACGACGGCGACCGCTTCTTCCGCGATTACATCAAGATGATCAACAACCTCTTCCCCGCCAACCAGATGCGGGAAGTGCCCAAGGACCACGAGATCTACCATTGCTACTTCGACTTCCCCGACGGCATCCCCGACGTCCGCGGCACGCGGCTGGACGCACACGGGCTCTTCGAGAAGGGCACGGGGCGGATAATGACCTACGTCGCCCCGGTTGACCTGCACTGCGGCTGGTGCTGCACCTACTTCGCCCGGGAGAAGAACGAGGCCGCCATCCGCATGGGCATCAATATAATCATCTACTACCTGACGCACTGATCGCCCACGCCGCCGGCAGGGCCCGCACAC
>CBFCZU010000043.1:0-21655 GCA_965602635.1 uncultured Planctomycetales bacterium | reverse complement strand
CACTGGCCAGGAAACGCTACCAAGACGCCAGGGCGCGGGAGGCTGAGCTCGAGGAGGAGCTCTCGGCCCTGGAGGCGCCGACCGTGACGATCCTCAAGCCGCCGGGCAGGACAGGCACCCGCCCGAAGGGCGGCAAGTAGGGCGCTTTTAGCATTGACATAGCGCCTCCGGCAGGCTACAGTTTGCGCCGCAGTAACAGTAGTACCTCGGTCATAGAGGGCGACCCGCCGCCAGCGGGAGTGGACGAGTAGGTAGCGGCCGCTCGTCCAGGCCTCGGACCGGGCCACCGCCGCTGTCACGATGCTCTACGCCCGTCCCAGTGGCGGCCCCGAACGTCGATCAGCGGCGAGATTACCCGGTGGTGTAATTGGAAACACACGAGGTTTTGGTCCTCGCATTCCAGGTTCAAGTCCTGGCCGGGTAGTGGAAGAAGGCGGAGAGCTGAACGCCAAAGGCTAAACGCTTCTTGTTTTGCCACTTTGCGATCATGAGTACAACGGCAATCATCCTGGCTGCGGGCAAGGGCACGCGGATGATGACATCCAAGCCCAAGGTGCTGCACCCGATCTGCAACCAGCCGATGCTGACGTACGTCTTCAACGCCTGCCGCGAGGTGGGCTGCGACAAGCTGATCTGCGTTATCGGCTTCTCCGCCGACAAGATCCGCTCGACGTACGCCGGTGACGACTCGATCGTCTGGGTGGAGCAGACCACGCAGCTCGGGACCGGTCACGCGGTCCAGGCCTGCCGGCCTCAGCTCCAGGGCCGCGACGGCGAGCTGCTGGTGCTGGCGGGCGACGGCCCGCTGGTGCAGTCGGAGACGCTGGCCCAACTGCTGAGCATCCACCGCCGCCGGAAGGCCGCCTGCACGCTGGCCACCAGCATCCTGGAAAAGCCCGGCTCGTTCGGGCGAATCCTCCGCGACGAGACCGGCGAGCTGATGGGCATCGTCGAATACCTTGACGCCACCGAGGACCAGCACAGGACCAAGGAGGTCAACGTCTCGCTTTACTGCTTCGATCTGGGCAGGCTGCTGGAGGTGCTCGGGCAGCTCCGCAACGACAACGCCAAGGGCGAGTACTACCTCACCGACACGCTGGGGATGCTGCGGGCCAAGGGCTACCCGCTGGCGGCGGTGGCGGCCGTGCCGCCCGAGGACGTCCTGAGCATCAACGACCGCGTCCAACTGGCGGAGGTCAACCGGCTCATGCAGCGCCGGATACAGCAGCGCCACATGCGCGCCGGGGTGACCGTCGAGGATCCCGAGAGCACCTGGATCGACCCCCGCGCCGTCATCGGGGCGGACACCATCATCCGCGCCATGACCGTCCTGGACGGGCGCTGCCGCATCGGGAGCAACTGCGTCATCGGCCCCATGGTCCACCTCACCGACGCGGAGATCGCCGATAACCAGACCCTGGAGCACCGACATGAATGACCTGAAGATCTTTAGCGGCCGGGCTCACGAGCAACTGGCACGCCAGATCGTCGAGTACCTGGGCATGCACCTGGGCCGGGCATCCGTGGACGTCTTCCCCGACGGTGAGGTGCTGGTCAAGCTCGATGAAGACGTCCGCGGAAATGACGTGTTCATCGTCCAGCCGACGTGCCCGCCGGTGCACGAGTCGCTGATGGAGCTGCTGATCTTCATGGACTGCGCCCGACGTGCATCGGCCGAGCGGATCACGGCTGTGGTGCCGTACTTCGGCTACGCCCGCCAGGACCGCAAGGACGAGGGGCGCGTGCCCATCACGGCGAAACTGGTCGCGAACCTGATAACCGTCGCCGGCGCCAACCGCGTGCTGACGATTGACCTGCACGCCGCCCAGGTGCAGGGCTTTTTCGACCTGCCGGTGGACAACCTCCACGCCGAGCCCATCCTCAGCCGGCACTACGCCCAGCAGGACCTCGGCGAGCTGGTGCTGCTGAGCCCGGACGTGGGCAACGCCAAGCGTGCCCGCCTCTACGCCCGCCGCCTCAACGGCGACCTGGCCATTATCGACAAGCGGCGCGTCAGCGGCTCCGAGACCGAGATGGACCGCATCATCGGCGAGGTCAAGGGCAAGACCGTGCTGATGATGGACGACATGATCACCACGGCCGGGACCATATGCTCTGCCGCCCGTCTGGCCAAGGAGGAGGGCGCCAAGCGGGTCCTGGCCGGCGCGACTCACGGCGTTTTCTGCGGCCCGGCGATCGAGCGCCTCCGAAAGGCGCCCATCGACGAGCTGGTCGTCACCGACACCGTACCCATGGACGAGGAGATCACGCAGGCCCTGACGAACCTGAAGGTCCTCTCCGTGGCCGAGCTGGTGGGCGAAGCGATACACCGCATACACAACAACGAATCCGTTAGCAGTTTGTTCGTGAGTGAATAGAACCGCCGGACCGGGGCAGCGCCCCGCCGGCCAGGGAGAACCAGGTTATGGAGTTACGGATCGCCAAGCGGGAGGAGCTGGGAACGCGACGGTGCCGCCGGCTCCGCGAGCAGGGGCTCGTGCCGGGCATCATCTACGGCCACGGCGAGGAGAACCTGTGCGTGAGCGTTCGCGCCCACGACATCGAGGGCGCCATCAGCCACGGCGAGCGCCTGCTGCAGGCCGAGGTGGGCCAAAAGCAGGAGAACCTCCTCATCAAGGCCGTCCAGTACGACCACCTGGGACACCGGGTCATACACGTGGACCTGACGCGCGTCAGCCTGGACGAGCGGGTGGAGGTCACCGTGCCCATCGTGCTGCGCGGCACACCGGTGGGCGTGGAGTCGGAGGACGGCGTCCTGAGACAGCACCTCAACGAGGTGGAGATCGAGTGTCTGGTGACGGCCATCCCCGAGGAGCTTCGCGTCCAGGTAACCGGGCTGCACGTTGGCGATGCGCTGCGCGTGGCGGACCTCGAACTGCCCGACGGCGTGACCGTAAGTGAGGACGGCGAGACGGTGGTGGCTTCGGTGGCGGTAATGGCCGAGGAAGAGGCCCCCGCCGAGGAGGCCGTGGAAGCGGCCGCCGAGCCGGAAGTTATCGGCGAGAAGGGCGAGGAAGAGCCCGCCGCCGAAGGCGATGCGCCGGCGCCCCGACCGGACTGACCGCCCGGGCGCCGCAGGAGTCACAGCGAGTTGAAACAGCCGGCCGACGTCAAGCCGATGTCGCACGGGCGACCAGCCGCCGCGGGGGAGCTGTTCGTCGTGGGTCTGGGCAACCCCGAGCGGCGGTACGCCAAGACCCGCCACAACGTGGGCTTCATGGTGTTGAAGGAGCTTCGCGGGCGCTGGGACTTCGGCCGGGCGAGGACAAAGTTCCACGGCAGGATTCGCTCGGGGCGGATCGGCGAGCGGGCGGTGAGGCTGCTCGCGCCGCAGACGTACATGAACCGCTCCGGGCTGGCCGTGGCAGAGATGTCGGCCTTCTACAAGGCCGCTCCGCAGTCTGTGCTGATCGTGATGGACGACATGGCCCTGGCGCTGGGCAGGATTCGCGTCCGCGCCCGCGGCTCTGCCGGGGGCCACAACGGCCTGGGCGACATCATCCAGGCCATGGGCACCGACGAGGTCCCCCGCCTTCGGATCGGCATCGGGCGGGGCGAGGACGTCCCGGACGCGAAGGACTACGTCCTGAGCGAGTTTCAGGAGCACGAGAAACCGGCCGTGACCGAGGTCATATGCCGGGCCGCTGATGCCGTTGAGGGCTGGGTCACGCGCGGCATCACGTACGTTATGGATCACTACAACACGGCCGTCAAGGCCTCCGACGGCGGCGAAGCCGAGGAGCTCGCCGCAGAACCAGGGCCTGCCGCGGGAGAGGACACGCCCGCCGGCGGAAATGACTGTCAGGGCGGCGGGTCCGCCTCGACCTGTCCCAGACTCAAAGAAGGTGGAAAGCGCTGATGAGAACCTACGAAGCGATGTTCCTGCTGGATGCGTCTAACACGGATATTGAAGCCGCCTCCGTGCCGGTGCGGGAGCTGCTGGACCGGATTCGCGCCGAGGTGCTCGTGCTGAAGCTTTGGGACGAGCGCAGGCTGGCATACGAGGTCAAGGGGCGGCGCCGCGGAATGTACCTGCTGACGTACTTCAAGGCCGAGCCGGCCAACGTCACCGCCATCGACCACGAAGTGCAGCTCGACGAGCGGATCCTTCGCGCGATGGTCCTCTCCGCCGACCACGTCAGCGAGGAGCGGATGAACGCGGAGACTCCCGGGACGCTCAGCAAGGCTCGGCGTGCCGCTGCCGAGGCCGAGAGGGGCCGCAAGGCCGAGCGGACCGCCGAAAGGAAGGCACCCAAGCCCGCCGACAAGCCTGCCGAGGACGGCTCAGCAGAGCCCAAGCCCGCCGACAAGCCTGCCGAGGGCGACTCAGCAGAGCCCAAGCCCGCCGACAAGCCTGCCGAGGGCGACTCAGCAGAGCCCAAGCCCGCCGACAAGCCCCAAGCTCCGGCCGAGAAGCCCGACGAGAAGCCCACGGAAGCCGAGCCGCCGGGACCCCCAAGCGTGACCGAATAGGCAAGAGCCGCGACGAACTTCTGGACGAAAGCGAGACGGTGCAATGGCCAACTACAACAGAATAATCCTCGTCGGCAACCTCACGCGCGACCCGCAGCTATCGTACCTGCCGTCTCAGACGCCGGTATGCGAGTTCGGCCTGGCCGTGAACCGCACCTGGACCAAGGACGGCGAGAAGCGCGAGCAGACCTGCTTCATCGACTGCCGCTGCTACGGAAAATCGGCCGAGACCTTCAACCAGTACATGTCCAAGGGACAGCCTATCCTGGTCGAGGGCCGGCTGGACTACGACACCTGGGAAGGCCAGGACGGGACCAAGCGGTCCAAGCACCGGGTGTTCGTGCAGAACTTCCAGTTTCTGGGTCGGGCCCCGGGAGCCGGCGGCGCGTCGCAGCGCCAGGCGGCCCCGCAAGAGGACCGCCCCAAGCCACCAGTGGAAGACGACGTTCCGCCCGAGCCTCCCGGGGACGATATCCCCTTCTAGGGCGGACCCTCACTCAGCAACGACGGAGAAGGAGCAGAGATAAGTCATGGCAAAACGAGGACCCAGCAGAGGCAAACCCAGAGGCCCCAGAAAGAAGAGCAAGTCGCGCTACCGCGAGCAGAGCAAGTGCCGGTTCTGCCGGGACAAAGTCCGCGAGATCGACTACAAGGACGTGGGCGCTCTTCAGAAGCTGACCACCCAGCAGGGCAAGATATTCTCGCGGAAGCGGAGCGGCAACTGCGCCCGTCATCAGCGCAGCGCCCGCCGCGCCATCAAGCGCGCCCGCTTCCTGAGCCTGCTGCCGTACGTGTCGTAAGAGTCAACTTGAACCGGCAAGGGCGCAGTGAAGCGGCGCCGCGCCGCCGCATGCAGCGCCGCGCCCGGCCCGGTCGGCCGAAAAGAGGATACAGGCATGAAACTGCTGTTGCGTCGAAACGTGAGTAATCTCGGCCACATCGGCGAGGTGGTGGAGGTGAAGACCGGCTACGCCCGCAACTACCTTATTCCGCACGGCCTAGCCGTGGCGCCGACCCAGGCCAACCTCAAGGCTATCGAAGCCCAGAAACAGGCCTACCTGGAGGAACTCGCCCACGAGAAGGCGGCGCTCGAGGCCCAGGCTAAGTTGCTGGACGGCAAAGAGTTCGCCATCGCCGCCCGGGCCAACCCGGAAGGGCAGCTCTATGGCTCGATCGGCCCGGCGCAGATCGCCCTGGCCGTGGCCAAAGAGGGCCTGCCCATCGACGCCCGGAACATTGTGCTTGACGAGCCGATCCGCAAGCTGGATAAATGCCAGGTGACGGTCAGGTTCGCCGAGGACGTCGAGGCCACCATAAGCATCTGGGTGGTCCCGTTGCATGAAAGTGAGGACGGCCAGGCAGAAGACTCCGCCGACGCAGTTGAGTCGGAATCTCCTGCCGACGACGAGGCGCCCTCCGAGCAGGACGCTCCTGAAAACCCGTCCGAGTAAACCGGCGAGCCGGGCCAGTGACGGTAGGCGGGCTGATGATTGGTTACCGGGCCCCGCGCCGGGGCTCGCAGTCTTTCGACTACTAGCCAGGGAAGGCGATGGCAACGGCAAGCTCTTCCAGCGGCAGCTCCCGGACCCAGGCCGGCGGCGCGCAAGCCGATACCCGCGGCACATACACCCCGCAGGAAAACCAGCTCGCCCAGCACGTCCTGCCTCAGTCGGCTGAGGCGGAGGTCTGCGTCCTCGGCTCGATGGTGCTCGATGCCAACACCATCGACATCGTGGTGCACATCGTCAAGGCCGACGACTTCTTCCGCCCCGCCAACCGGATTATCTTCGAGACGCTGGTGCGGATGCACAACGCCGGCAAGCCGATCGACCTGGTGACGCTCAACGAGGAGCTTCAGCGGGAAAAGCTCATCGACCGCGTCGGCGGCGCCGACTACCTGGTCAGCGTGGCCGAGGGGGTCCCCTCGACCGCCAACGCCGAGTACTACGCCCGCATGGTCCGCGACAAGGCGATGCTGCGGTCCCTCATCTCCGCGACCGGGCAGGTCACACAGGACGCCTACGAGAGCCAGGACGAGCCGGCCGAGATCATCGACCGCGCCGAGCACGCGATTTTCCAGATCGCCTCCCGCCAGGTGGGCGACCACGCCGTGTCGCTGGAAAGCCTCATGCAGCAGACGTTCGAGATGCTCGACAAGGCGGACGGATCGGTGATCACCGGCATCGCCACCGGCTACCACCGTCTGGACGAGCTGACCTGCGGGCTGCAGAACGGGGAGGTGATCGTGGTGGCGGCCCGCCCATCCATGGGCAAGACCGCCCTGGCGTGCAACATGGCCGAGTACATGGGCATCCGCGACAAGCGCCCGGTGCTGCTGTTTTCGCTGGAGATGTCCAAGGAGCAGTTGGCGATGCGGTTCCTGGCCTCGCACGCCAAGTTCAACATGCAGAGGCTGCGCCGGGGCAACCTCAACCCCGAGCAGTGGACGCAGGTTCAGATGGCGGCCGACGACCTGGAGAAGGCGCCCATCTTCATCGACGACTCGGCCGACCTGAACGTCCTTCGGCTTCGGGCCAAGGCCCGTCGCATGAAGGCCGCCGAAGACATCCAGTGCGTGTTCGTGGACTACCTCCAGTTGATGGGCCCCATGTCCAGCGGCCGCAATGAATCCCGCCAGCAGCAGATCGCCGAGATGTCGCGCGGTCTCAAGGCCCTGGCCCGGGAGCTGGGCGTGCCGGTGGTCGTCCTCAGCCAGCTCAACCGCGGGCCGGAGAGCCGCGAGGGGCACCGCCCCAGGATGAGCGACCTGCGCGAGAGCGGCGCCATCGAGCAGGACGCCGACGTCGTCATGCTGCTGCACCGGGAAGACTACTACCACCAGGGCGAGCCGGACTACGACCCCACCGGCGTGACGGACCTGATCATCGCCAAGCAGCGCAACGGCCCGACCGGCACGCTCCAACTGGCCTTCCTGCAGGAATACATCCGCTTCGAGGACCACGCCCCCGAGTCGGTGTACGGGTTCTGAGGAAGGTGCTCACCGCCGGCCGGTGGGGAACCCCGCTTGTCGCCTACGCCCCTCCCCCGTCCCAGCGATCCACGATTTCCAGGGCGGCCTGGGGGTCGCTGTCGATCATGCCGGCCATTTCGGTCTTCAGCCCCTGGTCCCGGACCTCGGCGACCAGCTCCTCGACCCCGGCCGGGAGCTCCGCGCACGTGGCCAGGCGGGAGTTCTGGTTCAGGGCGCAATGGGCGACCAGCACCACCTTCATGCTGCGACAGTCTCTAAAGTCCATCCTCTCTCCTTCCCTGGCGGGGCTGGCCCAAGCCCGCCCATGCCGCAAAAAACTAAGGTTTGACACCGCCGCCGCCGCCGATATCATTAGCGGCGTTGTCGCCGGCTGCAAGGATGCTTTCGCGGCTCTAGGAGAATCTGCGTGAAACGCCTACGTGGAACGGAATTCATCGCGGCGGCAGTGATCCTGACGGGGGTATGTCTTGCGGTGCCGGCCCCGGGGCAGGAGACGCCGGCCAAATATCCCAACACGATCGTCGAGGTCCGCGTCGAGGGCAACAAGCACCTCAGCGACTCGGCGGTCCTCGCCCGGGTGAAGACCCGACCCCAGTCGCCCTACGACGAGGCGGTCGTCCGCGAGGACCAGCAGCGGCTGCTCAAGACCCGCCGCTTCGACAAGGTCCTGGTCGAGAAGCTCCAGACCGACAAGGGCATCATCGTCACTTTCAGGGTCACGGAGCGTGCGGTCGTCAAGGCCGTGGGGTTCGTGGGCAACAAGGCCATCAATGAGAAGAAGCTCCGCGGGCTGCTGACCTTCGGCGAGGGCGACCCCATCGACATGTACCAGATCGCCAGCGGCGCCCGGGCCGTCGAGAGCCGGTACCGCGGCGACGGTTACCGCCAGGTGAAGGTCGACTGGCAGAAGGCGGCCGTGACGCGCGATCGAATCGTCGCCTACAGGATCGTCGAGGGGCCGCAGTCCTACATCCAGAAGGTGGTTTTCGAGGGCAACCGTTCGTTCAGCAGCATTCGCCTCGGCGGGGTCATCAAGAGCCGCCGCCGCCTGTGGCCGTTCCGCGCGGGCCTGCTCGACCTGGAGACGGTCGAGCGCGACGTCGTGGACCTGGCCAACTTCTACCGCTCCGAGGGGTACCTGGACGTCGAGGTCGCCTGGAAGACCACCGACACGCCCGACAAGCAGAAGGTGCGCCTGATCTTCCTCATCGGCGAGGGGCCCCGGTACCGTGTCCGAGGCACCAGCTTCACGGGCGCGAAGGTGTTCTCCCCCGATGAGATGCGCAAGCAGCTCAAGCTGACCGCGGGCAGCTCATACGACGGCGATACCCTCCAGCGCGACACTAAGAAGATCCACGAGCTATACGGCGAGATCGGCTACATCGACGCCCAGGTGTCGGTGAAGAAACGCTACGCCGACCCCGGCGATGCGCCCCCGAGCTGGTTCCGCCCGGCGCCGGGCGAGAAGCCGGCGCTGGTGGACCTGGTGTATGAGATCGTCGAGTCCGAGCAGTTCCGCGTTGGGAAGATCGACATCCGCGGCAACGACGTGACCAAGATGAACGTGATCCGGCGCCAGTTCCGGATCTCCCCGGGTCAGTTGTACAACACGGCGGCCGTCGACGAGACGCGCCACCGCCTGATGGAGACGGGCCTGTTCAAGGACGTCGCCATCAACGACTACGGCGACGAGCCGGGCGTCCGCCACGCCCTGGTGCAGGTGACCGAGGCCGAGACCGCCATGTTCCTCATCGGGGCGGGCATCTCCTCCAACGCCGGGGTGCTGGGGAATGTCTCGCTGACCGAGCGCAACTTCGACCTGTTCAACTGGGGCGGCAGGGGCCGCCGGGCGTTCCGCGGCGCCGGGCAGATCTTCAGCATGTCGGCCGAGCCCGGCACCGAGTTCATGCGCTTCCACGTCTCCTGGCGCGAACCGTACCTCATGGACAAGCCCTACTCCCTCGGCACCAAGGCCTATCTCTTCACCGCCGGGCGCGAGACCTGGGACGAGACCCGCTACGGCGGCGTGGTCAGCCTCGGGCGCCGCTTCAAGAACCGCTGGTACGCCGAGCTTGCCGCGCGAGTCGAAGGCGTGCAGGTGAGCGACCTGGACATGCCCCAAGCCCCCCAGGACGTCCGCGACGCCGAGGGCAACTCCCTGCTGATCGGGCCGAAGGTCACCCTCGTCCGCGACAAGACCGACAGCCGCTGGCTGCCCTCCAAGGGCGACCGGATCACCCTCAGCTACGAGCAGGTCGTCGGCGACTGGAGCTTCGGCAAGGCGATGGCCGACTACCACATCTACCACACGGTTCACATGGACGGCATGGACCGCAAGCACATCCTCGCCGGCCGGCTGGCGGGCGGCGGCATCGTCGGCGACGCCCCCGTCTTCGAGCGCTTCTACGGCGGCGGGCTGGGGTCGCTGCGAGGCTTCGACTATCGCGGCGTCAGCCCGCGCCAGGGGCCCTTCAATGAGGTGATCGGCGGCGATTTCATGGTCTTCGCCGGCGGCGAATACACCTTCCCGCTGGTCGGAAAGAACCTCCGCGGCGTGGTCTTCCTGGACACCGGAACGGTGGAGAGCGACTTCTCGGTCTCCACCTACCGGGCGGCGGGCGGCGTCGGCGTGCGGCTGCACGTGCCGTTCTTCGGGCCCGTGCCCATGAGCCTCGACTTCGGCTTCCCCATCAACAAGGACGGCCACGACGACACGCAGTTGATCAGCTTCAGCTTCGGATGGGTCTTCTGAGAATCCGGGGATTTCCGATTGCAGCCTCCGGCCCGGGGGCTCACACTGTTATCCAACCTCGACATCCACGACCCCAGAGATGGAGAACCTTGAAATGAGGCGTTCCGGCATCTTTCTGCTTGCGGCAGCATCGGTGACGTGCGTGGCGGTGTTCCTGACGGTGGTGTCGGCCCAGGCGCCCGCCGCGGCCGGGCCAAGGGGAACCGTCGCCGTCTGCGACGTGGTGACCGTCTTCAACGACTACCAGCAGGCCAAGGACCTCTCGGCCGAGTTTCAGGAGCGGGCAAAGAAACTCGCCGCCCAGGACGAGCTGAAGCTCCAGGCCGTCCAGGAGGTGGGGAAGGTCCTCAACGCCCTCAAGCCCGGCTCGAAGAGCTATGAGGAGCAGTTGCAGAAGTGGGAGAAGCTCTCCCTGGAGCGAACCATGTGGCGCGGGGTGCGGGACCAGGTGAACCTCCGCGAGCACCGCCGGCTGACGGAGGAGATGTACACGGAGATCCTCGCCATGATCGAGACGGTGGCCAAGGAGCGCCGCTTCGACCTGGTCATCCACCGCGAGAACGTCGAGTTGGCCAGCCAGACGACCACGGAACTGCTGAACAAGATCGCCCAGCGCAAGTGCCTGTACGCGGCCAAGTCGATCGACATCACGGACGTGGTTCTCAAGCGGGTCAACCACCGCTACAGACTGAGGAAGAAGTAGCCGCCCTTTCGCCAGGAGGCGCGCCGCCCATGCCGCGGGCTCTTGCCGTGTCGGCGGCCCGCCGATATGATATTCCCTCGGCAATGGCTCAATTCAAGCTGACAGTTCGCCAGCTCGCCGAGAAGCTGGGCGGGTCGCTGGAGGGCAGCGGGGAGGCAGCGCTCACCGCGGTCGCCTCTCTGGACATCGCCGGCGAGGCCGACGTGACGTTCGTACTGGACGAGCGGCGGGCGTCGCTGCTGGGCGAGTGCAGGGCGGGCGCCGCGATAGTGTCGCGGGACTGCCCGGCGGCGTCGATTCCGCTGATCCGCGTGGACGACGTTCTGGCGGGCCTCGCCGCGGCGCTGGCGGAGCTGGCCGAGCCCGAGGAGCAGCCGCCCGCGGGGGTGCATCCGTCCGCAACGGTCGCCGACGACGCCCGGCTGGGCGAGGGCGTGGCCATCGGGCCAAACGCCGTGGTCGGGGCACGGACATCCCTCGCCCGCGGGACGGTGCTGTGCGCCAACGCGGCCGTGGGGGCGGACGTGGAGATCGGAGAAGAGACCATACTCCACCCCGGGGCGGTCGTGATGGGACGCTGCCGCATCGGGCGGCGGTGCCGCATCGGGCCCAACGCCGTGATAGGCTCGACCGGCTTCGGGTACTTCTTCGCCGACGGCCGGCACAACCCCATCACCCACGCCGGCACGGTGGAGGTCGGCGACGACGTGGACATCGGCGCGTGCGCCTGCGTGGACCGGGCGAAGTTCGGCGCCACCCGAATCGGCGACGGCACCAAGATCGACAACCTCGTCCAGGTCGCCCACAACGTCCAGATCGGGCGGCACTGCGCCATAGCCGCCCTGACGGGAATCGCCGGCAGCACCGTGATCAAGGACAACGTGATCCTTGGCGGACACGTCGGCGTCCGCGACAATATCACCCTTGGAGCGGGCATGAAGGCGGGCGCTTTCACGGCCATTGCCCAGGACGTGCCCGACGGGATGGTGGTGGCGGGCCTGCCCGCGAACGAGGCCGGCGCCACGCTGCGAGGCTGGAAGCTGATAGAGCGGCTGCCGGCGATGAGGCAGGAGATGCGGCAGCTGAAGAAAAGGCTCGATGCCCTTGAACAGTCAGAGGACCATTAAGACGCCCGTCGAGGTCGCCGGCCAGGGGCTCTTCAGCTCCGCGCCCGCCCGCGCGCGGTTCTGCCCGGCCGAGACCAACACCGGCACCGTCTTCCTCCGCACCGACCTGCCCAAGCCGGCCCGGATCAGCGCGACCATCGCCAACCTCGCCGGCGGGCAGGACCGCCGGACCTCGCTCGAGGACGGAACCGTCTCCATCCAGACGATCGAGCACATCCTGGCGGCGATCAACGGGCTGGCCATCGACAACATCGTCGTCGAGCTCGACGCCGAGGAGGCGCCCGGGCCCGACGGCTCGTCCAAGCCCTTCGCCGACGCCCTGCTGGAGGCGGGCTTCGACGAGCAGGGCGCCGAGAAGCGCGTCTTCGTGATCGACAGCCCGATCTGTGTCTCGCAAGGCGAGGCGATGCTGGCGGCCCTGCCGGGCGACGGTGAGTACCTGGACATCCTCTACGACCTCGACTACAGCCCGGTCAAGAGCGTCGGGCGGCAGGTGCTGGGCTTCCGCCTGTACGAGGACAACTTCGTGGAGCAGATAGCCCCCGCCCGCAGCTTCCTGCTGGAGGAGGAGGCCCGGGAGTTCCAGGCCCGCGGCTGGGGGGAGCACCTGACACCGAAGGACTTCCTGGTGATGGGCGAGGACGGGCCCATCGACAACGAGCTGCGCTTCGCCGACGAGCACGTCCGCCACAAGATCGCCGACCTGGTGGGCGACCTGGCGCTTGTGGGCAGGGCGCTGCGCGGGCGGATCGTCGCCTACAAGAGCGGGCACAGCCTCAACCACCAGCTCGTGCGGGAGCTCACCGACGAGGTGGCGGCGCGGGAGCGCGCCGGCTCGCTGGTCCGCAAGCCCACGCTGGACATCCGCCAGATCATGCGGCTGCTGCCCCACCGCTACCCGTTCCTCATGATCGACCGGGTGGTGGAGCTGCGGGGCGACGAGCGGGCCGTCGGCGTCAAGAACGTCTCCATCAACGAGCCGTTCTTCCAGGGGCACTACCCCGGCGAGCCGATCATGCCCGGGGTGATGATCCTCGAGGCGATGGCGCAGCTCGCCGGGCTGCTGCTCTCCAGTCGTCTGGAGCACACGGGCAAGGTGGCCGTGCTGCTGAGCATGGACCGGGTCAAGATGCGCCGCCCTGTCCGCCCCGGCGACCAGCTCGTCATCGAGGCCGAGGCCCTGCACGTCAGGACCCGAACCGGGCACTGCAAGTGCCGGGCGATGGTCGCCAACGAACTGGCGGCGGAGGCCGAGATAAAATTCATGCTGGTTGACGCCGAGCCGATCTAGGGACCGAAAGCGACGAAGTGAGTTGAGATGCCGAAGATTTCCTCCAAAGCTGTGGTGGCCAATCCGTCCGGGCTGGCCGAGGACGTCGAGGTCGGGCCGTTCAGCTTCCTTGGCCCGGAGGTGACCGTCGCCGCGGGGACGGTCATCGCCAACAACGTCACCATTCTCGGTCGCACGAGCATCGGGGCCGGGTGCAAGCTCTACCCCGGCTGCGTGGTCGGCAGCCCGCCGGAGGGCCTGGCGGCCGAGGACGCCGGGGTGTGCCTCATCGACGCCGGCAACGTCATCCGCGAGCACGTCATCGTCGAGGCTGGCGGCGACGCCAACGGCGCGGGCACCAACGTCGGCAAGGCCAACATGCTCATGGTCGGCTGTCACGTCGGCCACGACGCCGCCCTGGACAGCGAGGGGATCTTCGCCAACTTCACCCGCATCAGCCATCACTGCCGCATCGAGCAGTACGTCCGGACCGGCGGCTTCACCGGCATGGCCGCCTACGCGACCGTGGGGGCCTACGCCTTCACCACCGGCTACGCCAGCATCGACCGCGACGTCCCGCCGTACGCCAAGGTGCAGGGCATCCCCTTCCGCGTCCGCAGCGTCAACGTGGTGAGGCTCCAGCGCTGCGGGTTCGACGCGGGCACGATCGCGGCGCTGAAGAAGGCCTTCCGGGCACTGTTCGACGGCGACGCGGCCTTTCCCGCCGGCGAGAAGCTCGATTCGGTGCAGGCATCCAGCGGCGACGAGCACGTCACCTACCTGGTGGAGTCGCTCCGCCGCAGCGCCGCCAGCCCGAGCGGGCTCCGCCTCCAGAGCGGACCGGAGAGCTGACATGGCCGGCGCCGAACTGACCGTGCTGCGGGAGATCGACGAGGCCGCGAAGGTCCACCCGACGGCCCGTGTCGGCGAGTTCTGCACCATCGGCCCGGGCGTGGTGATCGGGCCCGGGACGGTCCTCGCCCGCCGCGTCACCGTCACCGGCAGGACCACCATCGGGGCCGACAACGTCATCGGCGACGGCTCGGTCCTGGGCGCCGTCCCGCAGGACCTGAAGTATGGCGGCGGCGAGACCTGGCTGATCATCGGCGACGGAAACCGCCTGGGCCCCAACGTCACCGCCCACGTGGGCACGGAGGCGGGCGGGCACCTGACGCGCCTGGGCAACGGCAACGTCCTGGCGGCCGGCGTGCACGTCGCCCACGACTGCTACCTGGACGACGCCGCGCGCCTGGGGGCGGGCGTGCTGCTGGCCGGGCACGTCCGCGTGGAGACCGGCGCGGTGATCGAGGAGCTCACCGGCGCCAACGACTTCACCACCTTCGGGCAGTACAGCCGCGTCGGCTCGCGGACGCCCCTTCGCCGTGACGTGCCGCCGTTCACCTTCTTCTCCAGCCGGGGCTACTTCACCGCCCCGCCGGCCGTGGTCGGCGTCAACGAAGAGGGGCTCGAAAGGGCCGGACTGGGCGAGCCGGAGAAAGACCTGGTCCGCCGGGCGGTCAGGCACCTCTTTCAGGACGAGCAGGCGCTTCAGCTCAAGCTCCGGGAGATGCTCGCCGGCGAGGCCCTGTGCGAGCCGGTGCGGGCGCTGTGCGAGTTCTGCCAGGCGACGCTGGCCGGACAGTTCGGGCGCCGGCGCGAGACGCTGCGTGGGACGATACCGCCCGAGGCGAGGCAGTTCCTGCCGGCCGAGGTGCTAGCCAGGATCGAAGGAGGCCGTTCCGAATGAACGTTCGCATCGCCGTCATCGGCGCCGGGCGGATGGGCACGCTGCACTGCCGCGTGCTCTCGGAGATGCCGCAGGTGCAGCTTGCCTGCGTGGTGGACACGGACCCCCAGGCCGCCGAGGTGCTGGCGGAGAAGTACGGCAGCGTCGCCCTGAACAGCGCTGAGCAGGCCGTCGGCGAGGTGGACGCCGCCATCGTGGCCGTGCCCACCGACGCCCACGTCACCGCCGCCAGGCCTTTCGTCGCCGCCGGCAAGCCGGTGCTGATCGAGAAGCCCATCGCCCCCAGCAGCGCCGAGGCCCAGACGCTCATCGACCTCGCCCGGCAGGCCGGCACCACCGTTCAGGTCGGGCACACCGAGCGGTTCAACCCGGCCGTGGAGGCCATGCGCCGCTTCGAGATCGTGCCCAAGTTCATCCAGGCCCACCGGATCAGCCCGTTCACCTTCCGCTCGGCCGACGTCGGGGTGGTGCTGGACATGATGATCCACGACATCGACCTGGTGCTGATGATGGTCGGCGCCGAGCCGGTGGACGTGCTGGCCGTGGGGGTGAACGTGCTGGGCGCGCCGGAGGACATCGCCAACGCCAGACTGAGCTTCGCCAACGGCTGCGTCGCGAACCTGACGGCCTCGCGGCTGGCGGTCAAGTCCGAGCGGAAGATGTGGATATTCTCCGAGCAGGCGTACCTGTCAGTCGATTACGGCAAGAAGGTCGGCTTCGTCGCCAAGAAGAGCGAGAACCTCGACCTGATCCAGATGGCCCGGGAGCTGGACGCCAAGGACCTGGCCGAGTTCGCCGCCAACGTCGATTACGCCAAGCTGCCGAAGATTGAGCAGCTCGTGGTGGACGAGACGACCGAGCCGCTGCGGAGGCAGGCGGAGGCGTTCTACCGGTGCGTCGCCGAGGGCGCCGAGCCGGTCGTATCGGGCAGTGCCGGGCTCGCCGCCGTCCGCTGCGCCGAGACCATCACGGCATCGATCAAGTCGCACCGCTGGGACGGGCAGGCCTCGGACCGCGCCGGCCTGGACATCATCCGGAAAGATGGGTAGTTGGTTGATCGGTGGAGAAGCGGGGTCGGGCCAGTTGCCGTTCTCCCCCTCCGACCTCCGACCTACGACCTACGACCTTCTTCACCCCAGGGCCACGTCGAGCGTCATCATCACGGCGAAGCCGAAGATGCAGCCCATGGTGGCGACGTCCACGTTGCCCTTTCGCTGGGCCTCGGGAATGAGTTCCTCTGCGACGACGAAGATCATGGCCCCGGCGGCGAAAGCGAGGGCATACGGCAGTATCGGCGACATGACGAGCACGGCCGCTGCCCCGAGCACGCCCGCCACCGGCTCGACCACGCCCGAGAGCTGCCCGTACCAGAAGCTCCTGGCCCTGCTCATGCCCTCGCGCCTCAGCGGCAGGGCGACGGCGGTGCCCTCGGGGAAGTTCTGCAGGCCGATCCCCACCGCCAGGGCAATGGCCGCCCCGATGGGCGCCCCGGCGGCGACCGCACCGAAGGCCACCCCCACGGCCAGGCCTTCAGGGATGTTGTGCAGCGTGATCGCCAGCACCAGCAGCGTGCTCCTCTGCCAGGAGGTCTTGGGCCCTTCCGCAACGGCCAGGCCGGGGTGGAGGTGCGGGAGCAGCTTGTCGATGCCCAGCAGCACGCCCGCGCCCAGCACGAAGCCGACCAGCGCCGGCACCCACTTCAGCGCCCCGTAGCCCTCGGACATCTCGATAGCCGGGTTCAGCAGGCTCCAGAAGCTCGCGGCGATCATTACGCCCGCGGCCATCCCCAATGCCCCGTCCAGCAGCTTCTGCGACATGCGCTTGGTGAAGACGACCAGCGCCGCCCCCAGCGCCGTGACGAACCACGTCCCCAGGGTCGCCAGCAGGGCGAAGAGGACCAACTGGCCGCTGGTGTAGTTCATGAGCCGTCTCCCCGCGGCGGCGTGGGCCCTGTCAGCGACTGTACCTTTTGACGGCCGCGTCCAACGCCGCCTCTTCGAATGCATCGGCGCCGCGGATCACGGCCCTGGAGTAAACCTTCCTCATGTACTCGCCGCTGATCTTCTCGTACTGCTGCATGCGGAGCTTCGCCTCGATCTTGGCCTGGACCTGCTCGAAGGCCGCCTTCTCGCCCGGCCGGTGGCGGAGCGTCTTGACCACGTAGCAGCCGGTGGGGGTCTCGATGACGCCGCTGACCTGCCCTTCCTTCTGGGAGAAGGCGGCCGTCTCCACGGCGTCGGCGCGTAGGCTCCCCCGCTCCAGCGGCGGCCAGACGCCTCCCTTGGCGGCCATGGGGCCCTTGCTGAACTTCCCGGCGACCTTGGCGAAGTCCTCGCCCCCGGCCAGGGCGGCGACGGCCGCGTCGATCTGCTCCCTGGCCTTGCGCCGGGCGGCCTGCTGGGCCGCCTCCGTGGCCGGGCGCGTGGTCACATAGTCCGAGAACGGCACCTCGATCAACTGGATCTCCACCGTGGCTGGGCGGCGGAATTCCTTGATGTGCCCGTTGTAGTAGTCCCACATCATCTTCCGGTTGACGGCGACCTGCGGCAGGAGGGATCGCTCCAGATAGACGCGGACCGTCAGGGCCCGCCGCATCTCGTCCTGCCACGCCGGCAGGGCCGTCCCCTCGTCCTTGAGCCGCTGGGCCAGCAGCGTCTCGCTGCCGTCGAACTCGGCCAGGGCCTGCTGGTGGCGGCGCAGCAGCTCCTTCTCGACGAACTTCATCTCCTCCTCGCTGAGGCGCCTCCGCGCCTCTTCCAGGATGAGCGTCTGCTGCACCTGCCTGCGGATCTCGGCCTGGATCAGGGCGCCGGCCCGGCGGCGGAAATCGCCCCCCCCGCCCCGCCCGGCGGCCATCAGCTCACGCCGGATCGGGTGCAGCACCTGCTCCAGTGTGATGAACTTGTCATTGACCTGGAGCATAGCCGCGGCCACGACCTCCGGCTTGCCGATGACGCGGTATCCGCTCGGGGCGGTGGTCGCCGGCGCGGTGGTGGTGGCCGGTCGAGACTCGGTCGGCGGAGGCGAAGGCGCCGGCGCGGGCGCCGAGGCGGGCCAGTTCTGCGGGTACTCGTGCGAAGGGCGGATCACTTTGCTCTTGCGGCGAGACGGCAGCCACTTGCAGCCGCCGAAAGCGATCGCGGCGATCAGGATGGGAACTATCCGCTTCACGTCGCCCTTTCAGGTCGCCCCTGCCGGGGGCCTTCCGGGGCGATTATAGCTTCGCCACGGCCAGCTTCAACTGCTTCCGCAGCACGACCAGCAGCGTGGGTTGCTCCAGGTAGCTCGGCGGCGGTCGCCAGTGGGCGGTCTGCTGGTCGGGCAACCTGACCGTGCCGGCGAGGCCCCCCAGGGCGCTGTCGGCCAGGGCGGGCGTGGAGATGGTGAAGACCACGTCGGGTGCGTGCAGGATGATCCGCTCTATCCCCAGCATTCCGGCGAGGATGCGTATCTCCGCCTGTGTCAGTAGCGAGTCCACGGCCTCGGGCACGGGCCCGTAGGCGTCGGCCAGGTCGGCGGCGAGCTGGGCCACTTCCTCCGGCGTCCTGGCCAGCGCCAGGCGGCGGTAAACCTCCATCCGCTGGCGGGAGGAGGTGACGTACGACCGCGGGATGAAGGCGTCGGCGCCCAGCTCGAGGTGGACGGCCACCAGCGGCGCCGGCTCCTCGCCCCGCAGCCGCCCCACCGACTGCTCCAGCAACTGGCAGTACAGCTCGTACCCGACGGCCGCTATGTGACCGCTCTGCTCAGGCCCGAGGATGTTGCCCGCCCCGCGGATCTCCAGGTCGCGCATGGCGATCTGGAAGCCCGCCCCGAGGTCGGAGAACTCCTCCACGGCCTTGAGGCGCTTGGCGGCGACGCGGTTGACGGGGCGGCGCTTGGGCAGCAGCAGGTAGCAGTAGGCGCGGTGCTTGTACCGCCCGATCCGCCCGCGAAGCTGGTGGAGTTGGGCCAGCCCGAAGCGGTCGGCCTCGGCGACGAACATCGTGTTGGCCGAGGGGATGTCCAGCCCCGACTCGATGATCGTGGTGCACACCAGCACGTCGATCTCGCCCCGCACGAAGCGGAGCATGGTCTTCTCCAGCCGCCGCTCGGGCATCTGCCCGTGGCCGACCTCGACGCGCGCCTCGGGCGCGATCGCCCGCACGTGGTCGGCTACCGACTCGATGTCGACCACCCGGTTGTAGACGAAGAAGACCTGCCCGCCGCGCTCCATCTCGAAGAGAATGGCCTTGCGTATCCGCTGGTCGTCGGCCATGCACACCTCGGTGTAGATGGCCCGGCGGTCCAGCGGCGGCGTGGCGAGGTTGGATATGTCCCGCAGCCCCAGCAGCGCCATGTGCAGCGTCCTGGGGATGGGTGTGGCCGTCATGGTCAGCACCTCGACGGTGGCCCGCATCCGCTTGAGGTGCTCCTTGTGCTCGACGCCGAAGCGCTGCTCCTCGTCGATGATGACCATCCCCAGCGCGGGCAGGGCCACGTCTCCGCTGAGCAGGCGGTGGGTGCCGATCAGCACGTCGATCTTCCCGGCGGCGGCGCGGGCGACGATGTCCTCCTGCTCGCCCCGGGTGCGGAACCGCGAGATGACCTCCACGACGAACGGGTAGTCGGCCATCCGCTCGGTGAACGTGCGGTAGTGCTGAGCCGCCAGCACCGTCGTCGGCACGAGCACGGCCACTTGCCGCCCCTCCTCGACGATCCTGAAGGCCGCCCGCATGGCCAGCTCGGTCTTGCCGTAGCCCACGTCGCCGCACAGCAGCCTGTCCATCGGCCTGTGGCGGGCCATGTCCGCGTAGATCTGCCCGACCGCGGCGAGCTGGTCCTCCGTCTCGCTGTAGATGAACTCGCCCTCGAACTGCTCCAGCCAGTCGCTGCGCCGGTCGTAGCTCTCCCCCGGCGAGGAGTCGCGGATGGCCTGGATGCGCAGCAGCTCGGCGGCCATCTCCTCGACCGCCTCGGTCACACGCCGCTTGCGGGCCTCCCAGCCCGTGCCCCCCAGGTGAGAGAGCGACGGGTGCCCCCGCCGGGCGCCGATGTACTTCTGGACCAGGTGGGCCTCCGTCACCGGCACGTGGAGCAGGGCGTTGTCGGCGAAGCGGAGCGTGAGGAACTCCTCCTTCCGCCCCTCCTTGGCGAGCATCCGGAGGCCCTCGAACTTGGCTATGCCGCGGGCGACGTGGACGACGTAGTCGCCCTGGTCGAGGTCGACGAAGCTGTCGATGGGCCTGCCCGCGCGGACCCGCCGCAGCCGCCGGGGGCGGGCGTAGCGGTGGAAGATCTCGTGATGCCCGACCACCACCAGCCTCTCGGCCGGCCAGTGGAAGCCGCGATCGACGTGCCCGATGCCCGTGTTGACCCTCTCGCCCAGGACCGGGTGGGCCGAGGAGAGAAGCTCCTGAAAGCGGTTCCTCTCGGCGGGGTTCTCGCAGTACACCCACACCTCGCAGCCACCGCTGAGGTCCTCCAGCTCTTCCAGCGCCGCGGCCGTGTTCACCTCCAGCCGCTCCAGCGGGCATATGTCCAGGCGAACCCCATCCGGGTCGGCCTGGCCCTGCCGCGGCCGGCCAAAGGCCGTCATCTCCACCACCGCCAGCCGCCCCGCCGCGTCGAACACCTCGGCGGCGCTGCGCATCGCCTCGGTCGGCCCGATGCGGCGTGCGAAGGTCTCGGCCAGCGACGTCACCTCGCCCGGCTCGATCACGCAGACGACGGCGTCGTCCGGCAGGTACTCCAGCAGGCAGGCGGTGCGCTGGGCGTCGGTGTACTTGCCCGCCGCCAGGGCCACCAGGTCGTAGCCCTCGATCTGTACGGTTGACCGTTGCGTGTCCAGGTCGAACTTGCGGAGCGACTCGATGTTGTCGCCGAAGAACTCCACCCGCACGGGCTGGGCGACCCCGGCCGGGAAGATGTCCACGATGCCGCCGCGGCGGGCGAACTCGCCCTGCTGGTCCACGGCGTCCACGTGCTCGAAGCCGGCCTGGAGGAGCCAGTCGGCCAGCCGGGCGGGGTCGAGCTCGCCCCCCCTATGCAGCGGCAGCCTGGCCTGCGAGAGGGCCTGCGGCGACGGCACCGGCTGCATCAGGGCCGCGATCGGGGCGACGATGACGTCCAGGGGCTCCTGTCGCTTCTCCGGCGGCGTCGCCAGGAGCGTGCATATCCGCAGCCGCTCGCCGGTGACCTCGTCGCTGACGTGGTCGGCCGATGCCCCGGGCCAGGGCGCCTCGGGCCCGAGCTCCCAGGCGGGGAACAGCTCGGCCGCCACGCCGGCAAGCACCTCGGCGTCGTCGGCGACGGCGTCGGCGTCGTCCAGGTGGGTGCAGACGAAGAGGACCGGTGCCTTCCGCCCCGCCCCCAGCGCCGCCCCCAGCAGCGGCGCAGACGATCCCCACACGCCGGAGAGCTTCACCCGCCCCCCGGGCCTGATCCGGCCGCCGATCTCGGCGACCTGCTCCGAACCAAGGATACGGTGCAACACGCACTGTTATTATCGGACGGACAGGGGAGATAATTCAAGCCCGCCCGCGTATTGCCTAGCCCGGATGTTGCACGATGCGCGTGCAACATCCGCCG
>CBFCZU010000042.1:0-21727 GCA_965602635.1 uncultured Planctomycetales bacterium | reverse complement strand
CTCCGCCGCCTGCTCGCCGCCGGACAGCCCCGGAAATAGCCGAAACCGACCGGAATCCCGATGGATCGGGACGGAACAGAGCGGAACGAAACGGAAAGTTTCGGAACAGAACGGAACGAAACGGAAAGTTTCGGAAAGTTTCGGAACGATCCGCAACCGACTCGAAATCCGTAAGTCCTTTGGCATCAGGGGCTTGCCCGTTTCAGCCGCAAGCCACGCGAACGAAGAGGGGAAATGGGCTCCTAGGGTGCCCGCCGCACTCAGCACTCAGCACTCCGCACTCCGCACTCGGTCCTCCGCACTCGCCTATTCGGTTGTCAGGCGCTTCGGAGGCGCGCACATAAGGCGCGCCCCCATACTTAGGCCAACGTCACGGTTTGCGCGCGCAAACGTGTTGCCATATTGACCCCTGTGGCCATAACTCCCGGCCGGGCCGGCGTCCGAAATTTTCAGTTTCCCGCGCTTTCGCCGGGAGGGGGGGGTAGCGTTTGCGCGCGCAAACCGTTTCGCAAGACCGCCCCGGCGGGCGGCAAGGAGACACGACAGATGACCGATACCGCACCGCAAGGCCTGGAGATCGCCTCCCACGATGGGCCCGGCTACAAGCCCCTGATCCGCAGCAGCGGCGACTGGATGGCGGCCATAATGAACGGCCAGGCCGACTCCTGGAAGGTCCCCGACAGCATCGAGAAGCACCCTGCCACGGACGAGCTGTTCGTCCTGACGGCCGGGAGGGCGATGCTCATCACCGCCGGCAGCGGCGAGAAGCCCGGCAAGGTCGAGCAGGTGGAGATGCAGCCCAGCGTCCTCTACAACGTCAAGGCCGGCGTGTGGCACGTCTCGCCCCAGAGCCCCGACGCGACCTTTATCATCATCGAGGCGACGGGCACGGAGATCGACGGCTCGGTCCGCGCGCCCCTGACCAAGGAGCAGCAGGCGGCCATCAGGATGTAGCCGGCCGCCGCGGCGGCGGGGCTATTCGCCAGCTTCAGCCTGGCGGGCCCGTTGGCGTGCCTCGTCAGGCGGCGCCCTCGGCGGCAGCTACCTTGGCTGCCGTAATGAAGTACCACCATAGCCCAACACGTCTCGCCTGGAGACATCGAAACCCGGCCGCCTCCAGCAGCTCGGCCGCTCGTCTCCGCGAGTAGAACCGATAGTCGCCCGCGTGCGGGACGATACGAAAACACAGGTTCAGCGCCTGCCTGAAAACAGGGAAGAAGCACGGGTCAACCAGGAGGATTCGCCCGCCGGGGCGAAGCACGCGGCGAACCTCGCGCAGAGCGTCGTGGGGCCGGTAAAAATGATGAAAGACGCCCGTCAGCATGGCCACGTCGAAATGCTCCGCCGGCCAGGGAAGGGAATCCTCGGCGTCGGCCGCGCGGAACTCGGCGTCGGCATGCTCGTTGAGGAGCTTCTCGCGCGCAACATCCAGAATCCTCGGGGCCAGATCGGTGCCGGCAAGCGACCTCGCCCCCGCCCCCGCGAGCCGGGCGAGCAACCGTCCCGTAGCGCAGCCCACGTCGAGGATCGCCAGGGAGCCGATCTCCGGCCGGAGCTCCTCGACGATCGCCCGATCCACAAGGGCGATCCGACAGAACCTCAGCCAGAACCAGCGGTCGTACCGCGCCGGCATTTTGAAGTTGTAGGTGCGGTAGCTGCTGGCCTTGTAGCGGTCGTGCTTGCGAAATGTGGGGCCTTCTTCCGCCATCAGTCTCCTGCCAGTCGACGCTGCCTAACGTCCAAGCTCAGCGGCGCCAGCCTCGGCCGCGGCGGCGATGGGTCAGCGGTTTCCACACAGCCCTGTACGGTTGCTCGACAGCGTTGATTGTACGCAGTGCGGCGTCGCATTGCACCTGGCCCCCAGGGCGGGCGCTTGTGGTGTTCGCCGGCACCGAGTACACTTCCTGCGCGGAAGGGCGCGGGGGCGCCCGCGGTTCGGCATGTTGGGGATCGGCATATGGCGGCCATAAACGGCAAGACGGTTCGACTGCTGGCGCTGGCCGGGGTTGCGCTGGCGGCGTGGGTGGCGGGGACGGGCACGGGCCAGGCACCCCCGCCCGCGGCGGCGACCCGCCCCGGCCCGCGGGCATCGACCCGCTTCGACCTGCCCGGCGTCGGGGCCACCCTCCTCAAGCCGTTCGAGGTCTTCCGCCCGCAAGTGATCCAGGACAAGCAGCTCGTCGGCTACATCGACTGGTCGGCCAAGAAGATCGTCGCCGTGGGGCGGTCTGTCCAGGCGGGCGCAGG
The DNA here is from genome assembly GCA_965602635.1 of uncultured Planctomycetales bacterium. GTDB lineage: Bacteria > Planctomycetota > Phycisphaerae > SM23-33 > SM23-33 > CBFCZU01. The sequence continues at coordinate 19,480 of CBFCZU010000042.1, read as the reverse complement.
CCCGGCCGCGGCACTGCTGGCACGCCGGGGAGCCGCGACCATCGCCTTGCGGAACGCAACCGCCCGCTCAGTCGGCGTCCGGATCGGCATCAACGGGCGCATCGACGCCCTCAAGAACGGCACACTCGTCGTCCAGGCGCTGGTCAAGGACTTCAAGGTCACGCGGACCTACAGCCGGCGGATCGGCGGGCGGACCTGGTGGTACGCCGAGGTCCACGTGCCGATGTTCGGGATCAAGGGCGTGGCGGCGAAGCTCTTCGACGACCAGTTGCAGGCCCACCGTGTGCTGGCGCGGCAGTGGCGGCGGGCGGTGTGGGTCGCGGCGGCCAAGGCCGAGCTGATAGCCGGCGACGTGCTGGTCATCGACGCCCGCGGGCTTGGCTACAACGCCAGCATGTACCCGCTGGTGCTGGGCGGGGGTCAGATACTGATCGACATGGAGACGGTTCCCAAGGCCACGGCCGTCGATCACGGTCTGTGCGCGTACGGGACGACGAAGCTGAATTTCGGGGAGCTGCAATCGCTGTATGCCGCGCCGCCGTCGAGGGTGGAGTTGGCGGCCGGGGCCGCGCCGGCGTGGCAGAACGTGGACGGCATCGGCCTGGACCGTCTGCTCCTGGCGCAGGCGGCCGCGGCGCCGAAGCCTCCGGCCACCGGGCCCGCCACGCGGGCGACGACACGCCCGCGGCGCAAGTCCCGCCGGCGCGCCGTTCGGGCGATCCGCGCCACCGGCAAGGACAAGTCGGTGCTGGTCGTCGCCGACAAGGACGCGCTGAAGCTGCTCAAGGACCCCGCCGCCGCCGGGCTGGCGCGCGGGGGGCGCGTGCTGGTCGTGGTGGACGCCGCCGCCGCCGGCGTCGAGGGCCGACTGCACCCCCGGCCGGAAGGCCGGGCATTGGAAATCGCCTCGCGGCTGAGGTAACCTCACCGCGAACCTTCCCGGTTCTCCAGGATCGTCATGTCGTTACTGCGCAGGAACAAGGCGCTGCTCCTGGCGGTGGGCTCGGCTGTGGCATGGTCGGCCGCCGGGTGGGGCATGTGCCGCTCCGACCGGCTCGAGGCGGGGCGGCTGTTCTGGCTCGATCAGCTCTTCGCCGCCCGCCAGCGGATGGGCGCCGCCCCCCGGCCGCACGCGGACGTGGTCATCGTCGGGATCGACGAGCGCACACGCCAGGCGGTGCGCATGTCCCTCGCCGCCCGCGACGTCGAGGACCGCTGGCTGTACCGTAACATCATCGCCCGGCTGCTGGTCAGGCTCAGCGAGGCGAAGGTCCGGACAGTGGGGATCGACTTCTTCTTCACCCGCCCGCTGGACGAGGAGGTCGATGAGTTCCTCGCCGACGCGCTTGACGGCGGCGGCCGGGCGGGAACCGACGGCATCGACGCCGTCCTCGGCTGCCTGGTGACGGTCCGCGAGCAGAGGCGCCCCATCGCCAAGTTCCGCGACTACGCACCCGACGAGGGCAACACGATCCTCCAGCCCGACTGCGACGGGAAGTTCCGCCGCGTCCGTCCGGGCGTGGTGGTGCTGGACGGCACCGTCCCCATTTTTGCCTTCCAGCTCGCCCGGCTGTTCGCCGACGGGCGCGACGAGGACGGCAGGGCCGTCGGGTCGCCCTGGCACTGGCGCGAGGACGGCTCGCTGGAGTTCGAGGGGCACTTCCGCGTGCCGGCGGAGATGCTCATCGACTTCGTCGGCCCGGCCCAGAGCTTCGAGCTCGCCGGTCAGCAGTTCAGCGCCCTGGACGTGCTGGAGGGGCGCGTGGGCGGGGACAAGCTCGCAGGCAAGCTGGGGCTGATCGGCCCGGCGCTGCGCAGCGCCGACCGCTTCTCGGTGCCGGTCAACCCATCGGCCGCCGACGCGGGCTACCGCCGCTTCTTCGAGGAGACCTACGGCGTCAAGCTCGCCGACGACGGCGCCGAGGTCGATCTGCTGCGCAGCGGGGCGATGAGCGGCATCGAGATCCACGCCAACGTCGTCGGCCAGATACTCCAGGGGCGGTACCTCCGCCGCAGCGCCGCCGAGATGCCGCACCTTCAGCCGGCGGCGATCGCCGCGGTCCTGCTGGCGGGGGGGTGGGTCTTCTTCCAGAGCGGCGCCGGCGGCAAGCGCCGCGTGCTCCGCGGCATGATCGGCGGCGGCGTGGTTTTCGCGGCCGTCGCCGCGGGGGCAGTGGGCCTGTCGGCGGTGCTGTTCGTCAAGTGGCGGTGGGTCTTCATCCCGCTCGAGCTGCTGATCGCCTGGACCGCCCACGCGGCCTGCGGGACGGCGTACACCGGCTCGGCCCTGCGCCGCCAGAACCGCAGGATCGAGCATATGTTCGGCAGCGCCATCGGGACCGAGCTGCTCGACTACATCAACGCCCACCCGGAGATCATGACGACGAGCCAGCGGCGCCGCGCCACGCTGCTGTTCTGCGACATCCGCGGCTTCACCCCGCTGACCGAGCACCTCGGCGGCGAGGAGGTGGTCGGCCTGCTGCGGGGGCACTTCGAGGCCCTCTGGCAGGCGCTGGCCGAGGAGGGCGCGTGGGTGGACAAGTACGTCGGCGACATGGTGATGGCGGCGTGGAACGTCCTCCAGCCGATGGACGACCACGCCCTGCGCGGGGTGCGAGCGGCGGTGAAGATGAAGCTCGCACGCCACCAGCTCAACCTGCAACGCCGCCAGCGCGGGCTCGACCCCGTGGAGATCGGCATCGGGCTGCACACCGGCGACCTCGTCGGCGGCAACATCGGCAGCACCAAACGCTCAAACTTCACCCTCATCGGCGACACCGTCAACTTCGCCAGCCGGATCGAGCGACAGGCCATCACCGGCGAGGTGCTCATCAGCGAGGACACCTACAGGCTGGTGGCCGACCACGTCGTCGCCCGCGCCATGGCGCCGGTGGAGATAAAGGGCAAGACGGGCATGCACTCCCTCTACGAGGTCGTGGCCCTTGCCGGCGGGCCCGTCATCCCCGGCAAGGAGGCCCTGGCCGCGGAGATCGCCTCGCCGCCGGGCGAGGGCGACCGCTGAGGCGCGGCCGGAAAAAGGGAGTGAATCCGCCGGGGCGATGCGTTACGGGTATGGCCACGGGCAGACAGCAAAAGGGACAGGAGACCGCCACCATGGCCCGCACGTTCGAGAAGATGATTTGTCTGGTCCTGACGATAGCCCTGGCCGCCTGCGGATGCGAGGGCGCCCGCCTGACCGAGTTTCAGAACGGCGTTGCGCCCACTGCCGAGTACGCCGGCGGCGAAGACACCTGGGTCAGCGCCGAGCCGTACGAGGGCGGGCGTGACAACAGCGCCTCGGCCGCGCTGCGCTGTGGCGGCAGGCGCCGAATATTCATCCGCTTCGACATCTCGCGGCTGCCAAAGGAGCACGCGATAAACCGGGCGGTGCTCCGCCTGGCCGACCTGGGCTACCCCCGCAAGCGGCAGGGCAAGTGGCCCGGATTCGTGGCGGCGTATCGCCTGACGCGCCAGTGGAACGACAAGGCCTCATGGCAATACCACTCCCGCAAGAACTGGCGGGACAAGCCGGTCGAGAACGCCTGGAAGTCACCCGGCGGCGACCTGGACCGAGCCAGCGATTTCGGCGGGGCGAAGAAGGGGCTGATCGCCATCGACACGCTCGCCGACGGGCGGCGGGGGCACATTCACGAGCTGGACGTGACGCGGATCGTGCGGAGCTGGCACGCCGGGGCGCTGCCCAACCACGGCCTGGCGCTGGAGGCGTCGGCCGGCTCGCCCGGCTGCACCGTGGCGGCGGGCGAGTGGCACGTCGCGGCGTACCGCCCCAGGCTGATCGTCTCCCACGGCCCGGAGGGCACCGACCCCGCCGCCATCGCCCCGCTGGCGTCGGCGCCCAAGGAGACCAAGCTCGACCCGGTCTCGGCCACGCCCGACGCGGGCAAGCCCGCCGGCCCCTACGGCCTCGTGGCCGCGGGCCAGAACCGGAACTGCCTGCTCCGCGGCGCCAGCGCCGACGCGTATATAAAGGAAGCGGCCGGGCGGTGGCCAGGCACGTGGGGATGGATGAACATGTGCCGCGTCGGCGGCGTGGCCGGCGACTTCAGCCGGGCGATGCTGTACTTCGACCTGGCGGGCGTGCCCAGGACCACCTCGATCAAGCAGGCCAAGCTGCGCCTGACACTGGCGCCTTTCACCACCCGGCAGGTGAGCGGCTACCGCTACGGGGCGTTCCTGCTGAAGCTCCCGGACTCGCCGCCCTGGACCGCCCGGGAGGTCACCGCCACCCACCGCGCCGCCGGGAAGCCCTGGCCCAAGGGCGGGGCGACGGCGGCGGCCTCGGCCATGCCGGTCGCCATCGGGAAGGTCATCGCCAGGCCGGAGCGGGGGCGGATGCGGATGGTCGCACTGGAGTTCGACCTGACCGGGGCCGTCCGGGCATGGGTGCAGGGCAAGCTGCCAAACTGCGGAATCCTGCTCGACAACAGCATCGAGGGCGGGGCGTACGACTTCTACTCCTGCCGCTCATTCGACCCCGCCCGCCGGCCTTACCTGGAGATAACCCTCTCGCCCGCGATCGAGGGGACGCCCAAGCCCATAAGGGCCGCCGCCGCACTGCCCGAAGGTGACTACTGGATCGAGCCCATGCGCGAGGTCCACAAGAGGTTCAAAGGCAAGAGCGGCACGCTGGCCCAATACGGCGACAGCATCACCGTGAGCATGGCATTCCTGGCCTACCGCTTCGCCAAGAACGCACCCAAGGACATCGCGCCGCCGCGGAAGGAGCTGGCACTGAAGAACACCTCCCCGCAGGTCCGCAAGGAGCTGGATGTCGTGGACAAGTTCTCCGACCGCCATCTCTGGTGGCGGTGGAAGGGCGCTCAGTGGGGCTGCACGGGGCAGATGATGTCCGACTGGCTATTCAACAACATCGACGGCTGGCAGCGGAAGATGAACCCCGAGGCGGCGGTCATCATGTTCGGCACGAACGACCGGGGGCGGATCTGCCCGCCTGACTACACCGAGTACATGGCCGCCTCGGTGAGGCGGATGCTGGCCGACGGAACGGTGCCGATGCTGACCACCATTCCGCCGCCGGCTGTGGGGGACTACCGGCTGGCGATCCTGAGCATCGCCCACGGGCTGAAGGTGCCGGTGATCGACTACAACGCCGAGATGTACCGCCGCCGGGGCGACGACTGGTCGGGCAAGAAGTCCCCGCCCGGCCTGATCAGCACCGACGGCGTGCACCCGTCCCACCCGGGCAAGTACCAATTTGATTTCAGCGAGCAGGCCCTCAGCCGCAACGGCTACCTCCTGCGCGACTACCTGACCGTCCGGAAGTACTATCAGGTGATCGCTAAGGTCTTGCAGGCCAAGGACAAGTAGCGCGGCGGCCCCAGGAGGCCCCCCCGCCCCCCGGCGGCTCGGGCTCCCCCGGCGGCGGGACAGAAAATATGGCCGGGGCTTGATTCCCCGGCGGGGAGAGAGTACAATGCACATAGAACCGTCCGGTCTCCCCCTGCCGGACGGATCACAAGCCTGCTCGCGGGTCTCCCCCCACCCGCGGGTGGGCTGCTTTTTTGCGCCCCGCGGCCGTCAGGCAAGCTTGTCGATCATGACGCAGTAAACCTCGGACTTGGTGGGTGGCGTCCAGCCGACGCCCGCAGACCTGGGCGACGGCGTCGAGCCAGACCACCTGCGTCCGGCCGTCGAGGGTGGCTCTCTTGTTGCTGAACCCGTAGGCGGTGGCGCGGGTGGAGCCGGACGAGGAAAGCAGGAAGGGATCGTGGTACTTGATCACCGCAGCGTCCTCCAATATGTTCGGCCACGGCGTGGACGTGGACCGCGCTGCCGCCCCTATGGCGGTCGAGCAGGCTGATTCAGGCAAACCCGCGGGCACAAGCGCCCGGAAGAGGTAGCGGAGACCGAACAGATGACACGAAAGATACTGGGCCGGATGGGTTTTCGCGGTCCCGAGGCTGGCTGGACCTGGCCGCCGGAGCCGGCCGACGCCGTCAAGGCGACCCGTGCCGCCTGCCTCGTTACGCCGCCGCCCGGCAAGCGCGTCGGCTTCGCAGGCCCCGGCGTGCACACCCGCAACGGCGACAGCATCGAGCTGGCCTTCGATCTGCCCGCCGCCGGCGGGCGCGTGACGCTCGCCTTCGAAGGCGGCATGGAGCGGCTGGCGGTAACGCTCGATCTGGCCAGGCGCCGCATCACGCTTTCCACCAGCGAGTGGAACCGCCGCCAGCCGGTGGCGTCCGCGGCGGTGAAGCTGGCTCGCCGGCCGACCCACCTGCTGCGGATCGACAAGACGGCCGGGGCGGGCGGGCTGGTCAAGGCCGCCGACGCCCGCGTGCAACTGGACGGCCGGAACGTGCTCGAGGCACGCGGGCTGAACGTCCTGCCGGAGATGGGCGTGGCCGTGGCGGCCGCCGGCGCCCGTGTGCTGCTGCGGCGGTTCGTGCACCGCGGCCGGCCGACCGGCGTGCCGGAATGCCTCCACGTCGGCGGCTGGCAGATGCCCAACCGCCCTGACATCCACGCCAATCTCGAATCGATCTTCCGCGGCCTGCGCGCCGCGGCCGAGCGGGGCGTCCGCCTGCTGGTCACGCCCGAGACGTCGCTGACCGGGCTGTTTCCGAACCACCGGGTCACCCGGCGCCCCCGGCCGATTGCCGCAGCCGAGCGGAAGCTCCGCCGCTTCATCGCCGGCCTCACCGATGCGCCGTTCCTGGTGGCCGGGTTGCCCATCTGGCGACCCGCCGCAGGGCGCGCCAGCAAAACTCGCTACAACGCCTCGCGCGTGTACGACCCCGACGGCCGCGTCCTCCTGACCGCCCCCAAGATCCACTCCTGCGAAGGCGGCTTCTGGCACGGCTACCGGCTGCACGAGTTCGAGATCGACGCCGCGCCTGTCTGCATGCACATCTGCCACGACGGGCGCTACCCCGAACTCTGGACGCTGCCGATCATGTTCGGGGCCAGGCTGGTCGTCCACCCTAGCAACGGCGGGACGATCGGCGGCAGCGTGGACGCCTTCGAGACGCGGGCCGCCGCAGCGACGACAACCATGCACGCCTTCTACCTGCGGGTCAACGGCGGCGGGGGCAGCTCCATCGTCGGCCCGGGCAAGTACGACAACCTCGTCGCCGTCAGCGACGAGTGCCGCCGGGACAACCCCTCGTTCCCCATGGTCGGCCCGCCCGGCGAGTGCCTGCTGGACGCCGAGATCCGCCTGCACGACGCCTTCGGCTACTGGCCGGGGCGCTCGTTCCGCGCTTCCGAGGCGGTCGCCCGGGCCTACCTGCGGCTGTACCGATCACTCGGCGGAGGGCGCGCCGCGGCGACTGGCTAGCCCGGATGTTGCACGAGCCGCGTGCAACATCCGCCGCGGGGGCTTCGACGCGAGCGACTTACGTCGCTCTTGCTCAGGGCCAGCCTTGAGCGAGGCGCGAAGCGCCGAGTCGAAACCTTTGCGAGAGAGCCGTCTCTCGCAAAGGAGCCTATTGCAGGAACCCGGAAGGGCTCATGCAATAAGCAGGCTAGCGCCAGCGCAGCCACCAGATCAAAACGGCGGCCGCGACCGCCACTGCCAGCACCGCCAGCCACGCCCACAGGCCGCCGGCGCCCCGGCCGCCCCTGGGAAGGGCGGGCCTCTGCGTGAAGTATCGCTGCTGGCGGAAGGTCAGCCGCATGCGGGCGTTGATCGCCCAGCCGGAGCCCTCCAGGATCACGCTCAGGTCGCGCCTGCGGAGCTTCCTCATGGCGACCAGGCAGGTGGGGACGATGACGGCGAGGATGGCGATTCCGACCACGGCCAGGATGGTGGTGTAGCTCTTGACGTTGGAGAGGGTCTTCGCGATGTAGGCGAAGGCCGATCCCAGCGCCGCCAGCGCCACACCGCCTCCCATGAGCAGCCCCCCGGCCATGAGCCCGCGGCTGGGCCCGGCTGCGGGCGCTCCCGCCGGCGCCTTCTTCATCGCCCCCGCGGCCGTGGCGTCCAACTGCTTCTCCGCCGTGGTCGTGATCGCCTCGATCTTGCCGCTCAGCAGCCTGCCCAGCCGGCGGAACGGCGAGACCAGCGCCTCGCCGAGGCTGATGGGATTGTCGATGATCTGCACGATGCGGGCGTCGCACTCGCCGCCGCCGACCTCCTCGAAGATGCCGCGCTTGCCCACGCAGAGGTTGCCCCTCCCGCCGGATGTCACGGGCACCGCCACCTCGTACTTGGGCCCCTCACCCGGCGGCATGATCTCGGCGTAGAGCACGTACATGCTGCCCGTAGCGGCGACGGCGGCGTGCTGCTTTCGGTCGTCGGCCCGGACCGAGAAATTGAACCGCCGCCCGTCCATCACCAGCGTGCCCATCTCGAACAGCGCCCGCCGGGCAGGGTCGTAAAGGTGCGGAAAGCTCACGAAGTTGTTGGCCAGCGTGATCAGATGCGCCTGGTAGAGGATGAGCTTCTCGGTCAGGCGGATGTTGTCGAGCGCCAGGGCGGTGGCGGCGCTTTCGGCGATCAGCTCCTCGACGGCGGCGCGGTGCCTGCCGCCGAGGTACCGCCTCAGCTTTTCCGGCCCCAGGGGCTCGAGGGCCTCGCCCGCCTTGTCGGCCAACCAGGCCTCGTGGGCGGCGAAGTAGTGCTTGACCTCCCGCCAGTCGTCCTCCGAGAGCGTCCGCGCCGCCCGTCCCAGCGCCGGCTCGATCACCTCCGATCGCAGGCGGGCCAGGTTCGAGACGTACCGCGGGTTGATCTGCTCCTCGGGGAAGAGCGTCCGGTCCGCCCGCGGGCGCGCCAGCGGGGAGTTGCGGATGAACGCGTCGATCGCGTCGGGGTCGGCCAGGTCCAGCGACTGAAGGTCGTCGTCGCTCGCCGACACCCGCGTGGCCGTGCGCTCGTCGAACGCCACCGCCTCGCACTGGGCGAAGTACTGGTCGATCTTGCCGCGCAGGCCGGCGTACAGGGCGTAGGCCTTGGCCGTGGCCTCGCCGAAGGGCATTACTTCCGAGCTGCCCTCGCCCTCCGCCAGCTCCGCCCGCGCCAGCCAGTCGAGGTGGGCCTGGGCCTGGGCGAGAAAATCGTCCACCTGCGCCTGCCCCACGCCGGGGGAGCCCGACGGATGCGGCGCGCCGCCGACCGTCGCGACGACGTCGGCGATGAACGACCGCACTTCCGCGTCACCGGCCGCCTCCGGCAGCACCACGCCCGCCTCGGAGACCGACGCGCCCTCCACCTCCGCCTTGACCTGCCGCACCTGCTCGAGGGTTATCTGCGCCGCATCCTCGAGCCCCAGCCGCAGCAGCATCCTGGAGACCGAACCGTGAATCCGCGCCGCCTCGCCCTGATCGGTGCTCAGGGCCGCCAGATCAAGCGTCGTGCTGGCCTCGCTCACCCCGGCCGTGTCGCGGAGGTTCGCCAGAAGCCAGCGGATGGCCCCGATCACCTCGAAGCACATGACCCGCCCGTTGTGGTCGGTATCGACCAGCGCCAGAAAGGTCGGGTCGAAGTTGATCGTCTGGATGGGCGCTCCGGTGGCCATCCAGTGCGCCTCGTCGAGGTCCGGCACGCGGGCCAGGTCCTCGGCCGTCTCTATCCTGAGGTGACGCGTGCGCCCGAACCGCTCGAAGCTCATGGGTCCAGAATCCGGCATCGGAGATGTCCTTACCTTTGGGTTTGCCTCCCGAGCGGAAATGCTACCCGCCCCGAGCGACTCCGTCAATGGCCGCCGGGCGGTTGGGGATTGCAGTCGCCGGCGGGCTGGCTATCATCTCCCAGCGGGAGGTGCCCGGGATATGGCGCGGCCGAACTTTCTGATCTTCTGTACCGACCAGATGCAGTCCCTCTGCATCGGAGCCCACGGCAACCACGACGTCAGCACGCCGAACCTCGACCGGCTGGCCGGGTCGGGAACGACCTTCCGGCGAGCGTACTGCCCGAACCCCGTCTGCACGCCGTCGCGGGCGTCGCTGATAACCGGCCTGATGCCGCGGCAGCACGGGGCACTGACCAACGGCACGCCCTTGGGCGAGCACGTCCCGACGGTGACCGGCGCGCTGGCGGGGGCCGGCTACCGCACCCACGCCGTCGGCAAGCTGCACCTCCAGCCGTGGATGGGCTACGGGCCACACCGCCAGGACCCGGACCTCCCATTCTCCTGGGAGGACGAGGTCCGCTGGAACGACGGCGAGATCGACCGGCTGCCCAGTCCGTACTACGGGTTCCAGTCGGTGGATTTCGTCGGCGGGCACGTGAGCTACGTGCACGGCGAGTACGCCAACTGGCTCAGGGGGCATGACCGCGCGGCCTACGATCGCCTCAAGCGGGAGGCGGACGGGGGGGCGCTCACCGCACGCCGCGATTGCTGGCGGCTCGCCATCGACGAGGAGCTGCACTACAACCACTGGATCGCGGACCGGACGATCGACTACCTGGACTCGCGCCGGGGCGGGGACGACTTCTTCATCTGGTGCTCCTTCCCTGACCCGCACTTTCCCTTCGCCGCCTGCCGGCCATACAGCGAGATGTACGACCCGGCGGCTCTGGCCCTCAGTCCGACGTGGGATCAGCCGCAGGACCCGCTGCCCTACCTCGCCCGGCGGCGGGGCGACTACGCCGGCGGCACGGGTCTGGAAGAGGGCGATCTGCGGGAGGCCGTCGCTCAGACCTACGGCATGATCAGCCACGTTGACGCGCAGATCGGGCGGGTGCTGGACCACCTCGAGGCCCTCGGCCTGGGGGAGTCCACCGTCGTCGCCTTCACCAGCGACCACGGCGAGTACCTCGGCGCCCACCACCTGCTGTACAAGTCGATCTGGCCGTACGAAGAGCTTTACCGCGTCCCGTTCATCTGGCGGGCGCCCGGCGGGCCGGCCGGCCAGGCCGTGGACACACCGGTCAGCCTCATCGACCTGGTTCCCACCGTGCTGGACTACGCCGGGGTTGACCGGTCAAGCTTCGACGTCCGCAGATACGGGCGGTCCGACCGCCCGACACTGCCCGGCCGGCCGCTCAAGGAGTGCATCGATCACGGCGAGGCCGCGGCCGTCAGGCCCGTGCTGATCGAATACGACGAGGACGGCTTGCCCGGACCCATGCTGCGGATGCGGACGATCGTCCGCGGGCAATACAAGCTGAGCGTTTACAGCGGGCTGGACGAAGGCCTGCTGTTCGACCTGGCCGCCGACCCCCACGAGACGGCCAATTTGTGGGGCGAGGGGGCTTACCGCGACCTTCGGGGCGAGCTGCTCCACGAGCTGGTCAGCGAGCTGGCGCGGACCGACCGGCTGGACGTCACCCGCATCAGCGGCGCGTGACGGCATCGGGGGCCGAGGCCGCGCCACGCCCCGGGCGGCCGCCTTTGTCAGATGTGCGACACCTTGCGCTTGATGTCCCACAGGCTGTAGATCCACCAGTGTTCCGCGTGGCCGGCCTCCGCTGCCTGCCGCTGGCAGTCGGTCACCCAGTCGCGCCACTTCGGGTTCGACCCCGCTTCGCACCGCCCGGCCCACAGCAGCTCTTGGTGCAGCTCTTCCCACGGGCCCAGGTCGCCCAATCCCATGTTTGGTGACTTGAGGTTCAGCGTCGGCAGCAGGTTCTTGTCGGCCACGTGGGCGATGTAGATGTCCCGAGCCGCAGTCAGAGCAGCCAGGCGCCCGGCCGGATCGCCTGATGAAGCGGCGGTATCGACATGTGCAAGCACGGCGTCGGCGGGGGCCGGTAGCTGCTCGAACGCCCAGCGGAGGTGCGGATGGGCCGGATAGTATCGACGGTGCACGAAGAACCCCAGCCGCAGAGCGTCAGGGATTACGCCGCTGAGCATGATGTTCGCCTCAATGCCTCTGCCCTCCAGCAAGGCACGCTGACAATAGCAGAGATTCTCCATCAGCTCCCGCAGGCCAACGATCAGGTGCTTCTCCCACAGCCAGCTCGGGTACAGCTCCGGGCGAGTAGCGTCCTTCAAGTGCGCGAAGACGCCCTTCGTGTCCCGCAGCACGGGCGCATGCTGGACTTCATAGAAGCGTTCGACCGGGATCTCCTCCCAGGGGAGGTCGGCAGGGGCCTCTGCACGCGTGTCGAGGAACCGTCTCAGCTCCCGCAGCCACGACAGCGGATGCACCCACGCGCCGACGCAGTGCCGCGAGCCATCGATGCCCTCGCTCTCTTCCCATGCCTCCAGTGACGTCTCCAGGAGGAGCTGCACGTGTCCGCCCTTGCTCGCCCACAGGCGGTCCTCGAGGTAGATGATCGCATCCGGGTGATGCGGCAGATCGCCTGTGCCGGCAGCAAAGTCGTTGACATGGACGATCATCTCCGATGCCACGTCCGGATAGTGCTTCTCGATGAGAGGTATTACCTCCTGTTCGAGAAACCGAAAGATGTCTTCACGTTCCGCCTTCTTCATGTTGGGCCACTCCCGCTCATTGGCGCGGCCTGGTCGGCGTCGATTCACCAATCGGCCGCGTCCATGTTCTCCAGGACTCTCCTGGCGATCTCATTGCCGACGGTGTCGCCGGCGATGTTCACCCGCAGCCGCCTCCGTGCGGCGTGCAACCGGTTGTCCACCGTCGTGACGGGCACTTCGAGGAACTCGGCTATCGTCCGCCGCGAGTAGCCGTTGACATAGAAGAGCGTCGCCACGGTCCGTTCGCGCCTGGGCAGTCCGGCGACGGCCGCAAGGACCCTCTCAGCCATCTCCCGCCTGGCGGCGGCAGCCGATGGATCCGGCGCCCTGCCCGAGGCCGACGCCGCCTCGTTCAGCGGCACCAGCGGCACCTGCCTGCCACGCGTGAGGCGGTCGCAGTGCTTGAAGACGATCCGCTTCAGCCAGCCGGGAAACGCCCTCGGCGCCGAGAGCATCGGCAGGTCCCGGTATGCCTGGACGAACGCCTCCTGCGCCGCGTCCTCGGCCAGGTGAAAATCGCCCAGCAGCGAATACGCGTACCCGCAGGCCATCTCCTTGAACCGGCGCACAACGGCCCCGTATGCTTCAACATCACCGTCGCGCGCGCGACTGACCTGTTTGCGCCAGTCCATCTTTCGCCGCTCCCGACGCGAACGAGCCCGCTCTTCCACCTATAGAGCCCCATTCTACCACGGCGCGCTTTGCCCGGAATTCGCCACGGGACGCGAGATGGGCCCCGGGGGATGCGCAGATCTGTTTCCTCGCCGTCAGTCTGAACTGGCAACCAGCGCGCTAGGCGAGGGTCACTTTGTCCCCGTATTCCGGGACGGTGACGTTCCAGCCCTTCTTGTCCCTGAGGTACTGGCCGAAGTGCTTGGCGCTTTTGGCCTCGCCGTGGACGACAAACACCCCGCGCGGCGCCTCCCGCAGACCCGACAGCCAGCTAAGCAGCTCGTCGCGGTCGGCGTGGGCCGAGAAGCCGCCTATCCGCTCGACCCGGGCCTTGACCGGATACCTCTGCCCGAGGATCCGCACCTCCTCCGCCCCGTCCAGGATGACCCGCCCGAGCGTGCCCACCGCCTGATACCCCACGAACAGGATCGTGCTCTCCGGGCGGGTGATGTTGTTCACCAGGTGGTGCTTGACCCTGCCGCCCGTGCACATGCCCGACCCGGCGATAATCACGGACGTGCCGCGGAGACGGTTGATGGCCTTGGACTCCTTCGCCGTGCGGGTCATCTTCAGCTTCCGCAGCTCGAACGGCGAGCGATTCCGACCCACCCGCCTGGACATCTCCTCGTCGAACAGCTCGGGATGATTCTCGAAAACGTCGGTGACGTTGATGGCCATGGGGCTGTCCAGGAAGACCCTCAGGTCGGGTATGCGCTTGGCCAGCTTCAGCTCGTTGAGGTGGTAGAGGAGGTCCTGCGACCGCTCGACGGCGAAGGACGGGATGATGAGGTTCCCGCCGGCGTCCTTGGCGGCGTTGACTACCCGGGCCAGCTCGTTCTCCACGTCCTCGGCGTCGGGGTGGACCCTGTCGCCGTAGGTGGACTCCACGAGGACGTAGTCGGCGTGCTTGACGCGGGTGGGGTCCTGGATGATGGGCATGTTGCGCCGCCCGACGTCGCCGGAGAAGAGGATGGCCCTTTCCTTGCGCCCGCTGCCGACCCTCACGGATATCACCGACGAGCCGAGGATGTGTCCGGCTTCGCAGAAGGTGGCCTCGACGTCCCGCGCGATCTTGACCGGCTGCTCGTACTCGACGGGCGAGAACTGCGGCAGGGCGGCCTCGGTCTCGGCGACGGTGTACAGCGGGACGACCGGGTAGGGGCCTTTTCGCCCCTCGCGGCGGTGGCGCCGCCTCTTGTACTCGGCGTCCTCTTCCTGAATGTGCGCCGAGTCGAGCAGCACGATGCGGGCGATTTCCGCCGTCGCCGCCGTGCAGTAGATAGGCCCGGCGAAGCCCTCCCGGACGAGCTTGGGCAGCAGCCCGCAGTGGTCCAGGTGGGCGTGGGTCAGCAGCACCGCGTCCAGTTTCTTGGGGCTGATCGGGAAGGCCTCCCAGTTCCGCGCCCGGAACTTCCTTTCCTGGTACAGCCCGCAGTCCACCAGCACCCGTACCCTGTCGGCTTCGAGGAGGTGCCGTGAGCCCGTCACGTTCTGGGCGGCGCCGAGAAAACTGAGTTTGATCGACATACTTTGACCTCTCCAGGATCGCGCGTCGTGCAACATCCGGGCTAGTCCGGGCGATTCTATTGGCACCGGGCGGCGGTGTCAAAGAACCCCCTGCCACCTCCGACGCCTCCGCCGCGCTCGGGGCGGCGAGGCACCTAAGGCCGGAAGTTCCGCGCCAGCTCGCCCAGGCCGACCAACTGGAAGATGTCGCCCGAGGTTGGCAGAATGTCGCCGATGTTGAGGATCGCCCGCCCGCCGAAGGCCTCGAGTATCCGCCGACCGAAGCCGACTATCTCCTCGTCCGGCAGGCCCTGCGCCAGCAGCGTGCTGGGCACCCCGCAGTAGCAGCTCATCTTCTCCGGCAGGGCCTCGGCCAGCTCCTCCACCTCGTAGTTCATCATCGGGGCGGGCGTGCAGCCGTCGAGCAGGTCGAAGCCGGTCTCGGCCAGCATGGGGAAGTATCCCTTGAAGTTCCCGTCCAGGTGGGTGGAGACGATCTTGCCGGCCTGGTGGAGGATGCTGTTGACCTTCCGGTAATGCGGGATGCAAAACTCGCGGTAGCACGGGGGCGAGATGAGGTTCTCGTCGGCGTGGTCCGAGAGGATCACGATCCGCGCGGGCGAGCCGGCGGCCAGCTCGGCGAGCTCCAGGTCGTAGGCCTCCTGGAATTCGAGGAACTCCACCACGGCCTGGCGGTCGTCGTGAAGGGCATAGACGACCTGCTCGAAGCCCATGTACTCGTGGACGAGCTTGCCGAAGGGCGAGCGCATCAGGGGGATGTCGGCGACGCCCAGCGGGCCGATCGCCGCCAGGACCTCCGCGACGCGCTCGTGCCGCGGGACGAAGCGGGTGTGCTCCACGACGTAGCGGACGATCTCCAGGTCGGCGAGGCTCTTTACCGGGTGGGCGGTCGGCGCCCACGACCCGTCGGCCGCGAGGGTCTGGACTTTCTCCAGCTCACCCTTGGGGCAGCGGATGCGGGTGACGCGGTCGCGCCCCCGCCGCTTCGAGGCCACCTCCACGCCGTCGTACTGCTCGTCGAACCAATTGTACACGTGGACGGGCAGGCCCCAGTCGTACTTGCGGTGGATGTCGAGGAAGGTCAGGCCGGCCAGCTCGTCGGGCACGTCGCCGCTGGCCTGGTTTATGGGGTCGTCGTCTGCGATGAACCCTCCGCTGCCGTGGCGTCGCGGCTGCCCGGGCGGGGTCTTGCGGGCGGCGTACCAGTTCGTGATGTCGGGGAAGAACGCCGCGCGGTCAACCGCCTGGCCGGCGATCGTGGCGAAGAAGCGCTCGCGGTTGGTCATCGCTTCGCGCCCTTGCCGCCCTTGCCCGCCGCCAGGGCCTTCTTCAGGCCGAAGATCGCCAGCGGGTTGTCCCACAGCAGCATCCCGGCCAGCTCTCTCGCCCGGTCCATGTCGAACGCGCCCTGGTCGATCTTGATCGCCAGCGCGGCGGCTATGTCCTCGCGGGCGATGTACTGGTGCCCGTAGATGCCGTCCAGGAAGCAGTAGTCCCCGCCGAAGCCGCTGATCTTGTTGGCGGGCACGGAGTCGAGGTACTCCACCAGCGCGTTCACCGAGGCGGTGGGTGAGATGATGTGCGCCCAGGAGAAGTCGATGAAGACGTTCCGGAAGTTCTTCGCCAGGGCCGAGAGCGTCTGCTGGTACGGGTAGCCGATGTGGAAGCAATCGAACTTGACGTTCTCGTACTCCAGGAACAGCCCCGTCAGCAGTGACGGGTCGGCGTGGTAAACGACGTTGCCGTTGCCCTCCTGCAGGCCGGTGTGGATCTGGAAGGTCAGCGCCCGGGCGTCGGCGAGCCGGCAGACGTGGTGCATCATGTAGTCCTGGAGCTTGTCGGACCGGCCCCAGAGGCCTTCGCGGCCCATGGCGGCGACGTCGGCGTCGGAGAAGATGGCGTTGAATTCGCTCTCGGCCTCGGCGCGGGTGACCTTGCGGTAGCGCAGCGACCGCTGGTACGCCAGCCCGCTCTTGAGGCAGAGCATGCCGCGGGCGATGGCCTCGTCGAGCGTCTTCTCGCAGGCGTCCTCGAGGTCGGAGAGGTTGTGTATGGCCTGGACCCCGGCGCGCTTGGCGCACGCCTGTAACAGCCCCAGGTTGGAGACCATGATGAAGTCGTCCAGCCGGCAGGTGGAGCGGAAGAAACGCTTGTCACAGCCCAGACCGCTGTCCAGGATGCTGATGCGGATGTTGGACCTGATCTTCAGGACGTCCCGGTACGTGCCGCCGGCGGCGCGGGCGGCGACGAACGCCTCGTTCAGCGGGCCGATGGTCTTCCCGTCGATCCGGTCGAAGCCGTAAAGGTCGCGGGCGACGATGTCCAGCGACCGCCCGTAACCGGTGCTGCGGGCGGCCTGCCAGTAAGGCTCGGCCAGCTTCCAGCGCTTCTTCAGGGGCTTCGACGGGTCGCGGACGAACTCCAGCTCCGCCGGCTTGAGTCCCGCCGAGACCAGGTCGCAACTGAAATAGTGCGTCAGGTACTCGCTGAGCACGTCGCTGTTTGGGTCCCTTTCGGCCTCGCTGCCGGGCACGTGCTCGTGCGTGTCGATGATCTCCAGGCCGAAGACGTACTCGCGAAGTGCCTCGTAGGCGCCTTTCAAAGAACATCCTCCGAATCGTGGTCAGTTTCCGACCGCCGGCCGGGCGTCACTTCTCGGCCAGTATGGTGGCGACGACGCGCCGGCGGAGCTCGTCCATCTTGTCCAGGGACAGCCCGCTGAACCGCAGCAGCGGCGCCGTCGGATCGTCGCTGTAGGGCATCAGCGCCCGGCGCACGCGGAGGCGGTCCCAGCCCTTGCAGCGCGCCAGCAGGTGGAGGTACTCGATGTCCTGCTGGCAGCGGCGTGAGATCTTCATCTTCAGCCCGGCGATGGGGCCGGGGTAGTTCTTTCCGCCGCCCGCGTAGTTCTGCCCGGAGAAGAAGACGGTCATTTCGGCCGCCCGCTGCCAGGCCCCACCGCGCCCGCGGAAGCTGTCCCACCAAGGCATGTAGCCGGTGTATCCGACGGCCCATCTCAGCAGGCATGCCTG
Organism: uncultured Planctomycetales bacterium; assembly: GCA_965602635.1. Classification (GTDB taxonomy): domain Bacteria; phylum Planctomycetota; class Phycisphaerae; order SM23-33; family SM23-33; genus CBFCZU01. The sequence goes on along the minus strand of CBFCZU010000042.1, from coordinate 1,884 downwards.
GGACAGTGCCACGGGGGCGTCCTGGCTGCCCATCCCGCCGCCGTAGCCCCAATGGTTCTCCTGCGGCAGCCAGCGCTCCCGGGCGGCGGCGGTGGCGGTGAAGCCGCGAAGCCCGCCGATGCACCAGACCGTGGCGATGTCGTCCCAAAGCCCGCGTGCCATGTCCGGCTGGGAGACGTCCGTCCGCCCGTCCATCTTGACCTGCGGGGTCCCCGCCTCCCTGTAGGCGCGCTTGGCCAGGCCCATCACGAAGGCGTTGGTGTCGTAGTCGTCGAAGTCGGTGGGCTCGTCCATCAGCCAGAAGCACACCCCGCCGCGCCCCATGCCGCCGAAGAAGGCGACTTTCCAGTAGTACTTGTTGTTGTTGTAGAAGTGCAGCGACGTCCGCGTCCAGCCCTTCTCCTTGAAGTGCTGGAAGAACTGCTTGGCCACGCGCATGAAGCCCTGCTTGTACTGCTGTGTGAAGGCGACTTCAGGCCGGCGCGACTTCTTGGCGAACTCGGCGAACTGGAGGCGGTCCTGCACGTCCTTCCAGTCCTTGTAGGTCTTGGCGTCGAGCCACACGGGCCAGGCCTCGTGAAAGGCGGTGTACATGTGATGAATGGGCACGCCGGCGCCAGGGCCGATGTAGCCGGCCTTGGCCGAGAAAGCCGACCCGTCCAGCAGCGGGCCGAAGCGCTTGTCATATTCGGTCCAGTTCTTCACGCGGACGTTGGTGGTGCGGTAGCCTTGCATCTCGGGGATGTAATAGCCGTCCACCCGCCCGCTATGGGAGACCGGCAGGGCGTTCAGCGTGCAGCGGTGCTTGTGGGCGATGGTGTAGTAGGCCAGGTGCGTCTTGAGCGCCTGGGCCGGGTCCTTGCGGGCATCGACGCCCGCCCAGCTGTGGACGCTGTGATAGCGGTTCAGCTCCAGTATCCAGCTTAGCTCGTCCGGCAGCGACAGCGGCAGGACGTTTAGCTGGACCTCGACCTCCGCCGGGGCGGCCAGCTCGGCGGCGGCGACGGTGATCTTGCCCTTGTATGTCCCGGCGGCCGTGCCGCGCGGGACGTAGAGGTCGACCCAGACGCTCTGGAACTTCTGGCGGGGCACCTTGTTGTCGCCGGCGGGAAGGTCGAAGCTCTCGGCGAAGGGCTTGGTCAGCGGCAGGCAGGCGTCGCCGTGCCAGGAGCCCGCTCGCGCTGGGCTGCCCCGTCTCCCCCGCGCCGGTGCGGCGCTGACGTACCACAGGCGGAAGACCTCGGCGTTCATGCCGGCGATCTTCTTGCCGTCCGGTCCGGCCAGGTCGCCCACCGAGACGCGAATGTCCTTCAAGCCGGCCCCGAGCTTGCCGAGGATCAACTGGAAGGCCACCACCTCGTTGGCGGCGCCCGTGAGCTGAACCGTGCCGCTCGCCCCGTCCCAGATGGGATTCACCTGCGCGGCCCCGTCGGCATCGTACTCCGAGCCGTCGCGAAGCAGCCTGCCGGTGACGGGATCGACCTTGGCCATGTCCGCAACGGCGAAGACGCTCAGCTTGCCCTTCTCGGCCACGTGCGGGACGGTCCTGGCGGCGCCGGTGGTGCGCGGGGCCTTGGCCAGCGTCGCGTCGGGCGGGGATGCGATGGTCACGGCCAGGCCGGCTACGGGCCCGCGGTTGCCCGCCTCATCCACGCCGCGGACGGCGACGTGATACTTCCCCGGCGCCAGCGTGAAGACCGGCATGCGCTGGAGCTTGCCGCCCGCGACCGCCTCGGGCAGCGACCAGCGCGGCAGGGGCTTGGCCCGGGACCAGTTGGCGGCGGTGATCGGCCTGGCCGAATACGCCGCGTCGTAGGCCAGAACCGTCCCCGTCGCGTCGTCGTCGCCGGGGGCGGTGAAGGTCAGCACCACCGACGGGTCGCT
>CBFCZU010000041.1:0-21900 GCA_965602635.1 uncultured Planctomycetales bacterium | reverse complement strand
GAACGGCTTGGTCAGATAGTCGAAGGCGCCCGCCTTCATCGCCTCCACCGCCGACTGTATCGTCCCGTAGCCGGTGATGACGATCGTTATGATTTCCGGATCGATCTGGTGGATCCGTTCGAGCACCTCCATGCCGCTCATGCCGGGCATCTTGAGGTCCACCAAGGCCACGTCGGGCCTGTCCCGCTCCACCAGGGCCACCCCCCGCTGGCCGTCCTGGGCCACCATTGCCCGGTAGCCTTCGGCATTCAGTGTCTGACGGCAGCCCTCGCGGATCGACTCTTCGTCGTCGATGACCACTACGGCCGCCTCGTCTGTCGTTGCCGTCACCATGGTTCACTCAACTCCTGCGATTAGTGTGCCTCACTCAGCCGGGGGCTGCGCGTTCCCGGGGGCGGCCAGCCGCCCGCCAGGTCCCTTGCCCACCTTCCGGAGAGCGTCCCGGACTGCCATCTGCAGCTCATGCATGTCGAACGTCTTGACATGGTAGAAGAACACGTCCTGCCGGCGGATGCTGGACTCGACTGCCAGGCTGTTGCGCGCCGCCGTGACGATGATCGGAACCTGCGGGGAGATGGCCTTCAGGACCGGAACCGCGTCGTGGCCTTTCATCTCAGGCAGGTCCTCGTCAACGATCAGGCAGTCGAAGTTCACGTATCTCATCCTCTGGGCGGCCTGGATGATCCCCTCGGCCGCCTCCACGTCGTAGCCTTGCGGGGCAAGCGTGGCGCTGAGCCTTCCCGCAAACGAGGGGTCGGGATCGACGATCAGGATTCTGCGTGGATCTTGTTCCATGCCGCTTCCGCTGCCAGCCTGCTTATTGCATGGCCCCTTCCGGGTCTATGCACTAAGCACCTTTGCGAGAGACCGTTCTCTCGCAAAGGTTTCGACTCGGCGCTTCGCGCCTCGCTCAAGGCTAGCCCTGAGCAAGAGCGACGTAAGTCGCTCGCGTCGAAGCCCCTGCGGCGGATGTTGCACGCGCATCGTGCAACATCCGGGCCAGGACTCTTGCGCCCCGGCCTGTTGCAGTCATCCGGCCGCGCCGACGACGAGTATGAAGGCAACTCTCGTGCCGATCGCGCACGAGATTGTGAGAGAATTCCCGGACGGACTCTTAAATCCATCTTAGGAAAAGAGTTGAGCGAAGCAACCTGATGGGTAAAGAGGACCCGCCCCGAGCGCCCGAAGCGACGGATGGCACGTATTGTACCATTGCTCAGACAGGCTGTGGGTAGTTTTGTACCGGGCTGGGGCCCCTCAGGCGTCCCCGAGTCTGTACTTGGCGATCTTTTCCCGGAGTGTCTTGCGGTTGATCCCGAGGTACTCGGCCGCCTTGCTCTTGTGCCCGTTGAACCGCCTGAGTGCGTCGGCTATCTCCCTCTTCTCGACCTCGAGAAGGCGTCCCCCGGGAGGGGCCTGCATGGGACCGGGCTGTCCCAAGCCGTAGTACAGCAGGTCGCGCGGCCTGATCGTCTCCCCGTCGGCCATGACCACCGCACGCTCGACGGCGTTCTCAAGCTCCCTGACGTTGCCGGGCCAGTCGTAGGCCTCGAGCGATCGCATGGCCTCGTCTGATATGCCGGTGACGTCCCTCTTTCTCCTCTCGCCGAACTTCCTCAGGAAATACTCCGCCAGGACCGGGATGTCCTCGCGCCTGTCGCGCAGCGGCGGCAGGTGGATGGGCACGACGTTGATGCGGTAGAAGAGGTCTTCCCTGAACCGCCCTTCTTTCATCTCCTCGGCGAGGTCCTTGTTGGTGGCGGCGACGATCCTCACGTCCACCTCGATCCTCTGGCTGCTGCCGACCTTGGTTACCTCGCGCTCCTGTATGACGCGCAGCAGCTTCGCCTGTATGTTGCCGCCCACGTTGGCGATCTCGTCGAGGAAGACGGTCCCGCCGTGGGCCAGCTCGAATTTCCCGTGTGTCGTCTCGACCGCCCCGGTGAAGGACCCCTCGACGTGCCCGAAGAGTTCGCTCTCGAAGAGCGTCTCCACAAGCGCGCCGCAATCCACGACGACGAACGGCTTGTCGCGCCTGTCGCTGTGGCGGTGTATGGCCTTGGCCACCAACTCCTTGCCCGAGCCGGTCTCGCCGCAGATCAGCACCGTGCTGTCGGCGACGGCGACCTTGCGCACCAGCTCGGCGACCTCCACCATGGCGGGCGATCGCCCGACGATGGCGTCGGGGCCCATCCGCTCGTCCAGCTCCAGGCGGAGGCAGACGTTCTCCATCGCCAGCCGCTTGCGGTCGGCCGCCCGGGCGACGACCGCCAGCAGCGACTCGGGCGTGAACGGCTTGGGCAGGAAATCGTACGCCCCGCGCTTCATCGCCCCCACAGCCGAGTCGATCGTCGCGTAGCCGGTTATCACGATCACCAGCACGCCCGGATCGTGCTGCCTGAGCTTGTCCAGCACCTCCATGCCGTCCATCCCGGGCATCCTCAGGTCGAGGATGATCACGTCGAACGACCCCTTCTGCGCCAACTGGAGCCCGACGGTTCCGTTCTCCGCCGCCTTGACGCGGTAGCCCTCGGCGGCGAGCGTCTGGACGCAGCCGGCGCGGACCGACTCCTCGTCGTCGATGACCAGGACGCTTGAAACGAGGTTCATCGGGCCTCCTCCTTGGCTTCGGGCAGACTGACGGTGAAGGTGGCTCCCTGGCCCACCCGGCTGCGGGCGGTGAGCGTCCCGGAGTGGCTCTCCACGGTACCGTGGCTGATAGACAGCCCCAGCCCGGTGCCGCTCCCCACCTCCTTGGTGGTGAAGAACGGCTCGAAGAGGCGCTTGAGGTTCTCCTCGGATATGCCGCACCCGGTGTCGCTGAAGCTTATCTCGACGCGCCTGCCGGCCCGCCGGGCCTTGGTGGCGATGGTCAGGACGCCCTTTCCTTCCATGGCCTCGGCCGCGTTCATGATGATGTTCACGAACACTTGCTGCATCTGCGCGGCGTCCACGTTCACTGCCGGCAGCGTCGGCTGGAGGCGACGGACGATCTCGATGTTGTGGAAGAACGCCTGGTTCTCCAGAAGCGCGATCGTCTTCTCCAGCACGTCGTTGATGTTCAGCCGCTCGGTCTTGGGCTCACGCTGGCGGGCGAAATCCAGCAGCCCCTGGACGATGTTCTGGCAGCGTTCGGCCTCCCGGGCGATGCGGTCGAGGTTCTCTTTCTCGATGCCTTCGGGCGGCGCGTTCCGCAGCAGCAGCCGGCTGAGCAGCAGTATGCCACCCAGCGGGTTGTTGATCTCGTGGGCGACGCCCGCCGCCAGGTGGCCTATCATGGCCAGCCTCTCCGACTTCATTATCTGTTCGTGTGCACGCCGGCGGAGCTTCTCGTCGCGCTCCTCGATGGACTCGGCCATGAGGTTGAACGTCCTGCCTAGCGCGCCGATCTCCTTGGTCGAGTCGTCCGGCTGGACGCGGTGCTTCAGGTCGCCGTCGGCGACGCGATGCGCCGCCAGCACCAGCGAGTGGGTGGGGCTGGCCAGGCTTCGCGCCAGGAAGTAGCAGATCCCCACCGAAAGCGCGATCCCGCCCAGGGAGATGCCGACGAAGGCCCACAGGGCCTTGCGCTTCATGTCGGTGAACTTTTGCTCCAGCATGCCCACGTACAGGATGCCGATCACCTCGCCCGAGGCGTTGCGGATCGGCTCGTATGCGGTGATGTACCAGTCGTTGACGACGAATGCCCGCTCCACCCACAGCTCGCCCCGCCCGAGCACGCGCTGGTTTACCTCAGCCGAGACCCTCGTGCCGATCGCCCGCCGCCCATCGTTGGTCATGACGTTGGTCGAGATGCGGACGTCGCCCTGGAAGATGGTGGCCGTCCCGACGTGCCTGCCGGCGTACATCTCTCCCGAGTACACCGTGTCGCGGACCTGGTCGACCAGGTCGAAGTGGCGGTTGAGCAGTTTGCCTCCGTAGAGCACGCCCAGCAGTTCGCCCCCGTCGCCGCGGATCGGGGCCGCCGCCATTATCATCATCCCGCTGGTGCTCTGGGTCGCGGCCGTGGGCTTGGCCCGGGGCGTGGGCACGAACCACAGGTGCGCCCGCGCCACCAGACTCTTGTCCTCCTTCTCCAGCTCGGCCCTGCTGACGATCTCGGTGGCCGCCGCCGTCTTGTCACGCAGGGCCTTGCTGACCAACGGGTTGCCGGCCTGGCTGTCGCCATTGGCGGACGGGTTGCGGGTCCGAAGCAGCACCGTTCCCTGCGCGTCGGTCAGCGTCAGGACGTCCAGTGCCTCGCGCCGCCTGACCATCTCCAGCTCCGCCCTTAGGTCCTCGACGTTGCCGCCGGAGAGGCCTTGCCGCATGAAGAACCGCAGGGCAGTGTGGCGAACCGCCTTCTGCAGGTCCCCGACGGCCCGCTGATACGCCAGCCGAGCCGAGTTGAGGTCCAGACGAACCTTCTCCTGGGCCTGGTTGAAGATGGTGTCCCCGATCATCCACGCCGCCACCGTAACAGCCGTGGCACCCGTCACCAGGACCACGACGAGAAAGCTGGCGAGCAACCTGGTTCGCAGAGAAAGCCTCATGCCGCTGGTTCCTGGCCCCGTCGTGAATTTCCACGGCTGGGGCGAGGCCTCAGTATATCTCCGCGGCCGGCGCCAATCCAGCCGGGGGGAGCCACGTACCCAGGGGTGGCGCCGCACACGCTGCCCCGAGGCGAAAGTGCCGGCCGAGACCGAGACCTCAAGCTCCAGAATTCAAATCCCAAACGCCCAAGAGACTCAAACGCGACGACCGCAATCTGAAGGCCCGCCCGTGAGTGTGCGACTGCTTGTTGGTGAATGGCTCACTTGCGATGGCGGCGGATCAGCGCCAGGCCGCCGACTACGAGAAGGCCCAGCGTTGCGGGCTCGGGCACAAGGCACACATCGTCGAAGAATAGCGTACTCGACGCCTGGCTCCAGGTGTGCAGTTGGAACGTGTCCCGGTCTGCGTCCGAGCGGGAGTGGGCACCCAAATTGGCGTGCGTTACCGAAGTGCTGTCATATGCGATCGTTACGTCGGCCATCGGGGACGAACCATGGAAGCCCTCAATGCATGCCGTGACATGGTACCACTTGCCCCTCTCCCACCCCTCGAGCAGAACCGGGAAGTCCGGGCCTTCCCAGACGATCCTTCCCGAGGTGACATCGAAGACGGGCCCGTTCAGCGGGCTGGGATGTTGGGACGTCGCAAGCCCGGCCATGCCGCCCGGCGAGTTGGGCTCGACCATGACGGCCACGCTGTAGCAAAACTCGTTCGGGAACACGAAGTCAACACCGTCGGCCCTTGACCACCCTGAGGTGCTGGTCAGCTTGAAGGATTGATCTCCGGAGTAGGCGGCCTCGGTCGTCACCGACGCGCCGGCCCCGGAGTAGATCCTGTGCCAGGCTGGCGAAGGATATGTCCCTGCCTGGTAGCTTTCGAAGTCGTCACACCACCCAGGTTCGACCGCCGCCGCGCCCTGTGCCAGCGCCAAGCCCACACAGACTGCCACCAAGAGTGTTGTTGTCCTCATTTCGCTCTCCTTCCCCATCGGCTGCTGCGATTCCTGCAGAACGGGACCTGGAAACTCGCCCGTGCGGGCTAAGGCAGGTGTGAGTGAGGGAGGCCCACCCTTGCCCCTCGACCTTGACCGGCGGCTCAGCCGGTTACTCCGCCGCTTCCCCGAGCGGAGGCCGGAGCAACAAGGATTCTACCGCATATCGCCGTTTTGTCAAGCCGGGCGAACGCCTGGTGGCGTAATCTGCCGTGGAAACTAGACCGGGACAAACGAAACCGGGACCAAACAACGAAACGGTCTCCGATCGACCCGACGGCCCAAGCGGAGACAGGCCAAGCTTACTCGCGCAGTGCCTTCAGCGCGGCCTGAAGGACCGGATCGTCTCGCGCCAGGTCCGAGGGCTGTACTTTCACTTCCATATCGGGTGCTATCCCCTCGCCTTCGAAGGCCGTCCCGTCGGGACGCATGGCTTTCCAGGAAGGCAGGTAAACGGCCACGCCGATGCCCAGGTCGATCCGCCGAGGGTTGCCCGAGCTGCCGTACGACCGTCCGCCCACCAACGTGCAGCGAGGGACCTGCTTCATCATCAGCAGGAACGCCTCGCAGCTGCTCATGTTTACAGGCCCGGTGAGCACGGCCACCTTGCCGCGATATTTCGGCCGGCCCTTCTTCGGGCGGAGGACGCGCTTTTGCGTCCGGCCGAACCCGCCGGCGGGTCCGCCGTCGCGATAGGCATGCATGGCGTAAACCACCGACCGGCTGGCGAAACATCCCGCGAAGAACTGCGCCAGCGTCTCCGACCCGCCCCCGTTCGGCCGGACGTCGATGATCAGGGCTTTGGCGTCGGCGAAGTCTTCCAGCGCCTCAAAGGCCTTCTCCAGCACCTCGATGTCCTCGCGCGCCCAACTGCTGATGAGTATGTAGCCGATCCCGTCCGCGAACTTGCCGGTGGAAACGCAGCGGTTGTGCTTCCGCCACTTCGGAACCAACCTCGCCAGCACGTTCAGGTTGTAGTTCGGCGTGACCTTCCTGCGAAACACAGGAATGCCCTTGTCACCGACCTTCACCCAGAGATGCGGGTCCTTGGCGTGTGCGAGCAATTCCGCCGCTGCGGTGGCGAACTCGCCGGCGTTACCTGCCCTGAGCATCTTCAGGCTATACCTGGCGAACAGCTTGTCCCAGTCGAGCTTGTGCAGGTCGCGGTAAGAGTAGTTGCGGCGAATGCAGCGGCGCAGCTCGGCCACGCCGTCCTTGACATCGAGGCTCCAGGTCTTGGCCGGGTCGGTGGGGCCACGGGAGGCCGTGGTAAAGGCGATCGGATATGGCACGGCCGGGATGCCTGTCCGGCTCCGGAAGTCCTTGTGCGATTTGCTGTTGACGCTCAGCCAGTACTTCCAGTTCGGCTTGAGCCGGACCCGCAGCACACAGGTGCGCGCGTCGGTCCATTGCGGGGACCCCCGCATCTCGGGGAAGGTCTTGCCCCCGCCGGTCCAGGAGTACGATCGCCTGTCCATGTCCTGATCGAAAGTCACGCTGATCTGGCGCAGACTCGCAGCCACCTGCTTGGCGCCGTTGTCCGGAACCGCCTTGACAACCCTGGGCGGCGCGGCGGGCGCAGCCGATGCCAAGCAGCCCGCGGCCGTCATGGCAAGGGCTATCCTGCAAAACTGTCTCTGCGACCGCATGGCTTGTCTCCCGTCTTGTGTCGCCCCAGTCGGCAGCGATACTCGCTTCACGATACAGCCCCACTTCCGCGGCCGCAACCGCCCCGCACGCCCGAGAACGATGTTTGGTGACACGTTCGCGCGCGCAAACGCTACCCCCCCCTCCCGGCGAAATCGCGGGAAAATGAGATTTTCGGCCGCCGGCCCGGCCGGGAGTTACGGCCGGCGGGGTCACTATGGCAACACGTTTGCGCGCGCAAAGCCTTCCGCGCACGGTAAGGGTGGAGGGCCTTCGGTCCCTCTGGGAGGCGCGCCTCAGGTGTGCGCCCCGGTAGCGATGACAAGTGAATAGGCGAGTGTGGAGTGCGGAGAGAAAAGAGGCACTAGGCACCGGGCACCGGGCACCAGGGAAGAAGCAGAAGCACCGGAGGACCCAAGAGATGTCCAATTGCCAATTGTCAATTGTCAATTGGGCTCGCATTGGTCGCGAGCCCTTGCTGCCCAAGGACTTACGGATTTCCGGGCCCATTCCGAAACGTTCCGTTTCGTTCCGTTTCGTTCCGGAACTTTCCGAAACTTTCCGTTTCGTTCCGGAGTTTTCCGTTTCGTTCCGTCCCGATCCATGGGGTTCCGCCCCGTGGACCGGGATGGATCGGGATTCCGGGCGGTTCCGGAGTGTTCGGCCCGGCGGCAGGTGGGGCAGCGCTGCGGACTGGCTATCGGCGCGGGTGTTCCCCTGCCCGGCCCGGTGAGATAGAATACGCCGGCTCTCAGATCGGTGGCGCGACGGTGAACGAAGGCAAGGATGACATTTCCGGGCTGCCCGCTCCGATCGTCATCGGCGGCGATGGCGACGCGGACGACCTGCTCGGTCGGGAGTGGCTGCTGACCAACAGGCTCGGCTCGTACGCCTCGGGCACCGTCGCCGGGGTCAACACGCGGCGGTATCACGGCTTGCTGGTGGCGGCCACGCAGCCGCCGGTCGGCAGGATCCTGGCCCTGAGCTGCCTGCTGGACGAGCTGGTCGTCCCTCCGGCCGAGGGCGAGCAGGACGCGGGGGCCCCCGCCACCCCGCGGGTGCATGAGCTCTCCACGTTCGAATTCGCCGGGACGTTCAACCCGGACGCCCGCGCCGCCCTGGTGGAGTTCCGCCAGGGCGAGGCGGCGGCCTTCGTGTACCGCTGCGGCGAGCGCGAGCTGGTCAAGGAGATCGTCCTGTCCGAGGGCGGCAACGCCGTGGCGGTTCGGTATCGGCTGACCTCCGGGGCCGGCGGGACGCTCCGCATCCGCCCCTTCGCGGCCATGCGCGACTACCACTCGCTGCGTCTCTCGGCCGGGGCCGACCGGATGACGTTCCTGCACTACCACGACGGCGTCCGCGTGGAGGACCGCCCCAACGGCGCCGGCCACACGCTGTACCTCTCGGTCGAGCCGGGCGGGTCGTTCATGCCGCACGGGCAGTGGTGGTATCAGTTCCGCTACCGGGCCGATCTGGACCGCGGGCAGGAGGGCTTCGAGGACCTCTACACCCCGGGGTGGTTCGAGGCGCCGCTTTCGGCGGACGCGCCGGTGCAGTTGACGGCGTGCCTTGACGAGCCGTTGAAGGTGAACTTCGAGGCGACCGTCGGGCAGAAGCGCCGGCGGCTCAAGCGGCTGGTGGAGGCGGTCGGGCCCGACGCCGACGAGACGACCCGGCGGCTGGCGATGGCTTCGGACGCCTTCGTGGTCTCGCGCCGCCGGACGGCGGAGGCGGCGGGGACGACCATCCTGGCCGGGTACCACTGGTTCGCCGACTGGGGTCGCGACGCGATGATCGCCCTGCCGGGGGTGCTGCTGGAGACGGGCCAGCACGCCGCGGCGCTGGAGGTGCTGCGGACCTTCGCCGAGTCGATCGACGAGGGCATGGTCCCCAACCGCTTCGACGACTACGGCGGCCGGCCGCACTTCAACAGCATCGACGCGTCGCTGTGGTTCGTGATCGCGGCGGACCGGTACGTCCAGGCCAGCGGCGACGAGGCCGCCTGGCGGGCGGAGCTGGCCGGGCCCGTGGAGCGGATCCTCCGGGCCTACCACGACGGGACGCGCTTCGGCATCCACGCCGACTCCGACGGGCTGATCGCCGCCGGCGACGCGGACACGCAGTTGACCTGGATGGACGTGAGCTGGGAGGGCGTGCCGGTCACGCCGCGGCACGGCAAGTGCGTGGAGGTCAACGCGCTGTGGCACGCCGCCCTGCGGATCGCAGCCGAGCGGTCCGACGACACCGCCGGCGCCGACGCCCACGCCGCGGCGGCCGACCGCGTCCGGGCCGTATTCGAGAAGACCTTCTGGCACGAGCAGGCCGAGTGCCTCTACGACTGCGTCCGGGCGGGCAGGCCCGACCGGTCCGTCCGCCCCAACCAGATACTGGCGGTGGCGTTGCCGCACTCGCCGCTGGAATGGCCCCGCCGGCAGTCGGTGGTGGACGTGGTGCAGCGCGAGCTGCTCACGCCGCGCGGTCTGCGGACGCTCGCCCGCGGCCACGGCCTCTACCGCGGCAGGTACGGCACGAGCTGCGAGTCGCGCGACAAGGCCTATCACCAGGGCACGGTCTGGGCCTGGCTGATGGGCCCGTTCATCGAGGCGTACCTGAAGGTCAACGGCTTCTCACTGGAGGCCCGCGCCCAGGCCAAGCAGTGGCTCGAAGGATTCGAGCAGCACCTCGCCGAGGCCGGCGTGGGGTTCATTTCGGAAGTCTTCGACGGCGACGAGCCGCACGCCCCGGGCGGGTGCATTGCCCAGGCGTGGTCGGTGGGCGAGCTGCTGCGGGCGAAGCGCCTGGTGGCCGAGGGGCAGGAGCGCCGCTGAGCGGGCCGCCGGCGCCGCCTCATCGGGAGATCGGATGCGACGAGCCGCGGTCATCGCGACGGCGATCCTCTGCGTGGCGGCCCCGGGCCGGGCGAAGGTGGTCGCGAGCCTCGAGGCGGTCACGGGCCAGGACCCCTCGGCCGGTCCGTACCGTTGGGCCGAGCTGAGGCTGGACAACGCGGCTGCGGCACAGGCCGAGTCCGTCCTGCTCCGCCCGGCCGGCGGGGGGCCGACGGTTCGCTACGCGCTGGCCGTTCCGCCGGGCGCCAGCGGGCGGCTGAAGGTCGCGCTCCCGGCGATCTCCCCCGCCCAGGAATACGAGGTGACCGTCCTGGACGCCGGCGGGTCGGTCGTGGGGCGGGCGACGGCGGCGATCGACTGGCCGGCGGAGCTGGTGGCCACGGAGGCCTTCATTGACCGTGCCTACCGCCCCTGGTGGCAAGACCGGGCCGCCTGGTCGAGGCGGACGCGCCTGGAGGCGGTGCTGCTGTCGGGCGCGCTGGTGGTGGCGCTGGGCGGGGCGCTGCTGGTGCGGCGCGGGTCGGTCCGCCTGGTCATCGTCGTGGCGATGGCGGCGGCGGCCGTAGCGCTGGTGCCGCACGTGCCCCACTGGCCGGAGGCGGCTGAGGCCGCCCGGTATCGCCTCGTCCGGTTCGACCCCGGCGGGCGGCAGGAAGAGGAATGGTTCACCGTCGTCTCGGCACGGCGATCGGCCAGGGTGGTCCTCACGGCGGCCGCGGGCGCCGCGCCGTATCCGGTGTACGCCGACCGGGCGGATGCCGCCGGCGACGACTGCCGGGTCGATCCGATCGCGGGGACGATCTCGCTGCCGCTGGGGCCCGGGACGGTCCGGGTCATTCGCCCGGCGGTGGGGCGCGCCGCCGGCCGAGGGGCAGAGCCGGCCGGAAAGATCACCGGAACCGCCCGCCCCGCCGGCGACGCGCTGACGGTCGAGGCCCAGGCCCCCCACCAGCGGGCGCTGCTCATACGCGACGACTCCTGCTGGCAGGTCGCCTCCGGCTTCGGTTGGCTGAGGATGACCGCCGCCGCGGCCGCGGCCAGGCCAATCTGGTCGGTGATGTCGAGCCCGGAGAAATGGCGCCTCGGCCGCAAGGACGCCAGGCTGCTGGACTACTGGCGGAGCAAGTATCAGCGGGCCGGCAAGACGTACCTGGTCAACTTCCCGTCGGCCGACGCCGACGAGGTCGAGCTGATAGTGGGCGAGCTTGGCGAGGGGAGCGACTAGTCGGCCGGCGGGGTCGACTCAGGGTCGCCGTCCTCGAACCCCTCGATGGGCGGTGCGTCCTCGGGCTTGAGCCTCTGCCCGGCCTCGGTCCAGGCGTCCACATAGCCCATGGGCTTGCGGCTGCCCGTCCGTTCGGTCATGCGCGTCCCGAGGTAGCGGATCGCCAGGCCCACCAGCAGCAGCGACGCCAGGCCCAGCGCCCCCAGCGCCAGGTAGGCCATCATCAGGAGACTGCGCTTCTGCGGGGCCTGGGCCTCCCCGGCGGCCTCGAGCACCAGCAGCAGCAGGACGACGAGGATCGCGATCAGCCCCATCAGCGCGACGGTCAGCACGGCGAAACTCGTCGCCCGGAAGTAGCGTGTGTGCGCCTTCACCACGGCACGCCCTCCCGCGGGTCGTAGGGGTCGCTGCGGCTGAACTCCTCCAGCGCCCGGCGCCCGCTGTCGGAGATCTGCTTGGGCAGGACGATCTTGATGACCGCGTACTGGTCGCCGCGCTTGCCGCCCTTGGGGTCGGGCGCGCCCTTGTCGCGGAGGCGAAGTCGCGTTCCGCTGGATGCCCCGGGCGGGATCTTGACCGACGCCGGCCCGTCGATGGTCGGCACCGTGACCTGCCCGCCCAGGGCGGCCTCGGCGACGCCCACCGGCAGGTCCATGTAGATGTCGTTGCCCTCGCGGCGGAGGTATGGGTGCCCGCGGACCGTGGTGACGATGATCAGGTCGCCCACCCCGCCTGGCCCGGCGCCGCCCTTGCCGCGGACGCGGACCTTGGCGCCGTCGCGGACGCCGGGTGGGATCTTCACGTCGATGCGCTCCTGCCGGCCGTCGGAGCGGCGCATCCGCAGCGAGGTGGTGCAGCCCTTGACCGCCTGCATGAAATCCAGGGTGATGGGATATTCCGCGTCGCCGCCGCGGGGCGCGCCCCCAGGCCGCCGGCGCGAGGCGCTGCGCCGGGTGTATCCGCCCAGGGCGCCGAGCAGCTCGTCCAGGCTCATGCCGCTGAAAGGGCTGGCGGCGAAGAGGTCCTCGAAGTCGAACCCCTCCCCGCCGCGCTGGGGCCGGGTGTAGGTCCTGCCGGCTCCGCCGCCCGCGGGCCCGGCGGCGCCGGCGCCCACGCCAGCGTGGCCGAACTGATCGTACAGCTTGCGCTTCCGCGGGTCGGAGATGACCTCGTAGGCGGCCGTCGCCTCCTTGAACTTCTCGGCCGCGTCCTTGGCCTTGTTGACGTCGGGGTGGCACTTCCGCGCCAGCTTGCGGTACGCCGCCTTGATCTCCTTGGCGCTGGCCGAGCGGGAGATGCCCAGGATCTTGTAATAGTCCTTCTGTGCCATGCCGCGCCTATTATAAGCCGCGTCAGACCGCTCGACAATTCAGCGCTGCCGAGGCTGGCCCGGCGACCGAGCGGCCGTCGGGCGAGGCGAGATTTTTGGAAAAATTCCCCTTGGCGCAGCGGGGGGGCATTGTGACAATGAACTAGCCATCTCTTTTCGCCATGCCGGACAAGGAGGACCCGGCGACAACGCAATGGCGTGCATGTCGTCCGTTCAACGGAGGTTCGCCATGTGGTCTGACGGAGGACGGCCTGTTCGGGCCTACAGGCCCAGTCTCTATGGCATGCCCGAGCAGGACAACGAAGATGCTGAGCTCATCCGCTTGGCCAATCTGGAGCTCTACGCCAAGCGAGCACGTGCCGGCCAACCCGTCTTTGAGGAGTCCGACGATCGCTAGGCGGTAGGTCCCCGTCAGAGGGGACTGACCTGCCGGACTTGGCGATCAGGCAGCCGGCGGCAGCCCTGCCTGGGCATCAGGCGGGGGGAGGGGTAATCGCGGCCCCTGTCGCGCGGGGCCCGGAGGCGCTGTTTCCAAGCCCCCGCCCCTCTCAGGCGCGCTCAACCTCATCGAGCAGCTTGGCCACTTCGTCGGGCCGGCGCTGCCCTGCCGGCACCCAAGGGCGGCGCCAACTCAAATCTCCGTCAAGTGTTGACTTGTGAACTGGCAGGATGCGGCTATAATGAGCCATAGGCTGGCGGCGCGGCCGGGATGAAGGCGCACGGCAAGGGGTTCATTAGGCAGGCTTGGGCGCCGTCAACCACATCCGGCCGGGGCCGAGCTGACAGGTCCCGGCGATCGACGGGGAGGCAAGCGCACATGAGGCCATTGGCAGCGATACCGGCCGCCTTGCTCCTGGCGCTGCTGCTGGCGCCGTCCGGCTGCAAGGACAAGGCAGAAAAGATCACCAGCCCGGCGTACATGCTCGACCTGCTGGCCAAGAGGTGGGCCGAGGCCCGCCAGACGCTTCAGTCCGATCGACCGAACTTCGGCGTGTTCCGCACCGTCGATCACCTGCTGCGCTTCCGCCTTCCCCCCCGCATCAAGAAGGCCTACTCCGGCGACGACAAGCAGCAGTTGCTCGCCAAGCTGCGGGAACTGGGACGGGCCTACCGCGACCAGATACAGTCGAGGCTGGACATGCGCGGCAACGAGGTCCGGCTGGCGTCGGGGGTGACGCTGGAGCAGTTTCGCCACGCGTTCGCTGGTCTCGACGAGCAGTACAGGCAGCTTGAAGCCATGACCGGCGGGCCCTGACCGGCCCTGCCCGCCGGGCGCGGACGCGCCGATGTGCGCGGGAACATCGTCCTGACAGGAGATGCGTCATGGAGAAACGGACGGCATTCACGCTCATCGAACTACTGGTCGTCATAGCGATCATCGCCCTGCTGGTGTCGATACTCGTGCCGAGCCTTACCCGGGCAACGGCGATGGCCCGCAAGGCCACCTGCTCGGCCAAGATGAGCGCTCAAGGCAAGGCGGTGGCGATGTTCGTGTTCCAGAACGAGCACTACCCGCTGTTCGCCCCCGTCCCGTGGGACGTCCCGTTATTCCAGATCCTGGATTACCCGGAAGACGGGGACTGGGACTGGGACCACGCGGCCGCGTGGCCCAAGACCTACGGCGTCCTCGAGAGCATGGACATACAGGGCACGCACCGGACGACGCTGAACTGGTGGGCGTACTTCTGGGAGGCAGACGAGATATGGGACGGGGTGCTGTGCGACGCCATGGACGCCCCGGCCATCCTCCAGTGGTGCGACGGGGCCCCGCAGTTCACCGACACGCGGTGGAAGATCGACTACCACCGGGCTGCGATCGGCTACCAGTGGAACTTCCGGCTCCGTGGCCCCTGCCAGAACGGCCTCCGCTGGACGGCCAAGCTCGATACCAGGGGCGAGCCGCTCACGCCCGGAGGGCCGTGCCTCTGCCAGAACGTGCCGTGGGGGATATACCTGCCCAACGACAGCACCAAGTACGCTGCCCAGGCGGTCAACCCCGAGGAGGTGGTCACTCCCGCCAAGTGCGCCGAGGCCTGGGATTCGCCCGACTTCGGGACGCTCGACTGGATCACGGAGACCAGGGACTGGCGCGTTGACTCGCTCATGCCGGGCTTCTACGTCGGGCCCCAGATGCTGGGCACGAATGGCCTGGCGGTGCTGCCGGGCTCGCGCCATATCGGCAGCCCGAACATCCTCTACGCCGACGGGCACGTGGCCGCCGACGCCACCAGGAAGATCGACCCGAACGACCCGGACCACCTCGGCGAATGCCCCGTGGGGACGTGGGACAGCCTCAACGCGTACACCTGGCAGGAGCACAGCCCCACGTTCGGCACCATTCACTACATCCTTCCCGACCCCAGCTTCTAGCCTGCTTATCGCATGAGCCCTGCCGGGTTCTTGCGATAAGCACCTTTGCGAGAAACGGTTCTCTCGCAAAGGTTTCGACTCGGCGCTCCGCGCCTCGCTCAAGGCTGGCCTTGAGCAAGAGCGACGTAAGTCGCTCGCGTCGAAGCCCCCGCGGCGGATGTTGCACGCCCGTCGTGCAACATGCGGTCTAGGTTCGGCAGATCGGCGGGGGGCGAAAATCGCCGGAGGGCCTCCTTGACGCCACCGGCGCCGCGGGGCTATAGTACCGCTCCGGGGTTAGAGTACGGAACCAGACCCACTGGCAAGGAGAAATGCGATGGTAACGCGAAAAAGCTTCCTGGTGGTGGTTGCCGCAGCGGTCATGCTTTCCGGCTCCGTGGCGTTGGGAGCGGGCCCGGAGGCGGCGGAGGCCAAGCCCCTCGGGCCTAAGGTGCCCGCCAGCGCGGCGCTGAAGCAGATTCCCGCCGGCTGCATGGGCTTCGTGGTCGTCAACAACGTCAACGGCATGTGCGGGAAGGTTGATGAATTCCTCAAGAGCATCGGCCCGGGCGGCCAACCCTTCCTGCCCATGAGCGTGCTGGACCTGATAAAGGCCCAGTTGCAGGTCGGGGAGGGCTTCAATTCCAACGGGCCCTTGGTGGTGGCCATGCTCGACCCGCAGCAGTACGGCGTGGACCTGCTGCAGATGATGGGCCTGCCGGGCGCGAAGCCCGCACCTGCGGGCGAGAAGCCGCCCGAGGTGCCTGCAGTCGTCCTGATACCCGGCAAGGACCCGGCCAAGATGCTTGCCGCCCGTGAAGGCACGAAGGAAGGCGAGTACCTCAAGATCGGCAGCGTGTATTGGAGGCAGGTGGGTAGCTTCGTCGCCGGCAGCCCCAGCAAGAAGGCCCTGGCGGCGGTGGCCGCGGTTAAGAAGCCGGTTCTCACGCAGCTTTCGCCGGCTGACAACGCCCTGATAGCCCGCAACGACGTGGCGGTCTGGGTCAACTTCAAGATCGTCGGGCCGATCGCCCAGGCGGCGCTGAAGCAACTGGAAAAGACCATCGCCGAGTCGGGGCCCGCGGCCGGGCCTATGGCGGGGATGGGCCCGGTGCTGAGTATTTACGCGTCCCTGTTCAAGGTACTGGAGGACGTCGCCTTTGGCCTGCGCTTCGCCAAGACCGGCATCCTCATCGAGAGCCGGGTGAGCTTCCTGGCCGAGAGCACCATGGGCAAGGCTTTGGCGGCCACCAAGGCCCTGCCGGGGCCGCTGCTGGACCGCCTGCCCACAACCCCCTACATACTGGCGGCCGGCTTTCGCGGCACGAGCATCTCGAAGGAGCTGGACCTTCAGGTTCTCGACAAGTTCATGGCGGCGGGGATGCTCAAGGGAGTCTCTGCCGAGACCAAGGCCAAGGTGCGGAAGATGGCGGCCGAGTTCGAGGGCGAGGTCACGGGCGTCCAGATCTCCCTCGGCGCTGTCACCGGCGGCGAGGGCCAGATCGGCCTGGTGTACGTGATCGAGTGCAAGTCGGCCGACAAAGTCATGGGCATGCTGCCGGATTATGTGGGCGTGATGTCGGAGATCTACAAGGCCACCGAGGGCGAGATCGTCAGCAAGCTCGAGCTTAAGTACCACAAGGGCCTGGAGGCCGTCGGGGATACGAAGCTCGACGTGATCAGCATAGATCATCCGGTCCTGACGGCATTGCCGGAGGACGACCGGGCGAAGCTCAAGGCCGTCCTGGGCGACGACAAGATCCGGTTCCTGGTGGGCAAGGTGGACGCCAAGACAGTGGTGATGACACTGGGCGGGGGCAAGAAGTTCGTGGCCACGGCGCTGGAGACGGCCAAGGCTCGCAGCGGGAAGATTCCGGCCGATCCTGGCGCCGCCAAGGCGCTGGCGATGCTGCCAAAGAAGCGGATGGGCGTGGGCCTGCTGAACCTCGGCAACATCATGACGGTGGTCAGGAAGGTGGCCGCGGCCGTCGACACCCCCCCCCCGCCGATCAACCTGATCGCCCCGACGCCGCTGGCCGGGTCGGTCTCCATCGAGAAATCGGACGTGCTGATGGTGGGGTACATACCCACCGACGCCATCCAAGGCATCGTCGGCGCTGTCATGGGCGCCATGATGGGCGGGATGATGGGCGGCCCGGGCGCCGGCGGTCCGGGGGGCTTCTAGGATTCGCAGCCAAGTCGTCCGCGCGTCGGCCGGCAGGGGCCGGCGCGCGGGATTGCCCGGACGGGCCCGCAACGGCAAGCTTGCTCGGCAGGCCCGTCCGGGTATCATGCGCGCACGCGAGCACCCCCTCGCAGGAGCTTTCAGATGCGCGGTACGTTGACGGAAAAGATGCTTTCTGCCCACCTCGTCACCGGGCGGCTGGCGCCGGGCGAGGAGATCGGCATCCGCATCGATCAGACCCTCACCCAGGACGCCACCGGGACGACGGCCTTCCTGCTGTTCGAGGCGATGGGCGTCGAGCGCGTGCGGACGGAGTTGTCGGTCAGCTACGTTGACCACAACACCGCCCAGTTCGGACCCGAGAGCCACAACGATCACCTCTACCTGCAATCCATCGCCGCCAAGGTGGGCGCCTATCACAGCCGCCCCGGCAACGGCATCTGCCATCAGATTCACCTGGAGCGGTTCGCCCGTCCGGGGGCGACGCTGCTGGGCAGCGACTCGCACACCCCCACCGCCGGGGGGATAGGCAGCTTCGCCGTCGGCGCCGGCGGGCTGGACGTGGCCGTGGCCATGGGCGGCGGGGAGTTCTACCTCTCATGCCCGAAGGTGCTGGCCGTCGAGCTCACCGGCCGCCTGGGCCAATGGGTCGCGCCCAAGGACATCATCCTGAAGCTGCTGAGCATCCTCACCACCCGCGGCAACGTGGGAGCGGTGGTCGAGTACTGCGGCGACGCCCTGGCCACGCTGCCGGTGCCCGCAAGGGCGACCTGCGCGAACATGGGCGCCGAGCTGGGCGTGACGACGAGCGTCTTCCCCGCCGACGAGGTTTCCAGGGCATTCCTGGCCGCCCAGGGTCGGGCGGACGACTTCCAGGCGCTCGCCGCCGAGCCCCAGGCCAAGTACGACCGCGTCACGAAGCTGCTCGACCCGGCCCGCGACGCCGCCGCCGTCGAGGCCATTCGCCGCCACGCGCCCGACGCCCGCATCGGCAAGGCCGACGAGGCGGGGCTGGTCGAGGTGAGTTTCAGCCGGATCGCGATCGACCTGTCCGAGCTCGAGCCGCTGGCGGCAGCGCCCGGGTCGCCGGAGAACGTCGTGCCCGTCGCCGAGCTGGCCGGCACGAAGGTCGATCAGGTCGTCATCGGATCGTGCACCAACTCCAGCTTCCACGACCTGATGCTATCCGCGGCCGTGCTCAAGGGGCGCATCGTCCACAGCGGCGTGGAGCTGGCCGTCGCCCCCGGCAGCCGACAGGCGCTGACCATGCTGGCCGGCAGCGGCGCCCTGGAGGAGCTGCTCGCCGCCGGGGCGCGGGTGCTCGAATGCGCCTGCGGGCCGTGCATCGGAATGGGCTTCTCGCCCGGGCACGGGCGGGTGTCGCTGCGCACGGTCAACCGCAACTTCACCGGGCGGTCGGGCACGCCCGACGACAAGGTGTACCTCGTCTCGCCGGAGGTCGCGGTGGCGGCGGCGATCACCGGCGAAATCACCGACCCGCGAACGCTGGACGTGCCCTACCCGGCCATCGCCGAGGCGCGGCGCTTCACGATCGACGACCGGATGATCGTCGCGCCGCCCTCGCCGCAGGCCTCGGCCCAGGTGGCGGTGGTGAGAGGCCCGACGATCGTCAAGCCCCCCGCCGGTGAGCCGCCGGCCGATGAGCTCAGCGGCGAGGTGCTCATAAAGGTCGGCGACAGGGTGACCACCGATCACATAATGCCGGCCGGGGCGCTGCTGAAGCTCCGCTCCAACGTGCCGCAGTACGCCATGCACGTCTTCGAGCCGCTCAACGAGCCGGGCGAGCCGACCTTCGCCCAGCGTGCCCAGGCCGCCCGCGAGGGCCGACTGGCGGGCGTCATACTCGCCGGCGAGTCCTACGGGCAGGGCTCCAGCCGCGAGCACGCCGCCCTGTGCCCCATGTACCTCGGCGTCCGGGCGGCGCTGGCAAAGAGCATCGAGCGGATCCACCAGGCGAACCTGGTTAACTTCGCCGTCCTGCCGCTGATCCTCGCCGAGGCGGGCGACTACGAGCGGACGAGCGCCGGCGATCAGCTCCGCATCGCCGCCCTGACCGAGGCGATAGCCTCGGCCGAGACCGTCACCGTCACCAACCTGACGGGCGGGTTCGACTTCACCTGCCGGATCGACCTGACGGCCCGGCAGCGCGACGTCCTCCTGGCCGGAGGCCTGCTGAACTACACCCGCCGTGAGAACAAGTAAGGGGCCCAGAAATGCATGACACACCAAGCCCGCCGGCCGCTCGGGTGGCGATTCTCGCGTTTGCCGCTGCGCTGCTGGCATCGGGCGGCTGCTACCGAAAGCCCAGCGTCGCGCTGCGGGATGCGGGCATCGCCGCGATGGACGTCAGGGCGGCGCAACTGGTCTTCGACGTGGAGGTCCGCAACCCCAACGAATTTCAGATCGGCATGTGGGGCCTGGAGTACACACTCTCGGCCGTGGGGCAGGAGGTCGCCAGCGGCGCTCTGGCCCGCCCGCTGGCGCCGATCGGCGGAATGGAGACGAGCACCGTCCGGGTGCCGGTGACCATCGAGTACGACCGGCTGCGCCCGATGGTTGACAGCCTCCACGTCCGCGAGCCGATCCGCTGGGAGTTCGCCGCGAAGGCCACCTTCAACTACCTGGGCCTATGGCGGAGCGTGAAGCTGCGGCGGCGCGGCGAGATGCCGCCTCTGCGGGCGCCCAGCTGGCGCTTCAGCGACCTGAAGCTCACCGGGCAGGGCAGCGACGCAGTGGCGCAGCTCGTGTTCGCGGTCGTCAACCCCAACGGCTTCGAGCTGCCGCTGGTGGGCCTGACCGGGGCGCTGACCCACGGCGACGAGGTGCTGCTCCGCGTGGACCACTCGGGCATGGAGCCGGCACCGCCCCGCAAGACGGCCCAGATCACCGTTCCCGTCCGGCTCGCCGCGCCGGGCGCCCTCGAGGCCGTCGCCAACGCGCTGGGCGATCGCCGCCGCGTCCGCTTCGAGGGCGAGCTGCGCCTGGCGGTCCCGGCGAAGCTCAGGAGCCTGCTGTTCGACCCCGGCGACGAGTGATCGGCCTGCCGCCTCCCGCCGGCGACTTGAACCGGCGGGCCGCCCTGGCGTATCATCTTTGGCTCCTGGACGAACTGGAATGAACGCGCTGTCTCGGACATTCGCGGCCCTCGCCGCCACGGCGGGGATGGTGTTGATCGCTTCGGCGCAGCGGCCAGCGGCCGACCCGCCCGCCGCCTCCGCGCCGGCCGCCAGCAGACCCGCCGACACCGCCATGCGCATCCTGCCGACGGGCGACGAGGGCGTGCCGGTCATTGCGCCGTCCCTCATCAGGGCCAGTGAGCCGGCCAGATCGCCAAACTTGATTGGCGAGGGGCAGACGCTGATCGGCCATCCGGGCTCTCTGGCCAGGGATCCGACCGGCAAGTGGTGGACGGTCAAGCATCCCCGCACGGGCGTGCTCCACCTGCTGCCTTGCGAGCTGCTGGGCACGGTCGAGAACATCTACGCCGAGAGGCCGTCGGCGAAGTTCGCCCTCTCCGGCCGCGTGTACCGCTACTACGACGACTACTTCCTGCTGCTGCGCAGGGCGACCGAGGTCGGCGAGCGCCCGGTCCGCCCCCCGCCCCCTCGGCCGCGGACCAAGCCCGCCGTCACGTCTCGCCCGGCCGCGTCGGCCCCGGCCGCCACCACCCGCCCCACGACCCCGGGCGCCTCGGCCGCCGACGTCGCCCGGCTGCTCGCGCGTCCGCCCAGCAAGCCCATCGTCCCGGTCGCCGCGCCGATAGTTCCCTGGGCGGAAGGGCCCTCAGTCCCCCCGGCCGCCGAGCCGGTCAAGCCCGGGCCGGGGAGGATAATCATACACCGCCTCACGCGCCTGCGACCCCCCGACAGCAAGGGCGGCTGGTTCAAGCTCGCCTTCGAATCCGACAACACGCTCCGCGAGCCACCCATGCGGGTGCTGCCCAACCTGCAGCTGGAGAGGCTCGAACCGGCCACCGGGGTCCTCTTCTACGTCTCCGGCGAGATATACGCGTACCAGGGCACGAACTACGTCCTGCTCCGCGCCATTTCCCGCAGGCGCCCGATGGACCGCTTCTGAGCCGCCCCCGGGCAATAGGCAATGGACAACCGCTCCCCCGCCGCTGAAAATTGGCTGGCGTGAGCCTGCTATGGCCATGGGCGCTGGTATCGCTGATTCCCGTAGCGGCAGCTGCGGCGGTCGCTCTGCGCAAGCCCCTGCACAGCATCGTCTGGGTGGGCAGCCTCCGTCTGTGGGAGCAGGCGCTGGCGTCGCTGGGCCCGGCCGCGGCCAGGCGGGCGCGGACAGTATCGGCCACGTGGGTGCTGCTGCTGGCCGGGGCGACCCTGGGGGCGCTGGCGATAGCACGCCCCGTGTGGCTCGCCGGGGCGCCCGCCAGGCGGATAGCAGTGGCCGTCTATCCCGCCGCTGAGCTGGCCGGGGGCGAAAAGACGCCCGGGGACTTCGCCGGCATGCTGCTGCTGCGGCTTGACGCCGACGACCGCGTGCAACTGATCCTGCCCGCGGTCATGGGCGGGGCCGGGGAGTTCCTCACCCCCGACGAGGCCGCCCGGCGCGTCGCGGACCTCAGGCTGCTGCCGGCCGCGGGCGAGGACCTAGCCATCCCAGCCGGCGGCGACGCGCAGCACCTCTACCGCTTCGCCCCCGCCACGCTGCGCCTGACCGACGGGCCGAGGGAAACGACCATCGCCCTGCCGGCCTCGCCCGGCGACGTCACCATCGACGCCTTCGCCGTCGCCCCGCCGCCCGCCG
>CBFCZU010000040.1:0-22603 GCA_965602635.1 uncultured Planctomycetales bacterium | reverse complement strand
GTGCTGGGCGCCCCGGGCAAGGGCGGCTCGGGCGGGGCCGCCCTGCTCGAGCAGCTCTCGGAGATCTGCCCGGTGAGGCTCTTCAGGTTCACCGACCGGACCGAGAGCATGGAAGGCATCGACGACCTGACCGGCGCGGGAGAGCGGACCAACCTCTACGCCGCCATGCGGGTAATCGACACCGAGCTGCGCGGCGTGCCCGTGGCGGCGGCGGTGCTGCTGACCGACGGCTCGGCCAACGCCGGCGGGCTGCCCCAGGACATGGCCAGGCGGCTCCGCGCCCGCGGCACGCCCGTGCCCGTGTACTGCGTCGGCTTCGGCAACATCAAGCCCCCGCCCGACCTGGAGGTCGTCCGCGTGCTGGCCCCCAAGGAGGTCCGGCGAAACACCTCCGTGGGCATCCACGCATACGTCCGGGTCAGCGGATATTCCGACCCGTTCGACGTGATCCTGCGCAAGGACCAGGAGGTCCTCCAGACGATCCGCTGCGTGCCCACCCCCGACGTGGACATCTACCGCATCCGCTTGGGCTTCCAGCCGGACGACAAAGGCACCTTCCGCTACACCGTGGAAATCCCCGCCGCGGCGGACGAGGTCATCGCCCAGAACAACACCTTCGACTTCCTGGTCAAGATCGCCGACCGCCGCCTGCCCGTGCTCTACCTCGAAGGCAGCCCGCGCGAGGAGTACCGATACCTCCGCCGGGCGCTGTTCCGGGACAAGGACTTCCGCATCGTCAGCATCCTCCGACTGGCCGGGCCCAAGCCGTACATCCTCCAGGGCGCCGAGCCCGAGGACGGGCTGCAGGAACCGCCCGAGCCCGGCAAGCCCAAGCCAAAGACCAAGGTCAACGGCTACCCGACGACCGCAAAGGCTCTCTTCCGCTTCGAGGCGGTCATCTTCGGCGACATCGAGGCCGGGTACCTCACCAAGGAGCAACTGGCGATCACCGAGGCATTCGTCAGCAAGAAGGGGCGGGGCTTCCTCATGCTCGGCGGCGTCAACTCCTTCAACCGAGGCAAGTACCACGGCACGCCGATCGAGAAGATGCTGCCGGTCGTGCTGCCCGATCAGTCCGTGGACTATCGCCAGCGCGAGTTCAGCGTCGGCCTGACCAAGGCCGGCGAGACACACCCGGCCATGAGGCAGAGCAACAACGTGCTCATCAACCGCAGCATCTGGTCGAAGGCCCCCACCCTCATCGGTCACAACCCCATCGCCAAGACCAAGCCGGCCGCCGAGGTGCTGGCCGTCGAGCCGAAGGACGACTCGCCCGTGCTGGTCGTCCAGCAGTACGGGGCCGGGCGGGCCGCCGCCTTCACCACCGGCGGGTCGTGGCACTGGCGCATGGCCCTGCCAATCGAGAACAAGCTGCACGAGAAATTCTGGAGGCAGCTCGTCCGCTGGCTGGCGGTCGGCGCCAAGGGTCAGATCGCCATCGAGCTGAACAAGGACCTCTTCGCCAGGAACGAGCCGGTCTCCATCCGCGCCGCCGTGCTGGATGCGATGCTCGAGCCGGTCAACAACGCCGAGGTCATCGCCCGCATCACCACCCCCGGGGCGAAGACCAGGGACCTGAAGATGGACTGGATCCTGAGCATCGAGGGCGTTTACCAGGCCCAGTACGAGCCGGCCGACGCCGGCGACTACAACGTCGAGGTGATCGCCAAGTTCAAGGACGACACAGAGGTCTCCGCCTCGACGACCTTCTCGGTGGGCGAGACGCTGGACGAGTTTTCCGACCCGAGGCAGCAGAAGGGCGTGCTTGAGGAGATCGCCGAGATTTCCGGCGGGAAGTACTACACCCCCGCCGACGCCGACAAGATCGCCGGCGAGATCAAGGACCGCATCCGCGAGATGCGGCGGGAGGAGACGGTCTACGAGCAGCACGACCTGTGGGACACGTGGCCCCTGTTCGGCCTGCTGGCTGTGGCCCTCTCGGCCGAGTGGGTTTTCCGCCGGCGGGGCGGGCTGATGTGATATAGTAGAGAGTGAATTTGACCGCGGCGTCCGCGGCTTCCGGCCGGACAGGCACGCGGGCCGATGCGCGGAGCGGCAACGGCGGACGCTGAATCTGGAGTAGCAAAATGCTGCTGGAAAACCGCAACGACCTGAAGGACTGGAAGCGGGAGGTCCTCAAGGAAGTCAAGTGGCACCTGAACCGGCGAGAGCTGCTCAAGGCGGCGCTGGTCGGCGGCGCCGCCCTGGCGGGCTCGGCCCTGCTGCCCGGGCGCGGGCCCTTCGGCTCGGTCGCGAAGGCCGCCGCCGGCGAGGACCCCAAGGCCGTCAAGACCGGAACGTTCTTCTTCCCCAGGCTGATGTTCCACGTCAAGGACGAGACCGCCGACGAGTGGGACATCTACCCCAGGGGAGACGCCATCCTCAGGAAGCGCCTGGAGCAGTTGACCAACGTCAACGTCAGCCAGGACCCCGTGGTCGTCAAGCTCTCCGACCTGGAGAACATGTGCCGATACCCCTTCGTCTTCGCCACCTCGGAGGGATACTTCGACCTGCCCAAGAACGAGGAGAAGAACCTCAAGGAATTCCTCATGCGCGGCGGGTTCGTGCACGCCGACGACTGCGTGCTGGGGAATACGGGCGACCGCTTCTTCCGCGACTACGTGAAGATGATCAACCGCCTGTTCCCCGAAAACCGCATGAAGAAGGTCCCCGCCGACCACGAGCTGTACCACTGCTATTTCCGCTTCCCCAAGGGCTCGCTGTGCCTTCAGGGCGTCGACCACGGCGACTACGGGCTCTTCGAGAAGGGCACGGGGCGGATCATGACGCTGGTCACGCCGGGCGACTTACACTGCGGCTGGGTGAGCGTGTGGTTCTCGCAGAAGGAGAACGAGGCGGCCATCCGCATGGGGATAAACATAATCATTTACTACCTCACGCACTGAGATTGTGGCGCAGGCGCAAGGAACCTCACCCATGAAGCGAATTTCGGCACTGATCCTGACCGGCCTGCTGTGTGCCGCCGCTTGGGCCCAGTCGGCGGGCGCCCCGCCCCGCCCGCCGGCCAGCAAGCCCGCCGCCCCCACTGTCCGGGCCGTGCTCATCGCCGGGCTTGGCGGGACGAAGGCATACTCGCGCAACCTGCTGGACTGGACCAACCGCTTCCACGCCGTGCTCACCAAGCGCTGCGGCGTGCCGGCGAAGAACATCATCGTGCTGACCGAGGCCGCCGACGCCAAGGCCAAGCCGCCGCGCATAAAGGCCACCGTCGAGAACATCCGCCAGGCGCTCGCCAAGACGGCCTTGGCCATCCGCGACCAGGACCAGTTCGTCCTCTTCATGGCGGGGCACGGGCAGATCAACGAGCCGGTGGGCAAGCTCTGCCTGCCGGGGCTCGACCTCACGGCCGATGACCTGGCGGACATGATCGACGCGCTGCCGACCGACAACATGGTCATCATCAACTGCTCCAGCGGCGGGGCGGAGTTCATCAAGACGCTGGCCGTGCCCGGGCGGGTGCTCATCTCCGGCGCCGGGGCGGGCAACGACGGCACCCAGGCGTATTTCGCGGAGTTCCTCCTCCGCGCCTACGAGACGGGCCAGGCCGACGCGAACAAGGACAAGGCCATCGACCTGATGGAGGCGTTCGTTTACGCGGCGCGGGAGACGGGCAACTTCTACCACCGCCAGTACCTCATCCCCGCCGGCGGTCGCCCGGTGGCGGGCGCGGCGAACACCTGGCACGTCCAGGGCAAGCAGACGCGCGCCATCTGGCGGAAGCTCTACGCCGGGACCAACAACAAGCTGGGCATGCCCGCCCCCGTTGCGGGCGAGCCGGCCCCGCCGGACCCCGACACCGTGCCCGACGCCCAGCCGAAGTTCGGACGCTTCGACAAGCACTGGCACAACCGGCGCGTCCTCGCCGAGCACGCCCGAATCGACGATGACGGGGGCAGGAAGGGATTCTTCCTCTGGCAGCCGTACAAGTTCCAGAAGCTCCCGCCCGACACGCCGGGAAGCGTGGGGTTCCTGGCGCGGCGCACGGTGCTGGGCAAGCCCGAGTTGCTCAAGCGCCCGGTGGGCAAATGAGCCGACGAGTCTCTCTCATCCTGGCATGGCTCCTGGCGGTCTCCGCCGCCGGGCCGGCCCGGGCCGCCGAGCAGGCCTTCCAACTGAACTGGACAATCTGCCGCAAGCTCGCCGACGTCCGCGCGATCCACCCCCACCCCACGGACCCGCAAGTGGCCTGGGCTATCACCGGCAAGGGGCTCTTCAAGACCGCCGACGAGGGGCGGACATTCCAGCCGGTCGCCTCCGCCACCACAGAGAAGCTCGGCCAGATCACCGCGATAGCTTGCCGGCCGGCCGATGAGAACTGCCTGCTCGTCGGGACCGACGCCAACGGGCTCTTCATCAGCACCGACGGCGCCGCGAGCTTCAAGCCCATGTCCAGCAAGGCCGAGAAGCTCGCCTCGCAGCACGTCGCCCACGTGGACTTCAGCCGGATCGACCCGTCCTGGCGGACGGTGATGGTCACCCACGCGCTCGGGGCGCCGGGAATGTCGGTGACGCGCGACCTGGGCAAGACGTGGGAGGCCTTCGGCCAGGACCGGTACCTCAAGAGCTTCGCCTTCTGCGGGCCCACGATCGTGGCGGTGGGCTCGATGGCCGCAATGGAGGGCAGGACCTGGGGCATCCACCGCTCGGCGTGGGACGCCCAGCGGTGGGAGGAGTCCAACCGCGGCATCCGCCCCGGCGAGCCCGCCTGCGAGCTGCTCCGGCCCAACCGGTTCCTCTTCTCCACGCTCGACGGGGTCATACTCGAGTCCCACGACGACGGGCGGACCTGGCAGAACGCCGCCAGGATAGGCCCCGGCCAGTGGGTCAGCGTGCTGCTGACCCACGGCGCGACCGACAACACCGAGCTGGCGGCCGCCTACGACCCACACGGGCGGGGGCTGGTCATCTCCACACGCCTGCTCCGCAGGGGCTCGCTCGTGCCCCAGAACACCGGGCTGTACGTGGGACCGTACATCAAGTCGGGTGCGAGCTGCCGGGCCAGCGCCAACGGGCTGACCTGGTACATCGTGATGAACAATTGGCTGTGGATTGGGCGGCGGGTACCGCGCAAGGTCGCCCCGACGGTCCTCCAGGCCTGGTGCAGCCCCTCGTCGCTTTGGGTGGCCTTCGACGCCGTGGGCGGCGCTCAGAGCACGATGCACACCCGCCTGGCGAGCATCGCCACGGGCTCGGCCACCGAGGGCGACGTCAAGGCGCTGGCGGCCGCCCACAAGTCGTTCTCCGCCCTGAAGGGCAGCATGGGGTTCGGCGTGCTGGCGAAGGTCAGCCACCCCAAGGGCCCGCGCAGCATCAAGTCCGTGACCGTTGACCTGTCGATCATCGGCGGCAGCGCCTTGACCCAGCTCCACGACGACGGCAAGCACGGCGACGGCAAAGGCGGCGACGGGCTGTGGGGCACGCAGGTGCGGTTCCTGCCGGGCGACTTTCCCAGCCTGCCCCGCCACGACCGCCGCTGGGGCCTGCCCGCCAACACCCGCAGCGCCATGACCGTCACCGCCCTCGGCACCAGCGGCCAGAAGGACTCGCACTCGGCCGTGATCGCCATCCGCCGCAAGCCCGCGCCTGTCTCCATCTGGCCCGGGGGGCGGCGATTCCGCTTCGCGGGCGAGATAGTCGAAGGCACCGTCACGGTCTCCCAGCACGTGGACCGCCAGCGAGATCCGAACAACCCCGCCCTGCTGGTCCAGGCCACCGGACCGGGGCCATGGCGGGCCGCCTGGCACATCGGCGAGGGCAGACTCAACATCTCCGGCTGCGACACCCTCCGGCTCGACATCAAGGGAACCGTCAACCAGGAGCTGTACGTCCACATCCTGGACTACTTCCGCATGGGCGAGAACATGATCGACGTGCCCCACTGGAGCCGGGGCGTGCCGCTCATCGCCGGCGGGCACCTCAAGAGCATCGGCGGCGAGTACCAGACCGTCCGAATCCCGATGAAGCTGCTGCTGACGAAGGGCACCCTGTTCCTGCGGCAGTACGGCGCCGGCATAGGCCTGGCGACCAAGGAAGGCGGCAAGCCGGGAGCGTACTATCTAGCGAACGTCACCGCCGAGCCGTAGCCCCAGTTGCCTCTGACTCCCCGAACGCCCCCACACATCACCCCCGCCCCCCGGACGGAGGGTTTTCTGGGTGCCTATAATGTAACGTCGGCCGCCCGGGACCGGACGGCCGGGCTGGAAACAGAACATCACGACCGAGTGAGGAATACGATCATGAAGAAGCACGTACGCACATGGGCGCTTATCGGGCTGTTGGGCGCGGTGGCCGTTGGCGTGACCGTCGCCTCGCTGGCCACCGGAGGCTTCAGGATTGTCGCGGGCGGATGCGGCATCATCGGCCCGTGCGGCGAGGGAGGCCAGCGCACTCCCGCCAAGGCAGTCCCCGGCGGCGAGAAGCCCCAGACCTTCGCCAACGTCACCTGCCCGATCATGGGCTCGCCCATCGACCCCAAGAACGTCGTCCCAGAGCTGGTGCGGCTGCACAAGGGCAAGAAGGTCGCCTTCTGCTGCGGCGGCTGCCCCACGGCCTGGGACAAGCTCTCCGAAGCGCAGAAAGAGGCGAAGCTCCAGAAAGCCGCCGGCGACAAGAAGACCGGCTGACCCTGAGCAAGAGCGACGCAAGTCGCTCGCGTCGAAGCCCCCGCGGGGGCGGCTACCGCGAATTGGCCTTGCCCAGCCGCCGACGCAGGGCCGCGTCTATGAACGCCTGGACGTCCCCGTCCAGCACCGCCTGCGCCGTCCCCACCTTCAGCTCCGTCCGCTCGTCACGGACGAGCTGATAGGGGTATAGCACGTACGAGCGGATGTGGTTGCCGAAGGCGATCTCCCCCTTCTCGCCGTAAAGATTGGCCAGCTCCGCGTCGCGCTGCGCCTCCTCGTGCTGGTAGAGCTTGGCCAGGAGCATCTTCCGGGCGGCGGCGCGGTTCTGGTGCTGCGAACGCTCGTTCTGGCACTGGGAGACGATGCTCGTGGACAGGTGCGTCAGCCTGATGGCCGAGGAAACCTTGTTCACGTGCTGCCCGCCCGCGCCGTGGGCGCGGTAGGTGTCCTCGCGAACGCCCTTGTCCCAATCAACCTCGATCTCCACCTCGTCCAGCTGGGGCAGGACGTCCACCGACGCGAACGACGTGTGCCGGCGGTTGGCGGCGTCGAACGGGCTGATCCGCACCAGCCGGTGCACGCCGCGCTCGCAGGAGAGGTAGCCGTAGGCGTAAGCCCCGCTCACGCGGAGGGACACCGAGCGGATGCCGGCCCCCTCGCCGTCCACGCGGTCGATCTCCTCGGCCTTGTAGCCGGCACGCTCGAAGTAGCGGGCGTACATTCGCAGCAGCATCTCGGCCCAGTCGCAGCTTTCGGTCCCGCCCGCCCCGGCGTGGATGGAGAAGTAGCAGTCGCCGGCGTCGTGGGGGCCCGCGAGCATCGTCCGCAGCTCGAGGCTGTCGAGCTCGCCGGCGAGCTTGCCGGCCTCCTCGGCCGCCTCGGCGAGGGTCGCCTCGTCGGCGGCCTCGACGCCCAGCTCGTGAAGGACTCGCAGGTCATCGACCCGCCCCGACAGCTCCGTCACCGGGACCACCACGGCCTTGAGGGCCTTGAGCTGGACGACCACCTTGCCCGCCGTCTCCTGGTCGTCCCAGAAGCCGGGCGCGGACATCCGCTCCTCGATCCGCGACATTTCCTGCTGGCGTGCAGGGAGGTCAAAGAGAGTCCCGGATCGATACGATCCGGGCGTGAAGGGAGTCGATCAACACCGGTAGGTTCTGCTCGTCAGCCATGGCTTTCTCCTGCTCGCCAAGCCTAGCATATCCGGGCCCGGTCAACAAGCTTCCAACGCCCGTGGCGGCGTGATATAACTCGGCCGGAAAGGAGCGAGGCTTGGCCGGACATTTTGCCGACAGCCTGCTGGCGGCGATCGAGGAGAAGGGCTCGCCGGTGTGCGTGGGGCTGGACCCCGTTTACGAACGGCTTCCGGAGGAGCTCAGGAAAGACGGCCAGGACGAAGTGGAGCAGACCGAATTCATCGGCATTTTCTGCCACGAAGTGCTGAGGGCCGTCGCCCCGATCGTGCCGGCCGTGAAAATCCAATCGGCATACTTCGAGAGGTACGGCTCCGTGGGGGTGGACCTGTACGAACTGCTCGTGGAAGCCGCCCGCGACCGCGGATTGATCGTCATCGGCGACGTCAAGCGGGGCGACATCGGCTCGACGGCCGAGGCGTATGCGGTCGGGCACCTGACGGGAATGTTCTCCCCCTTCGGCGTGGTGGACCGGACGCCCGACGCGATCACGGTCAACGGGTATTTCGGGGCCGACGGGCTGGCGCCGTTCGTCGAGGTCGCCGCCGATTGCGGAAAGGGCATCTTCGTGCTCGTCCGCACGTCGAACCCCTCGGCCGTTGCCATTCAGGACTTCGCCGACGCCGCCGGCACGAAGCTCTACGAACACATCGCCGCCCAGGTCGCCGAGATCGGCGCGGGCGAGGGGCGGACCGGGACCAGCGGGTATAGCTGCGTCGGCGCCGTGGTCGGCGCGACCTACCCCAACGACGCCCGCCGGCTTCGCCAGCTCATGCCGCGGCAGATGTTCCTCGTTCCCGGCTACGGGGCCCAGGGCGCGACGGCGGAGGCATGTGCGGCCGCGTTCAAGGGCGACGGCACCGGCGCGATCGTCAACGCCAGCCGGTCGGTCATCTACGCCTACGAGAAAAGCGAGTACGCCGGAGTGGACTGGCGGGGCGCAATCGCCGCCGCCGCCCGGGCCTTCGCCAAGGACGTCCGCCAGGCCGTGACAAGGTTAGCGTGATCGCCCGCCCGGGAGGGCGCGATCTTCCGCCCCATGCCCAGGCGCCGCCACAACACGCAGTTGCTCGCCCTGCCGCCCCGCCGCCGGATCGGATCGAGGCGGGCGCCTTGACAGCGCCGCCGGCGGGCCGGTAGCCTCCCTCGCGAGATGGACGAGCAGTTGCGGACTGACTTCTACGCCGCCTTCGGCCGCGAGCCGGCTGGGGCCGCCCGCGCGCCCGGACGCGTGAACCTCATCGGCGAGCACACCGACTACAACGGCGGATTCGTCCTGCCGATCGCCATCGAGCGCGAAGTAGCGGCCGCCTACGCCCCGCGCGAGGACAGCATCGTCCGCTTCCACTCGGTACACGCCGGCGAGACGGCGGCGATCGACCTGGGCCATGAGCTGACGCCGACGCCGGGGGCGTGGAGCAACTATCCCGCCGGCGTCGCGGCTGAGCTGCTGGCTGCGGGTGTGCGGCTCGGCGGCGCCGACGTGCTGCTGGAATCGACCGTGCCGGTGGGCGGGGGGCTTTCCAGCTCGGCCGCACTGGAGGTGGCGACGGCCCTGGCGCTGATGGCCGCGACCGGGGCGCCGCGGGCGATCGACGGGCACGACCTCGCCGCCCTCTGCCAGCGGGCCGAGAACGACTTCGCCGGCGCGCCCTGCGGGATCATGGACCAGTCCATCGCCGTCATGGGGCGCGAGGGGATGGCCATGCTGCTGGACTGCCGCAGCGGCGAGATCCGCCACGTGGCGTTCAACGACCCGGCCATGACGCTGCTGGTGGCCGACACGCAGGTCAAGCACGACATCGGCGAGGGCGGCTACCCCCTCCGCCGCAGGCAGTGCACGGAGGCCGCCGGCGTGCTGGGCGTCGAGTCACTGCGCGACGTGGCGCCGGGCGCCCTGGACCAGGCCGAGGCCGACGGGAGGCTGAGCGGCGTGCTGGCCGCCCGCGTGCGGCACGTGGTGAGCGAGATCGCCCGCACGCTCGACGCCGTCGAGGCCCTGGACCGCGCCGATTACCGGCGCTTCGGCGAGCTGATGTACGCCAGCCACGCCTCGCTGCGCGACGACTACGCGGTGAGCTGCGCCGAGCTGGACGCGATCGTCGAGGCGGCCGGCGAGTGCGAGGGCGTGTGCGGCGCGCGGATGACCGGCGGCGGCTTCGGCGGCTGCGCGATCGTGCTGGCGCGCGTGGAGGCGGCCGCGGAGGCCGGGCGGACAATCGCCGACAAGTTCGAGGCCCGCTTCGGGCGGCGGTGCCCGATCTTCGTCACCGGCGCCGCTGCCGGCGCGGGGGAAGCGCGATGACCGGCCCGGACATCATCGGCGTGGGCTGCTGCGTGCTCGACGAGCGCGGTGCCCGCTGACGCGCCGGCCTTGCGACTTGATAACCCCGCCGGAAAGGTCAAAATGCCATTCCCGCCGGTGAGGCGAGCGAGGTAACGCGAAATGAAAATCACCGAAATCAGGGTCATACTCACCTGCCCGGACGGGCGGAACTTCGTGCTGGTGAAGGTCTTCACCGACGAGGGCCTTTACGGCGTGGGCGAGGGGACGCTCAACGGCAACGAGCCGGTGGTGGCCAAGGCCATCGAGCACATGGCCCCGCTGCTGATCGGGATGGACCCTCGCAACATCGAGGACATCTGGCAGTTCGTTTACCACTGGCCCTACTTCCGCGGCGGCCCGGTGTACGCAGCCGCCCTGGGCGCGATCGACCTGGCGTTGTGGGACCTGTCGGGCAAGCTCTCGGCCCGGCCGGTGTATCAGCTCCTCGGCGGGCGGTGCCGGCGCGGGGCGATGGTCTATCGCCACGCCTCGGGGCGCGACGCAGCCGAGGCCGTCGATCAGGCCCGGAAGTTCATCGCCGAGGGCGCGAAGGTCGTCCGCGTCCAGCCGGGGCCATACGGCGGGGCGGGCACGCTGCGGACCGAGCCGCCCGCCCGCGACGGCATCCCGCCGGTGGAGATATTCGAGCCGCACCTGTACCTCAACGCCGTCGTGCCGTTCATCGCCGCCGTCCGCGCCGAGCTGGGCGACGACGTGCACCTCTGCCACGACGTCCACGAGCGGCTCACCCCGGCCGAGGCGGCGCGACTGGCAAAGGAGCTCGAGCCGTATCACCTCTTCTTCCTTGAGGACTGCCTCCGCCCGGAGAACCTCGAAGGCTTCAAGCTCATCCGCCAGGCCAGCTCGACGCCGCTGGCGATGGGCGAGGTCTTCCACAGCCGCGCCCAGGCGATGCCGCTCATCGAGGGGCAGTTGATCGACTACATCCGCGTCGCGCCGCTGCACGTGGGCGGGCTGACCGAGGCGCGGAAGATCGCCGCCCTGGCGGAGTTCCACCAGGTCAAGACCGCCTTCCACGGCGCGCACGACCTGGGCGTGATCGGCCAGGCGGCGGCCGTGCACCTCGACCTGGCCATACCCAACTTCGGCGTGCAGGAGTGGGTGGACTTCCACGCCATGGAGCAGGTCTGCGAGGTCCTGCCGACGCCCTGCCGCGTCGAGGACGGCTACGCCATGCCCAACGAGCTGCCCGGGCTGGGGGTGGACATAGACGAGGCCGCCGCCGCGAAGTACTCCTACAAACCCGCGTACATGCCGCTGGTGCGGCGCGAGGACGGCAGCATGTTCGTGTACTGACGGCCGCGGCCCCGCAAGTCGGCGCAATGGCTCGCCCCGAACCGAGACCGGAACGGGGCGAGGTGGCCGTCGTACTGAGCGAGCGGGCAGCGCTCACTCAATGTCAAGCTTGTTGATGTAGTCCTCCAGGTCCTTGCGCAGGGCCTCGACCTTGGCCTTGGCGTCCACGACCTGGGCCTGGAGACCCTCGATCTTCGTCTCCAGCGCGAGCAGCTTCTTCTCGAAGCGCGTGTAGCCGGTGCTGTTCTTGGCAAGGGCGCCCATGTTCG
The DNA here is from genome assembly GCA_965602635.1 of uncultured Planctomycetales bacterium. GTDB lineage: Bacteria > Planctomycetota > Phycisphaerae > SM23-33 > SM23-33 > CBFCZU01. The sequence goes on along the minus strand of CBFCZU010000040.1, from coordinate 10,854 downwards.
AGCGGATGTACCCCTGCTCGCGGCGGAGGGAGGCGTACAGCTCCGGCCGCACCACCGGACGAGGCATGTACAGCGGCGTGTACAGGTCCTGGATGAACGAGATCGGCCGGCCGGAGACGAGCGTCAGCTCCACCTTGTCCCAGTCCGAGTCGCTGGTGTTCTCCACGATCGCTCAGCCCTGGAGGAAGAGCTGGTCCTTCTTCGCGTCCGACGAGGGGAACCGGGCCGAGACGCAAACCGGGCGCCCCGCTGCGGCGGGACGCCCGGCAAAAATCGCACAGTGCGCCGGCGTGAGAAGAGTGCCCGTCAGGCGGCCCGGTCGGCCAGCGCCACCCGGAGCTTGGCGAGGGCGTCGAGCTGGACCTGGCGGACGCGCTCCTTCGACAGCCCCACCAGCCGGCCGACTTCCTGGAGCGTCTGCGCCCGCTCGTGGTCGCCCATGGCGAACCGCGCGCCGATGACCGTCCGCTCCACCGCCGTCAGGCTGGCCACGTTGTCCTCCAGGACACGCTGGAGGTCCTCCACGGCAAGCTCCTGCTGATCGACGTGGCGGCGCTCGATCTCGTCGCTGCGCTCCATTTCCGGATCGTACTCGGTCGGGAAGTGCTGGCGATAAGTCCCGGTCCGGCTCGCCAGGCGGCTGAAGGACTTGAGGATGGCCCGGCAGGCGTAGGTCGAGAACTTGAAGCCGCGGGCGATGTCGAACTTCTCCACCGTCCTCAGCAGGGCCATGTTGCCTTCGCTGACCAACTCGCCGAACTCGACGGTGTTGATCTTGGTGCGCGTGGCCATGGCGACCACCAGTGCCATGTTCGCACCCGCCAGTGCGGCGCGTATTTGCAGCACGCGCCGGTGCCAGAGCACGAGCTGTCCGGCCCTGGCGGCGGAGAAGCGCCGCTTCTGGGCGGCCAGCAGCTCCGCCACGCGCCGGCGGGCGAAGTTGTAGCGCATGAACAGCAGACCCTCCTGGTGGCGCGTCAGCTTGGAGCGGGCCCGCGGGGGCTTTGACTCGGGCCCGTCCAGCTCGGCGTAGGGTCGCCACTGCGGGAGGGGAATGACCTCGGCCTCGGGGCCGAAGAGCTTCTTCTCCGTTCCCGCCAGGGCGAAGTCCGGGTGCGGCATGAAATCCATCTCAGCGGGGATCGACTCGTAGAACTTGCGGTCGGCGTGGGACATCCCCGCCAACCTTCCCCCCCGCTGCCTCGGGCGCTTCGATGCCGTCGTGGTAGCCATCGTTCCCACCTTTCGCTTGACCGACGGGCCTCGTGCGGCCCGCCGCGTGCGATACCATCCTTCGGGCCTGGAGCCGGCTCCGCCGACCCCACCTGTCTGACCTTCATTATGCAGAATACGTAAAAGTTGGCAAGCTTATACCTAAAAAAAGAGGTAAATTTTACGTGCCTTATGCGGCATATGTAAAGCCTTTTTAGAAATGAGGTTCTGGGGCCTGCCTGGGGCGGGCGGGCGGCGTGCGGGTGATAATTCTCCTCCGTAGGACAGCTCAAAGGCGGTTTGCGCGACAATCTCGCCGGCTGGGGAGAGCCGGGGCGGCCCCGTCACCGGCGGCCGAGGAGCTTGCGGATCACCCTTTCCTCACCCGAGCGGTTGCCCTCTACCACGTGGCCGATGAGCTGCAGCGCGTAGCCGGCCAGGAGCATCCCCCCCCCCAGCAGCCAGTGGCCCAGCACCGCCAGCGGCACCGCGACGACGGTGGCTGGAATCCCCACCATGTGCAGCATGAAGTTGGTGCGGTTGCGGTGTCGCGAAGGCCACTTACTGAACGGGATGTACATCGTGCTTTTCCACCTTTGACCGGGCCGGGGGCGATCCGCACTCACAACACGGGCGGCGCGCCCCATGTAAGTGCGTAGAACGTATTCAGCGCCACGCCGACGAAGAAATCCAGGGCGAGGATGGCCATGCACGACTCGACGAATCCTTCGGTGCACGCCCGCCCCACGCCGGCCGCCCCGGGTCGGCAACGGAACCCCCGATAGCAGCAGATCAGGCTAATCACGCCCGCGAACAGCAGGCTCTTGAGCAGCCCGGAGCAGATGTCGAACATCTCCACGGTCCTGGCGGCGTGGCTCCAGAAGCTCCCCGCGTCAATCTGGTAAACGTGCACACCGATGACATAGCCGCCGAGGATGCCCATGAAATCGGCGTAGAGCACCAGCACCGGCATGAGTATTACGCAGGCGAGGAAACGGGGCACGACCAGCACGCGTATGGGATCGGCGCCCATCGCCCGCAGGGCGTCGATCTGCTCGGTGACGCGCATGGTTCCCAGCTCGGCGGCCAGCGCCCCGCCGACCCGCCCGGCGATCATGATCGCCGCCAGCACAGGCCCCAGCTCGCGGACCACCGACAGGTTCACGATCGCCCCCAGGCTCGCCTCCATCCCGATGGCCTTGAACTGCAGGACCGACTGGGCGGCGAGCACCATCCCCACGAACGCCCCGGTGATCATGACCACGGGCACGGAGCGGGTGCCGACCTCGTACATCTGCACCAGCAGCAGCCGGAGCATCCGCCAGCGCCCCAGGTCGGAGACGCACCAGCTGAAGTTCCGCCCGCAGAATCGGCAGAAGTCGCCGAACCCGGCGACCTTCGTCGTCGTCCGCGAGCCGATCTGGGCCAGAACGTTCATGCGTCACCTTTACCTTGCCCCCGCCCGGCGGGTCAAGGCCCGGCCGTTAGGGTAGCTCCACCCGCCCGACCTTGCCGGGCATGAACACCTTCCGCCCGGGCAGGACAAGCTCGCCCCGCAAAGCGGCCCCGACCGCGACGTAGCCGATGCCCTGCGCCAGGCGGCGCCGGGCCAGGCGGCTCAGGTGAACCGACAGGGCGGTGGTGAAGCTCGCATCGCCGGAGCCCGTCCGGCGGCGGTACTCGCGGGCCACCAGGTCGCGGCAGTCCCACAGCATCGGCGGAACGCGGACCTGTCGCTCGTCCACGGCCAGGACGAATCGCCGCTCGTCGAGCACCAGCCGGGAAAGGGCCTCGTCCATGCGGGCGGCGAAGTCGGCCGCGGCGCAGGGCGTCTTCGGCAGCGACGCGCAGTCCACGGTTACCCCCGGCGCGCAGGCCGCCAGGCGGAAGTCGCCCGTGCGCCGTGCCTCGGCCAGGAGGATCTCGTCGATCCCCTCGAGCGAGAGCTTCCGGCCGTCGAGGTCGAACTGGCGGGCGCGCATCGCCGCCGGCGGGACGCGGCGGGGAAAGCCGGCCAGCTCGGCCAGCTTGATCGACCATCCCGCCCGGGCGTTGTACCAGAACGCCCAGCGGTCTCCGTAGGTCGGGAACAGCTCGGGCCTGCTCGTCGGCCCGGCCAGGGCCATCCGCCGCAGTTGTGCGTCGAGCCGGGCGCTGACCTTCGCCAGGCGCTGCGGGACGACCCGCCCGGCGGCGTCCACCGCTTCGTTGAGCACGGCCGCCAGGTCCGACACGTCGGCCGTGGGCTCGACGCCGCTCAGGTCGAGCCGCACCGGCTCCCGCGCGCCGCCGTTGCAGCCGGCCCAGGCCAGTGCACAGACGAGCACGGCCGCCGCCTTCAATGTCTGGCGATCCATGCCGTAGATTCTACGCCCCTGCCCGCGTGAACGGAATCGAAATGGTCCTCGCCGGCTCAAGGATTCCTTCTCGTGGGGCTCATCCGCCGGGTGTGAGCAGGACCAGTGCGACGTTGAAGCAGGCGTGGGCTCCGACGGCCACGCCGAAGCCGCGGGCGATGTACACGACCGACAGGTATGCAGCCGCGACAATGCGGAACATGAACATGTGCCAGTCGAAGTTGCTCGCCTGCCCGCCCCAGTAGTGATACAGGCCGAAGGCGACCGAGGCGACGACCACCGCCACCGGGGCCATGTACTTCTTCGGCCCGCGGAGCACGTCCACGGTGACGAAGAGTATCAGGCTAATGGCCCCCAGCCGGAAGACGAACTCCTCGTATATTCCCGATCCGATTCCGCGCAGGATCATGGCCGCGAGTGCGACGTCGGCATCGCCGCCCGCCGCCAGTGCCGACGCCATCGTTTCCGCCGGCGGGGCGGGGCCCATCAGGCGGACGGTCAGCAGGTTCATCGCCAGCAGCGGCAGCCACCACAGCAGGCTTTCGGCGGCCATGCCCCCCACGGCGTCGCCGTCCACGTGCCAGGTCTCCTTGGCGGCGACGTGCCAGATCAGCAGCACCAGCACGATGAGCAGTGCCGGCAGGAACCTCCCCCTCGCCCCGAACAGACCGAGGATGGCCTCGAGGTGCTGGGGCGCCAGCAGGCGGTCGGGATAGACCAGGCTGGCCACCTCGTATGCCACCAGCAGGGGGAGTATGAACACCAGGCAGTTGAGCGGTCGGTGGGTCCGCTCCAGATACCCTCCCGCGGCCGTGCGTTTGGCTTTGCCTGCCCTGGCCATGACGCCGCTCGCGGCTCAGGGGCCCGCCGGCGGGCGAGCGCCCCGCCGCGCAAGGGCCAGGTGATCGGCTGCGGCGCCAACGATGCCCAGCCCGATGCCGGGTACCTCGGCGAGGTCCTCGGCGAAGACGAACGGGCGCCGCCGCCCCCTTGCCCGCATTGCATCCCGGAAGCGGACGATTTCCTGCGCCTTGGCCGGACCTATCCCCGGCAGCCGGCGGAGCGAAGCGGCCGAGGCCGTGTTGGGATCGATCCTCTCGGTTATCAGCTTCACTCGGGCCAAGTCCACCGGCAGGACGCTGCCCGCCGCCGACCTCCTCCCCGTCGCCCGCAGCGCCAGGCCCGCGGCCGCCAGCGCCAGCAGCACCGTCAGCGCCGCCCGGTCGCCGCGGCTCCAGCCGATCGACAGAGGCATCCGTGCCGGCCTGGTCATTGGTTCACGTCGCCGCCGTCCTGGGCGGCGCCTTGGGCCCCGCCCGCCAGCAGCGAGGCCTTGAAGTTCCGCAGCTCCTTGAAGGCGAGCTTGGGCTGCATGTCGTTGTGGCACAGCCCCCCGTGGGGCACGTGATGCCCCTCATAGTCGGCCAGGTCCCGCCAGCAGATGGTCTCGACGAAGGGCTTCGACATGGCGATCCGCCAGAAGGCCTGCAGCCACTCTGCCTGGAGGCGCTGGCTCCAGACGGCGTGCCAGTGCCCGGCCTCGCCGGCGGGCGCCTCTCCGGCCCAGGCGTCCCAGGCATCGGCGGAGATGTCCGAGGGTGCCTGCACGCCGGTGATGTGCAGCGGCAGCCCGAAGCCCACGAACTCGTCCAGCAGCGAGGAGATCTGCATCAGGTCGCGGACGTACATGCCGTCCCTCGGCACGCCCTGGTAGAGCTGAAGTCCGAAGGCGTCGAACTTCACCCCGCTCTGGGCGGCCATGTCCGCGAACAGCAGCGGCGGGATCGTCCGCTGGTTGCGGGCGTAGTATTCACCCCAGGGCAGGACCACGTCGATCAGCACCACCGCCCGCGGGACGAGCTTCTTGACCAGCGAGCAGCTCATCCGCGTGAGCTCCATGATCTGCTCGAAGCTGAGGTTGAAGCTGTTGCAGGCGTGCAGCCCGCTGACGACTCGCCACAGCGCCACCTTCCGCTCGTATCTGCGGACGACGCTCTGGATGTGCTCGTAGATCAGGTCGCGGAGGGCGTCGTAGTCGTGCTCCCAGATGTACAGCCACTCGGGCACGTCGGCGGGGTCGAAGCTGACCAGCGGCCCGGCGTGTATGGGCCTGCGGTTGGCGACCGCCCAGTTGACCCAGTCGTCGATGTGCTCCCACTTGTAGGTCCGCTCCCTGGGCGCCAGCCGCTTCCACGCCGCGGGCAGGGAGATCAGGTCGAACGCCTCGCCCAGCCGCTGGCGGTATCGCGGGCTGTTGCCCAGCAGGTCCACCACGCAGCCGATGCCGACCCGGCTGGCGGGGATGCCCTGGCGGCGGCGAATGAAGATGTCGGCGTGGAACAGCGCCATCTTCTCGCCCAGCACCAGCCCGCGTGAGAGCGTCTCGTCGGCGGCGCGCGCCGCCTCCGCTGGCTCGTCGGCCATGAGGGCGGCGGCGAAGAGCTGCCGGACCTCCTCCAGCTCCCGGTTGAGCGGATCGGCCTCCTCGTAGTCGAAGAGGCCCCAGTCCTCGCACTTCTGGACGAGACGCATGAGGCACGCCCGCGCCAGCTCGAGGTTGAGGTTGTAGCCTTCGTTTCGGTCGGGCAGGCGGGTGGTGGTCAGCATCAGCCGCCCGGGCGCGCCGGCGTCCCATAGCAGCGCAAGCCCGCAGGCGCCCGGGTTGCGCTTCATGCAGGTGATCTGCCCCTTGGCCGCGGCCAGGTCCGCGCGCACCGGTATGCCGTCCTGCCCGAAGACGTACGCCCCGGACAGGTCGATGTGCTCGGCGCCGGCAGCCGCCCGGTAAACGTCAAATCGAAGCATCGGTTCGTTGACTCGTGAACTCGTGAATTCGTGAATTCGTCAGCTCGTTAAGTCGCGTTGGGTCAGGTCGCGTACTCCCTGCCGGTCTTCTTCTCGGCCATGTGCCTGGCAAGCCGAGCGTAAACGGGCAGGCCGTCGTCGTGTATCTCCAGGTCGGCGGTGCCGGCGATCAGCGGGCGGGCGTAGCGGCAGAAGGCCTCGGTGACGCCGTTGCCGTCCCGGTTAAGGAACTCCGGCGGCAAGGGCTTGACGCCGTTGGCGACGTCGGCGAGGTCCACCAGCCCGGTGGTGCAGCGGTACTGCCCGTTTTCCTCTTCGCGGACGAGGGAGACCATCTTCCCGCCGACGCCGTCGATCGCCGCCTGCACGGCCGCCGCCCCGGCCATGTACGCCTCCGCCACGTCGGTGGCCGAGGCGAAGTGGCGGGCGTTGCGCTGGCTCGTGCCGGCGTTGTTGTACCGGGCCTTGACTCCCACCTCCGACTCGATGATCGCGCGGAGCGCCTCACCGGCGCCGCCGAGCTGGGTGTGCCCAAAGGCGTCCTTGGCGAACTGCCCGCCGGCGTCGGCGAGGTACTTCCCGTCGGCGGTCTTGAGCCCCTCGCCGGCCACGATGAAGCAGCGGTCGTACCGCTTGAGGCATTCCTTCACGTCGGCGACGAACGCCTCGACGGAGAACGCCGCCTCGGGCACGTAGATCAGGTGCGGGGCGTCCTCTTCGCTGCGGCGCGCCAGGGCGGCGGACGCGGCGATCCATCCGGCGTTGCGCCCCATCACCTCCATCACCGTGGTCGTGTCGTGCGTCCAGAGCGACTCGGTGTCGCGCCCGGCCTCCATGGCGCTCACGGCCGTGAACTTCGCCACCGAGCCGTAGCCCGGACAGTGGTCGGTGAAGGCCAGGTCATTGTCGATCGTCTTGGGCACGCCGACGGCCAGCATCTCGTAGCCTTCCTCGGCCGCCAGCTTCGAGACCTTGTCGGCGGTGTCCATAGAGTCGTTCCCGCCGATGTAGAAGAAGAAGCGGATGTCCTGGGCCTTGAAGACCTCGATGATCCGCTCGTAATCGACCCGGTTGGTCTCCATATCCTTGAGCTTGTAGCGGCACGATCCCAGCGCCGCGCTGGGCGATCGCCGCAGCAGCTCGATCTGTCGCGGGTCCTCGGCCGCCAGGTCGAACAGCTCCTCATGCAGCACGCCGAGGACGCCGTTGTAGGCCCCGTAAACGCCCGTGAAGACCGACTCGTTCGCCAGGGCAGTCTGAATCACTCCGGCGACGCTGGCGTTGATCACCGCGGTCGGACCGCCGGATTGGGCCACCATTGCCTTGCCTTTGACGCGACTCACCTTTGTCACCTCGCATTCACAAATGCACGCGCCGCTCACGCCGGTTGCGTGAGTCAATCATGATATCCGCCGCCGGTGACGAATCAATGCCCAATGCCCGACGACCGGCGGCGTGCGTTCACGGCCCGGCGGTCATTGGACGCTTGCGGGGGCTGTCCGTGCGGTAGAATGCCCTCATGGCCGGCCGCGACCGCTCCAAGCCGATGCCCGTGAAGCACTGGTCCTTCGCCGGGCTGCTGCTGACCTACTGGTGCAATGCCCGCTGCGCGTCGTGCTACGTCTGCTCGGGCCCGCAGGCCGGCGGCGACGCGGACGTCGAGTCGGCCCTGGCGCTGTGGGAGGGCCTGGCCGCCGCCAGCCCCCACGGCTGCCGGATTCACATCGGCGGGGGCGAGCCGTTCGGGCGGTGGGAGACGCTCATCGAGCTGGCCCGCCGCGCCCGGGCCGCCGGCCTGGGGCCCCTCCAGGCCGTCGAGACCAACGCCTTCTGGGCGACCGACGCGGCGACCGTCCGCGACCGCATCGCCGCCCTGGACGCAGCCGGCATGGGCAGGCTGACCATCTCCGCCGACCCCTACCATCAGCAGTTCGTGCCGATCGAGCGGGTGCGTCTGGCCGCGCGGGTCGGCGAGGAGGTCCTGGGCCCCGGCCGGGTCCGCCTGCGCTGGCGGGACTGGGCCGAAACCGGCTTCGACACCGACCGCCTCACGGCGACCCGCCGCCGCGAGCTGTTCGCCGAATTCGCCCGCCGCCGGCGCGACCGAATCGCCGGCCGGGCCGCAGACCAGCTCGCCGCCGGTTTGGAGCTTATGCCCGCCCGTGCGTTCGCCGACATCTCCTGTAGGCAGCCGCTGCTGCGCTCGCGACACGTGCACATCGACGGGGACGGGATAATATGCCCCGGCACGTGCGCGGGGATAATCCTCGGCCGGGGCGTTTCGGCCGCCTCGGTCGGTGAGATTTGGCGGGCGCTGAGCACCGCTTTTGCCGATACGAACGATTCGCGGACGGCCCCAGGCGCGGGACAGGACCGACCCGCCCGAGCGGGCTGCTTCGAGCTGGTCTCGCTCCTGGCCCAGTCCGGGCCGGCGGCGCTGATGAACCTGGCGGGCGAGATGGGCTACCGGCCCCGCGGCGAAGGATACGCCGCCAGGTGCCATCTGTGCTGGGACGTCCGCCGGTGGCTGTTCGAGAACGGAAGCTTCCGCGACCAGCTCGGACCGGCGGTCGTGTATCGGCCATAGCGGCAGACATGTGAAGAACGCACCGGCGGTGGTGCCTCGGGGCCGAGGCATCGTCAATCCATTGTCAACCGCCGCCGTCGCCGGGACGTATGAATGATATCCGGGCCGCCGTCTGGAAGTTGCCCTTGACGCCGCCCGGAGCGGAGTGTAATGAGGTGCGCTCTTTCCGTGAGGAACCTGTCGCGGCCGGCCCGGCGGAGGGATGCATCCGCGGCAGCCGCCACGCACGTCGTATAGCCGTTCGAGGTTCAGGTCGTGGGCGATGATCAAGTCAAACCGCAGTCTTCCGCCGATTCGGAACTCGGGCGAGTGGTGGTCGAGAAGGGGCTGGCCACCGCCGGGGAGGTTGTCCAGTGCCGCGCCGAGTTGGAGGCCGCCGCGGGGCCCGACCCCGGCAGCTCGCTGGGCGGCGTGCTGCTGAAGAAGGGGATCATCACCGCCGGCCAGCTCCAGCGCGTGATCGACTCGCTGGATGAGATGCACCCCGCCCAGCAGATTCCCGGCTACAGGATCCTCTCGCGCCTGGGCGCCGGGGCCATGGCCACCGTCTTCCTGGCCAGGCAGCTCAGCCTCGACCGGAAGGTGGCCATCAAGGTCCTGCCCATGCGCTTCAGCGAGAACCCCGAGTACGTCGAGCGCTTCTACAAGGAAGGGCAGGCGGCCGCCAAGCTCAACCACTCCAACATCGTCCAGGCCTTCGACGTCGGCGAGACCGGCGGGTACCACTACTTCGTCATGGAGTACGTCGAGGGGCACACGCTCCACGACGAGCTCGTGAAGGGCAAGGGCTTCTCCGAGGCCGAGGCCCTCAGGATCGTCACCCAGATCGCCCGGGCACTGGCACACGCCCACGAGCGGGGGCTGATCCACCGCGACGTGAAGCCCAAGAACATAATGATGACCCCGGACGGCACGGCCAAGCTGGCGGACATGGGTCTGGCGCGTCTTGCCGCCGACGAGCAGGCCGCCCAGGCCGAGGCGGGCAAGGCCTACGGCACGCCCTACTACATCGCGCCCGAGCAGATCCGCGGCGAGCTGGACATCGACTTCCGTGCCGACATCTACGCCCTCGGGGCGACACTGTACCACCTCGTCACCGGGCGGGTGCCCTTCGACGGCGAGACGCCCGCCGCCGTCATGCACAAGCACCTCAAGGAGCTGCTCGCCCCGCCCGACCACGTCAACGCCGCCCTGTCCGTGGGCGTCGGCGAGGTGGTCGAGGTGATGATGGCCAAGTCGCGCGACCAGCGGTACGCATCGACCAGCGACCTGATCGCGGACCTGGAGGCCGTCGCCCGCGGCGAGCCGCCGCTGCTGGCACACAAGGCCATCGACCCGACCGCGCTGCGGGAGCTCGGCGAGGGCGAGGAGCCGACCGCCGCGACGGGCGCCGAGTCCGAGCAGGGCCTCTGGAGCCCCTCCGCCGCGCTGTTCTACGCCATCCTGGCCGCCCTGGCGATCAGCATCCTCGTCAACTTCATCCAGGCCATCCTCTGACGCCCCGCACACGCAGCCCCAATCCACCGGCCGGACCGCCCCGCGACGGTCCGGAGCCACCCGGAATCCAGCGGAACGAAACGGAAAGTTTCGGAAAGTTTTGGAACGGAGCGGAACGAAACGGAACGTTTCGCGACGGGCCCGAAATCCGTAAGTCCTTGACCACCAAGGCATTTCCTGTTTTGAGCCGCAAGCCACGCGAACGAAGAGGGGAAATGGGTTCCTAGGGTGCCCGCCGCACTCAGCACTCCGCACTCAGCACTCCCAGCTCGGCACCGGGCACCAGGCACCAGGCAATAGGGGGAACAGAACGGAACGAAACGGAAAGTTTTGGAACGAAGCGGAACGTTTCGCAACGGGCTCGAAATCTGTAACTCCTTGGCCGCCAATGCATTT
>CBFCZU010000039.1:0-22708 GCA_965602635.1 uncultured Planctomycetales bacterium | reverse complement strand
GTACGGCCTGTCCGGGGGCGGCTTCGGCCGCCGGCAGGACGTGGGCGTGGGGAATGGCGCGTGGGGCATCGTTTCCGCGGACTTCAACGGCGACGGGCGGGCGGACCTGGCCGTCACGAACGAGTATGACCACGACGTGAGCGTGCTGTACGCCTGGGCAGGTGGGGCCTACCCCGGCGATGCCAACGGGGATGACATCGTCGATGGCCTCGACTACGTCATCTGGTCCACCAACTACCACCAGAGCGGAGGCTGGGCGGAGGGCGACTTCACAGGCGATGGCTACATTGATGGCCTGGATTACATCGTCTGGTCCATGAACTATGACCCCGTCGTTCCTGCGGTAGCGTCCACCGGCATGGTTGGCGACGCGGTGGAGCAGGAAGTCGCAGCCACAGCCGCGGCCCAACTGCCGGAGTCCGAACTTGTGGGCGAAGCAGGCAGGGGCGCAATCGCGCGATCGTCAGTGGCGCAGCTCAGGCCCAGCGTGTCCGCCGGCCTGGGAGGCTGGACCAGCCATGCAGGAGGGACGCCGTCGGGATCCGATCTGGCGGGCAGCAACGAGGATGGGCGCGATGTGCCCGCGTGGCCTGTGAACAGGCTCCGCGCCATTGCCCCGGCCGGAGTTCCTGAGGAAGTGGAGCAGATCCTCCTGACGGACACTGGCGCGGCCGGGATGCGTAGCCCCTCCCACGGCCTTGCCGCCCTCGAAGACGACCTCGTGGACATCCTCGGCCTGGTGCAACTGAAGGCCCCCCTCCACGCCTGACCAGAGCACGGCCGTGGCTTTTTGCCTGTTGGCCTGTCCTCGGCAGACTGCCGACCGGTCGAAGGCCCGCGGCGCAGTCCGGGCGGATCGGCAATCGACAGTTGAGCATCGACGCTCCGGCGGTTAGAAAATGCTGCCATGAAAGAGCGAATCGCCTATCACGTCGGGGCTCACGAGCCGATCTTCCATCGTCTTCGGACGGGCAACACCACCGCCCAGGAGTGGGAGCGATGGCGATACGAGACCTCGAAGGAGAACCTCGAGACCCTCGGCGAGCTCGGCGTCAGCAGCGCCCAGATCGCCTGCAGCAAGGGCTTCGGCCTGGAGTACGAGAAGCCGCTGATCGAGCGGGCGGCCCGCTTCGCCGAGGACGCCGCGAAGTACGGCATCGCCACCAGCGTCTATTTCCAGGGGTTCCCGGTCTACTACGAGACCTTCCTGCTCGAGCTGCCCCACGCGGTCGACTGGCTTGGCCGGCAGCAGAACGGCGACTTCATCCCCTGGGGCGGGCAGACATTCCGGCGGTACGTCGATCCGGCCTGCCTGGCCTTTCGGGAATATCAGCGGAAGATCCTCGAGTACATCTTCGCCCTCTTCAAGCCGGCGCACCTGGCCGTCGACAACCCGACCCCGCCGCCCTCATGGACCGACATGGGGCGCGAGAGCTTCCGCGGCTATCTGCGGAGCAAGTACACCCAGCAGGAGGCCGAGCGCGAGTTCGGCATCCCCTCCTTCGACGCCGTTGACCTGCCGCGCTTCGATCCGATCTACTACCCACCCGACGCCCACCGGATCGTCAAGGACCCCCTGCTCCAGGAGTGGGCCCGCTGGCAGAGCGCGACCGTCACCGAGTACCTCATCGAGCACCGCGACTTCATTCGCTCGCGGTCGCCGGAGACCAGCTTCACCTTCAACGGCGGCTGCGACCTGCTGCGCTACAACGCCCTCTTCAGCCGCGGCATCGACCTTGACGAGCGGCTGGAGAAGGTGGGCGTGAACTTCAGCATGGAGGAGTCGTTCTGGCGGCCGGGGGTGGTCGTGCAGGCCGGGCAGGGGCGAGTCGTGATGGACGAGCGGCACCCCGACCAGGCCCGCCAGGCTGAGGGGGGGGTCCGCATCTCCACGGACGCCCGCTTCCCCAAGATCAAGGGCAACTACGGGTTCTCCGGCAGAGGCGGCTTCTGGGGCGAGGTGGACAGGCCCAGCAAGCTGGTTGCGCTGTCGCACACGATGACCTTCGCCAGGGAGGCGAGCAACTTCGGCGTGATCGGGCCGCTGGCGGCGAGCCGACAGATGCTCGACGACGTCCGCGACGTCATCGACTGGGGCGACCGGCACATCGACGTCCTGGTCGGCCGGGAGAGCACCATCGCCCCGATCGCCCTCTGGCGGGGCAACAGCACGCTGGCCTTCATCCGGCACACGCCGGTCTGGGAGGCCTGCGCGGTCGAGCAGATGCTCTTCGAGCACCACCTGCCGTTCACCATCGTCTTCGACGCCGGATTGGAGAAGTTCCTGGCCGGGCGGCAGGTGCTGGTGCTGCCGGGGACGCAGTGCGTCTCGGACCGCCAGGTCGAGATCATCACCGAGTTCGTCCGCGGCGGCGGGAAGCTGCTGCTGCTGGGCCCGGCCGGCACGCGCGACGAGCGGGCACGGCTGCGGCGGAGCCATGCCTTCGAGCACCTGTTCGGCGGGTCGATACCCAGCCTCGAATACTTCGGGCCGCCGCACTGGGTGCCGGAGCTGGACTGGAGCGCGATGCCCAACCGGCTGACGGCCGATCTCGGCAAGGGCAAGGTGGTGCTGGTTAAGAGCATCACGCCGGCGGCCCCGCTGGACATGACGCGAGACCCGTACATGCCGGAGCGACAGGTGGCGGCGAAGGACATTGTCCCGCCGGCCAACGAGGCGGAGATCATGGGCGAGCTCAGCGCCCTGGCGGGCAGCATGCTGCGGGCGGAGGGCCCGCGGTGGACGCTGGCGGAGTACTGGAAGCGTGGCGGCGACCTGCTGGTCTGCCTGTGCAACCTGCACAGCCAGGAGGACGGCGGGCCCGTGACGGTCCACCTGGGCCCCCACAAGGCGAGCGATGTCACGGTGCACACGCTGCTGGAGTCTGGCGCTTCGAGCCAGGCGGCGCGGGATGGGAAGGTGACGATCCCCGCCCTGAAGCATTTCTGCGTGATCGAGGCCAAGGGAGTCCTGTGAGACTGCTGCTTGCCGACCGGCTCAGCGGGCGGGAATTGGATAAAGACAGAGGCAGCTTTGACCCCCGGCCGAGGGCGGCCCCTGCGCGGCAGGCGCAGCCTAATCGCTGCTCGGCTCCTGCGCCGTCTCACCCGCCACTGCCAAGAAACTGATGCTGCACGCTGCGTCCGGCCGGGGCCACGTCAGTTCGGCGACAAGGCCCTCGGCTGTTTGGCCTTGATCTTCGCCAGGGCCTTGCCGGCCTGCGCGGCATACTCGCTCTTGGGATGCTTAGTGAGCAGTTGCTGATAGTATCCGGCCGCCTGCTTGTACATCGAGGCCGCTTCGTACATCTTCCCCTTGGCCAGAAGCTGCCTGACGGCCTCGTCCGCCTTCCACGCCTCGATGGCGGCCATGGTCTTCTTGTCAGACTTGAGCATCTCAAGCATCGGGGCGGCCTTCTGGCCGGTGGGGGTGTCGCTGTAAAGCTTGACGATGGTCGTGAGTGTATCGACGACCTCCGCCTGGTGATCCGCCTTCATCCCCGACACGACGGCCGTGAGGGGAGCATCGTCCGGCGTATTGTCCGGGTCGGCGCCGGCGCTGGCTGCCAGCGCAGCCATGCTCTCGAGCATCTTGGTCCGGGCGGCCTCGATCCTGGCGGTGACCCGCTCGAAGAGGACGGCGGCCTTGACCTCTTTGAGGGCCGCAGCCACCTTCGGGTCCTTCTCGGCCTCGGCCAGCTTCGCTGCCGCCTTCTTCCCGGACGACAGGCCACTTACCCGGAAGAGTGCGGCGACGCGCTGATAGTCCGTCAGAGCGCCGAGATAATCGCCGGCGGCGTACTTCTTGTCCGCTTCGTCCAGCATCGCCTGGCCGCGCGGGTCGATCTCGCCACCGAGAGCCACAACCTTCGCGCGCATGGTCTTGTCGCTTCCAGCAATGCCGAGTGCACGCCTGTAGAAGTGAACTGCTCGGGCGACTTGGTCAGCGGCAAGAGCCCGCCGGGCATCGGCGATGCACTTCTCCAAGCTCTTGCTCTTTGCCTCCTGCGCCCGCTTGCGGTTCTGGGCGGCGGTTCTCTTGACGCTAGCGGACCTTCTCCTTACCAACCCGCCACGGGTTGATCTGCTGCGGCTGGAGCCTCACCCTCCCTCGCATAGCTTCGGGTAACATAGCAGAGAGATCAGTGCGCTCACGCAAACGCCAAACGATAACAGACGTGTCGTTCGCATAGCTTCTCCCCTAACCAGATGTCCATATCCGGAGCTATTCTTTGCTCAAATCGGCAGTTCTGCAAGGAAAAAATCAGGAAAACGCCATAACCCGATAGGTCTACACCTCCCCTGCGATCCGGCGGTCCGCTGCGCACAATGGAATGATCTTGCCCTTCGCCCCCCTTGCCCCCAATATGTCATGCAATCCGGAGGTGACGGGCGACCTGGTGGCGCCCCTGGTCTTCAAAACCAGTGTGGGGCTCGACAAAGTCCCAGGTGGGTTCGATTCCCATTCACCTCCGTTGCCGAGCCGCTGGGCTGTCGCCATGACAGCCAAGGCGTTACTTGCCTCACCCGTACTCCGTTCCCTCTGCCTCGAAGCTCACCGTGCCCTTGGCCAGGCCCCTGGCTTCTTCTATCGCCGCGCCCAGGTCAGCCCAGACGGCCCCGCCCTTGTAGCCTATCTTCCGCTCGGGATCGATGTAAACCACGGTGGGGACGTAATGGACGTTCCAGTAGTTCCTCGTCCTGGAGGTGACGTCGTATATCACCATGGCACCGACCGGGCGGGCCGCGAAGGTGCTCTTCACGGCCTGCTCGGGGTCGTCGATGTTGATCAGGACGGTGTTGATCCTCAGCTCCGAAAGCGAGCTGGCGACCGTCGGGATGTCATCCATCGCTTGCCGGGTATAGGGGCAGGTGGTGTCAACGAACATAAGCATCAGCCCCCCGGAGCCCATGAGCCGCCCGAGGGTCCGCTCCCTGCCGCCCAGGTCTGGCAGCTTGGTCTGGGCAAGCAGCTTCGGGACGTCGAGCACCGGGGCGCCCAGCAGGGCCACGCCGGGGCCGGGGTCGGTCTTCTCGGCGCGCAGGGCGGCGACCCACTCGCCGAGCCTCTCGGAGGGGAACCTGCCACGATAGCGCACGCGGCCGAACTTGCCCACGACAATGAACGTCGGGTAGGCGGTCGCGCTGAAGGCCCGGCCGACGGACGTGTCCGGATCGCGATGCAGCGGGAACTCAAGCGACATGCCCTGATAATACTTCTCGACGGCGGCGGCGTTATCCGAGGCCTCCACGCGGACGAACGACAGGCCGGGGATCGACTTCTCCCGGTGCAGCAAGGCCATCTGCTTGAGCCCCTGGTCGCTCAGTTCGCAGCCGACCTGACCGAACTCGATCAGGGCGACCTGCCCCTTGAGCCGGTGCTGGTCGAGGAATCTCTCGCGCAGTGCCTCCCCTTCAAGTGCCGTCTTCGTCGTCGTCCTGCCCTTGCACCCGGCGAGGACCAGCGGCAAGAGGACCGCGACCGCCGCCGCGACGAGGCTGAAACGGCCGGCGCTCCTGGCCGGCCAACGCAACCGAACACCACGAAGCTGGATCTTCATTCCGGCACTCCGGTAAGGCCACCGAACCCGTGAATCCCTCACATATGATCGTACGTAATATCGGCCTGGTTTTCAAGGCTCGCAGGCTTCGTCCTGCGCTACGGGCAGCAGGCGCCGGCCTCGCCGGTTGTGCCGTTCTTGAGCCACTCGTCGTAGAAGACCCTGACGCACGACCCGCCCATGGCCGTGGCCGACCAGACGGCTTCGTCCAGCTCAGCCTCGGTGATTCCCATTTCGAACGCCACCTCTCGATGCCTGGTGATGCATGGCCCGCAGCACTGAAGCGCTACCAGGGCATAGGCGATCAGCTCCTTGGTCCTGGCGTCGATCGCGCCGGCGGCCTGGGTGCTGCGGAGCAGTTGCACGTAGGCCTTCTTCGCATCGGCCGAAGCTCCGGAGCCGGGCGCCTCGCTGGCGGCGTCTGCGCAACAGGGGGCCGAATGCGCCTCATCACCGGATGGCTCGTGCTTCACCATTTCGTCTGTCTCTTGCGTCTTGTCCGCCACGGCCGCCGCGGACCCGCCGGCATTGGTGATCACGATCTGCCCGCTCGATTCCGAGACGATCCGCCCGACGGTGACGCTCATCACCCCGCGCGCGGCCAGGGCGTCCAGCAGCGCTTCGTGTTTCTGCTCCGGCACGGCGATCAGCAGCCCCCCGGAGGTCTGCGCGTCGAAGCCGAGGTGGACCAGCTCCTCGGCCACGCCGTCGCCGACGCGGAGGTCGTCTCCGACATATTCGCGGTTGCGCTCGGTCGCGCCGGGGATGACGCCCTCAGCCAGTGCCTCGACCACGCCGTCGAAGGCCGGCAGGGCGTCGGCATAGATCTGGGCCGTCACGCCCGAGTGCCTCACCATGGAGATGAGGTGCCCGAAGAGCCCGAAGCCGGTCACGTCGGTGCAGGCCGAGACGCCCACTTCGGTCATGGCCTCGGCGGCGGACTTGTTGAGTTCGGCCATGGAACGCTCCGCCTGAGCCATGCCCTCGCCCACCGGCCGGCCGATCTGGCGAGTGAAGTTCAGCACGCCGGTGCCCAGCGGCTTGGTCAGCACCAGCACGTCGCCGACCCGGGCCGTGTCGTGGGCGAAGGTCGACTCCGCGTCGATCGTTCCGGTGATCGCGAAGCCCAGCTTGATCTCCTCGTCCTTGATGCTGTGCCCGCCGATCAGGGCAACCCGGGCCTCGGCGAATACGTCCATGGCGCCCTTCATCATGTGGTACATGATCTGCGAATCGAGGGTCTCGGCGGGAAAGCCGATGATGCTCAGGGCGGTTCGCGGCACGCCCCCCATCGCGTACACGTCCGACATGCAGTTGGCGGCGCAGACGCGCCCGAACAGGTACGGGTCGTCCACGCAGGGGGTGAAGACGTCCACCGTCTGGACCAGCGTCATGCCGTCGCCGATGGCGTAGATTCCCGCATCGTCGCCGGCGGGTATGCCCGAGATCACGGCCGGGTCGTCCACCCCCGGAAGGCGCGCCAGGACGGCCTCCAGGTCGGCGGGGGCGATCTTCGAAGCGCACCCGGCGTTGTGGACCAGCTCCGTCAGCCGGACCTGCTCCATCGGAACGGGGTCGGGGCGCTCGCCGGCACACGGGCAGATCCCCTGCGTCTTGAAGATGTCACACGGGCAGGGCCTGCGCGGGTCGCAGATGCAGTGCCCCAGCTTCCGCGACCGCTGCATGATCCGCCGCCGCTTCGCGAGGTCCACCTCGGGCATGATCGGGTTCTCCTTCCCCCCCCACCCGCTGCCCCGGGACCGCGCGGAAGAGAGGCTATTCTATGGTGAAGGTTGTCTTCTCCGACTTTATCTCGAACGGCTTAGCCACGAACTTCAGCGTGGCCGTGAACTCACCCTTAAGATGCGACGGCACTCGCCATGAGTGCGAACATACAAAGCCTCAGCCATACCTCATTTTGCCGTCGTAGATCTTCTTGCCGGCGGCGTCATGGATCTCTATCCGCGGCGCGTCGGGGCGCTGGCCGTTGGCAATCGCCAGATCCGCCACGGTCGCCCCGGAGGCGTCCAGGAGCCTGAGGGAGAATTCCGTCGTCGCGTCGCGGGACTTGACGTCCACGCCGGCGGTCATGGGCGACCCGGCTACCAGGTCCGTAACCTTCCCCGCCGAGACGGTAAAGACCTTCAGGGTGCCCTGCGGCGCGCGTCCGCCAAAGCAGCGCAGGCGCGCCCTGTCCTTGTGCATCTCGGTGTAGGCCATGAACACGTACTCGCCGGCCGGCACCTTCACCGGCGCGGCCCAGCCCGAGAGCATCACAAAGTGCTTCGTGCCGACGAGCGTCGCCGACCACTGCTCACGCGGTATCCGCACCTGCCCCATCTCGACCTTCGCCTCAGCGGCCGATACCTTCGACCCGTCGGGCGAGATCTTCACCTCGTACCACTTCCCGTCCACCTTCACCCGCTGGCCGAAGAAAAGCCGCTGAACGGACGCTCCCCTGTCGCCGCCGAAGACCTGAAGCGTGTCTCCCATCGCGATTTCGCCGGCCTTGCCGTCCTTGACCTTCATTTTCGCCGGGTCACCGCATCGGAAGTTGCCGTCGCCGTCGATTATGCGGACGCGGCAGGTCTTTGCGCCGAACGCACACGAGCCCTCCAGGGCGGTGCCGAACTGCATGTATAGATATCGATAGCTGCCCCTCACATAATAGTACCCGCGGACATGAAGCAGCACGGCCTTGCCGTCACGTTGGGTCTGGATCGTGGCCGGGCCGATCCCGGCGCTGGTCGAGCCGCTGGCGCCCCTCAGCTTCAGGGGCAGCGTCGGGCAGCCCTTGAAGTTACCCTTGCCGGACAGGTCAAGGCGGATCAGATCGGGGACCTCGCCGGTCGGCGATTTCGAGTCGAGCGCCGCCTTGATGACGGCCTCACCGGCTTTCAGCGTGGCGACCGTCGCATGCTTGCTCGTGAGCCCGTCGCCGCCGCCGGCCTTGGCAAAGCCGTCGGTCTCGGCCCGAAAGGACGCCTGCTGCAAGGCCTGCCTCGGCGCGACTGGGATGGCTTTGAGGTCTCCTACGGCCCCTTCAACCAACGGGGCAAGACCGAGCAGAATGATCAGGCCGACTGCCCTTTTCATCGCACTGCCCTTTCCTGAGAGGTCATGAACCCCAACATTAGCCTGGATTATACAAGCGTCCGCCCCCGCCGGCACGAGACAAATCCCAGGTCGGGCGCGGGGTGCCTATCCGGGGCGGTTCCTCGCCGCGGCGCCGGGCGTTCGCTGGCTGCCGGAGCGAACGGTAAGGTGGACGGTATCGAAGTAGTCCAGCAGCGGGACGGCGAACTTGCGGCTGACTCCCAGTGCGTCGCGGAACCCCACGGTGGTGAACCTGCCGTCCTTGGCGAACAGCTTGAGCGCGACCTCCGCGGCGGCCTCGACGGCTTCCCGGTGCATCACGACCTTCTCGTCCACCTGCACGACGGCCCCCTGGTCGGCCAGCAGCCGGATGATCTCGCCGATGCGGGCGGGGCTCTCGCCCGACGACTCGGCCAGCTCCGCCAGGGCGGGCGGGGCCAGATGCCCCCGCCGAAGCGCCGACTCCACGAGCTGGCAGAGCTTCTGGTCGGCCGCCGAAACCCTCGCCTGCCTGCCGGCCAGCGCGATGACCGAGTCGCGGCGCTCGGTGACGCCGTCATCCGTCAGCTTTGCCAGGGCGATCTCGAAGACGCCTGCCTCCTGGCCGATGTGCCCGGGCAGCTCGTCCTCCTCGATGCCGACGCGCATGGGGTTCGCGGCGTGGAACTGCTCCAGCGTCTCGACGATCTGCCTGCCGGCGTCGGCCACCACGTCCCGGTGCACGAAGCCGCCGCCGGCCGTCCGGACGACCACCCCGTCGGCGAGCAGCCGCTCAACCATCGACGCCGCCTCGGCCGGGTGCATCAGCACCTGCCTGGCCAGCTCATCGGCGCCCATCGCCCGGGCGGCCTGCTTCAGGTTCAAGGCGCACCAGTCGGGGGGAGAGTCGATCGCTTCGCCGCGAGCCGCCAGCGCCGCGAGCGTCCACGGCCGGCCGCGGCGGAGGCGGACGTTGCTGACCCCCAGGACGCGCCCGCCGCCGATGGTGGTAACGCGTCCGCCGGCCATTCCGCCGACGCCGGCGCGGATCACGAACCGCTCCCCCGGCGCCACGCCCAGCGGCCTGGCCAGCCGAAGTTGCACCATGGCGCTGAGGCCGGGCGACAACGACTCGCCCGTCAGCATCGCCACGTGAGCCATCGCCTCGGCGGTGCCTACGTGCACGTGCACCTCGGCGTAGTCCTTCAGCGGCACCGGCACGGCCTCCAGGAGTCGCAGCTCCGCCTCGACCATGCTGACCGGCTGCAACGCGTCGCCCTGGCAGACGACCAGTCCGCGGGCGAGTTCGTCCTGCCCCACGTCGGTCAGGTTCAGCGCGACGCACTCCCCGGCCCGGCCTAGGTCGGCCTCCTGGCCGTAAACCTCCAAACACCGCACGCGGCCTGAGCCACCGCCGGGGACCACCGCCAGCCTGTCGCCGACGCGGACCTCCCCGCTGCTGGCGACGCCCGAGACAACCGTCCCGAAGCCGCGGATCGTGAAGACGCGCTCGATCCACTGCCGGAACAGCCCCGACACCCCCCGCTGCTCGCAGGCGGCGACGGCCTTGTTCAGCTCCTCGAAGAACCCCTCGAACCCCTCGCCGGTGACGTTGGAGACCGGACAGATGGGCGCGGCCTCGAGGAACGTGCCCTTCACGAACTCGCCCAGCTCCTCGGTCACCAGCTCGCGGAGGTCGGCGTCCACCATGTCGATCTTGGTCACCGCGACGACGCCCCGGCGGACGCCCATCAGCGTGAGGATGTCGAGGTGCTCGCGGGTCTGCGGCATGACCCCGTCGTCGGCGGCGACCACGAAGATCACTACGTCCACCCCGTGCGCCCCGGCCACCATGTTGCGGATGAAGTCCACGTGCCCGGGCACGTCCACGATGCCGACGATCCGCTCGTCACTCATCCGGCATGGGGCGAAGCCCAGCTCGATGGTGAGCCCCCGCTCCTTCTCGGCCGCCAGGACGTCGGTCTCGCAGCCGGTGAGCAGCTTCACCAGCGCGGTCTTGCCGTGGTCCACGTGACCGGCCGTGCCCAGCATGATGTTCTTGCGCGGCGAGCTCATGTCCTCAGGTCAGGCCGGCGCCGGCCCGCCGCCTTCCGCCACTCGCCCGGCCGCCTGCGCTACGAGCGGGACCTGCTCGTCGGTGAGCGTGCGGACGTCCATGACGACGGCGTCGTCCTCGATGCGGGCGAACACCGCCGCCTCGTCCATGCGCAGTCGCCGGGCCAGTTCGTCGGGCTTTACGCCCGGCACCGTCAAGGCCACAAGCGAGGTCGGCAGCTGCTCCATCGGCAGCGAGCCGCTGCCGAGGAATCCCACGCCGTCGCGGACCTGCACCTGGGCCGCGGGCATGGCCGGGGCGATGGCGGCGGCGAGGGCCTCGGCCCGTTGCTTCAGGACTTCCGGCGGCGTGGTGAGCATGCGATACGTGGGATGCTCGCGCTTCAGCCGCTCCGGGTCGCGGAAGAGGAAGAGCGTCCGCTCCAGGGCCATCAGGCAGGTCTTGTCCACGCGGAATGCCCGCGCCAGCGGGTGCCTGGCGATCCGCTCGACGTATTGGCTCCTGCCGACGATGACGCCGCCCTGGCTGGCGCCCATGAGCTTGTCGGCGCTGGAGATAACCACGTCGGCGCCGGCCGCGATCGACTCGCCCACGGTGGGCTCGTGCGGCAGGCCGAACTGCTCCAGACCCACCAGCGCGCCCGCCCCCAGGTCGTCCAGCAGGGCCAGCCCCCGCGCGTGGGCCAGCTCGACCAGCTCGTCCAGTGGCACCTCTTTCGTGAAGCCGACGATCCGGTAGTTGCTCGGGTGAACGCGGAGGATGAGTGCGGTCTCGTCGGTGATGGCGGCCTCATAGTCGCGCAAATGCGTCCGGTTGGTGGCGCCGACCTCGACCAGGCGGGCGCCGCTCTGGGCCATTACCTCCGGCAGCCGGAACGATCCGCCGATCTCGATGAGCTGCCCGCGCGAGACGATGACTTCCTTGCCGGCGGCCAGCGCCGCCAGCACGATCATCGTCGCGGCGGCGTTGTTATTGACGACGGTGGCGGCCTCGGCGCCGGTCAGCTCGGTGAGGATGTGCTCGACCCGCTTGTCGCGCTCGGAGCGTTTGCCGGTCTCCCGGTCGATGGCGAGCGTGACGTATCCGGCCAGCTCCTTCGCCATCGAATCGACGACGCCCTCCGGCCAGACGGCCCGGCCCAGGGCGGTGTGCAGGATGATGCCGGTGGCGTTGATCGCCACCCGCAGGTGGGGCTGGGTCCGTTCGGCCAACCTCTGCTCGGCCCGGGCGAGGATGAACTCGGCAGTGACGTGCGCCGGCCCGCACCGGCCCGCGGAGTCCGAGAGGATCTGCCGGCGCAGCTCGCCGACCGCCTCGCGGACGCAGGCCGCCACCAGCGGGCGGGGATGCTCGGCAAGCCACCCCGCAGCCGCGCTGCCGGCCAGAAGATCATCGATCGACGGAATCTTACGTAGCAGCTCCTGCTTCAGGCTGGCAGCCATGTGGTTCTCCCTCGGATTCGCCCTGCCATGATGCCAACGTCCGCGGCAGGCGGATCATCCATGGCGAACTCCCGCACGGTCCCCTCGGGCCCAACCACGGCAGTTTACCATCCTGCCGGCCGAATGCAACGTAGCTCCCGGCCTGCTCAGGCCTGGAAGCCGCCGGGCAGCGCCGCCGGCGGACTTGATCAGTTCCCGCGTGGGTTCCCTCGCATACGGCCCGGGCAGTTCACCGCCCTGAGGCGCCACGGACCGGGCGGGAGCTGCTAGGCCAGGTCCAGGTCCAACTCATGATCCCTGGGGTCGGCAAACGCGCGCCGGACGGCCAGCAGCAGACCCACGAACGCCTCCGAGAACCTGTCCCGCGGGCGGGGGAGGTCCACGGCGATCTCGGCGACCGTCCGCCCGAAGGTCATGACGACGATTCTGTCTGCCAGGAAGACGGCCTCCTCGATGCTGTGGGTCACAAAGAGGATTGTCTGGCGGTCGGCCGCCCACAGCTCCAGCAGCTCTGCCTGGAGGTGATGGCGGGTCGGCTCGTCCACACTGGCAAAGGGCTCGTCCATGAGCAAGACGCGCGGAGCGGCGCACAGCGCGCGGGCCAGCGCCACCCGCTGGCGCATGCCTCCGGACAATTCGTGCGGCAGGCTGCGGGCCACCTCGGCCGGAAGACCCACCCGCCGAATTGCCGCCAGCGCCCGAGCTTTGCGCTGCGGCGCTCGCAGCCCGGCAATCTCCAGGCCCAGGGCCACGTTCTCCAAGACCTTCCGCCAAGGCAGCAGTGCGCCTTCCTGGCTGACCATGCCGACGTTCTCCGGCACGCCCGCAACCGCGTTCCCGTTGACGAACACCCGCCCCTGCGTGGGCGCCGCCAATCCGGCGGCCACGCGCAGCAGCGTCGTCTTGCCGCAGCCGGAGGGTCCCAACACACACGTGAACTCACCGCCCACGCAGGCGAGGTCCAGGTCGCGGACGGCCCAGACGCTGCCGCGCGCGGGCGTGACGAAGCACTTGCTGACGTGCTCAAACCGGATCATGTCCTCTACATCGCTCACGATTATCGCTCTTTCGGCTGCCAGCGGCCCACGCGCACCGCCCCCAGGCGCAGCAGGCCATCCAACGTCAGCCCGATGGCCCCGATGACGATGATGCTGGCGAAAGCGTACTCATAGGAAGCCTGTTCGTGGGCCGTCGTGATCATGTATCCCAGCCCGCCGCGCGTGCCGGGGAAAATCTCCGCCGCGATGATCACACGCCAGGCGATGCCTCCGCCCACGCGCAGGCCGGTCATAATCGCCGGGCCCGCGCTGGGCAGCACGACCTTGCTCAGCACCTGCCGGCGTCCGGCGCCGAGCATCCGGGCGGCTTCGATGTGGGCCTCGCGGACGGCAGCGGCCCCTGCCGCCGTGTTCAGCGCGATCGGGAAGAACGCGCCCATCCAGATCACCGCCACGATCGCGAACCGCAACTGATCCAGCAGGCCATGCCGCCATGCCTCCTCGCCATACAGCGCGGTGGCCGGGCTGGTCAGCCCGAAGATGATGATGGCCACGGGAATCCAGGCGATGGGACTGATCACCATGGCTGCCGCCATCGTGGGCGAGAGCATCTCCATCGCCGCCCGACAGCGCCCCACCAGCAGGCCGATCGGAACCGCCGTCAGCGCCGCCAGCGAGAAGCCGCACGCCACGCGCAGGATGCTGGCCAGGGCCCCGTCTGCCAAAGGCGTGGCGTCCAGGTCGGGCGGGTCGCGGAAGGGGTGGATCAGAACGTTCACGACCGACCCGATCGACGGCACTACCGCGCTGCCCCTCGACGCGAAGTGCCACGCCAGCAGAATCGCCGCCGGCACGACAGCCCCGAGGGCAATCTTCATGAGCAGTCGCCTGGATTTCATTTCCGTTCGAGCAGACCTTTCCGGCGAAGTTCCCTGGCCGCGGCTCGGCAAAGCTCCAACGAGCAGACGTCCCGCACTATTTCATCCGACGGGACCCCGGCGTATCTGCCCGTGAACAGCTTAACGTCTCGGACCATGTCGGCCCAGGTATTCATGCCCGCGACCCAGGTGTCGGTCGGCTCGGCGATATACACAATCGTCGGGATCGAAGCCTTCTCGATGGCCTTGTCATACTTGGTCCACCGCGCGGCGCAGTCGATGGCCAGTTGCTGGTCGCTCTTGATGAGCCGCGTGCTCAGCAGAATCACCTTCAGGAACGCCTTCACGACCCCCGGATGGGTCTCGAGCGTCTGCTGGGTGGCGCAAACGCAGCAGCATGGGTGATTGACCCACTTGCCTTTCGGCGGCAGGTCGCGCAGCTCCGCGACGACCTTGCCCAGCCCCTTGTGCACGGCCACGGCGACGCCCGGCTGGTTCATCACGAACCCGTCGATGCTCCGGGTTTCCATCAGCGGCAGGGGGCTCTTCTCCGAGCCGAAGTTGACGAGGATGACCCTGGTTCTCCTGTCGGCGGCGTTGTGGCCGTGGGGGATGCCCTCGGCCCTCAGCGCCCGCTCAAAGACGAGCTTGGCGACCGCAAGGGGTGCCTTGTAGCCGATCTTCAGCGGCTTGGCCCCGCCCTTCGCCGCGGAGACGAAGGATGGCCAATCCGTCACGGGAGAGTCCTTCTGCATCACCAGCATGTCGCCGTCGGTCTGAAGCGGGCAGATGATTTTGAACGGCTGCCCACGGTCGGCAAACTTCGTGACGGGCAGGACGCCCCCGAGGCCGATCTGGATTTCGCCTCGGCTCATGGCCGCCGGCATGCGCGAGCCGCCGCCGACTTTGATGAACCTGAGCCGCGCCAGCCCCCTGCCGTTCTCCACCAAGTCGTACACCTCGCGAGACTTGATCGCCTTGAGGTATATGCCGTAGTCCTTCCTGAACCGCTCGCCTTCCAAGGCGGCCACGTACAGGGCCAGGTGATGATCGTGCCCGACGTGGCCAACGCTGAGCATGACGGGGGGCTTGCCGGCGTCCTTGGGCCTCGGCGACGATCTGTCACAGCCCGGGACAACCATAGAAGCGACCAGGACAGCCAACAGTGTGCCTTTCATTTCTGCGCTCCTTTGCGCCGTGGCCGTGCCGCTTGCCGACAGCGGAAGAGCCGACGGCTTGGCCGAGCACGATGCTTCATGTCAACGTCATCCTGCCGACTGAAGACGATCTCACACTTCAAGAACTGCACGGGGCCATTCCGGGCGTTGCTACAGTAGTCCCCGAGCCAGAACGGGACCTAGCAGCCGGCGGGCGCCTTCGCGGCGACCGTCACTGCCGGCCCATTCTCACGAAGTCCTTCAGCGGCCCCGCACTGTTCCCACGCCCCGCCCCCCACCGGGGCCTCATCGGTAGATCACGTCCAGGATGTTATCGGAGCGGCAGCGGACGGTCTGGCTGTCCACCCGCTCGGCGCCGGGGCTGCCGGCGGCGCCGTCGGCGGTGTCGGTGTGAAAGTAGCGCCGCTCAAGGACGTACGGCCCCGGCCAGGTCAGCGGGGCGATCGGTTTTTCCTGGTGGGCGCGGATCGCACGCTCGGCGCCCTGGCGGATCTTCTCCCTGGCGGCCTGGGCTGACAGCGATATCGCCGACTGGCGAGACAGGCCCTTCTTGACCGCCACCGTGGCTATGCCGGGGATCAGCTCCTCGACCTCGAGGCAGGCGGCCTCGTCGCCGGTCAGGAAGATCAGCGGCATGCCCAGCGCGCCGTGGTACAGTGCGAACTGGGCGATCTCCCCGATGCACTTTCCGTTGAGCTTGATGTAGTCGGTGCTGCGGCTG
Source organism: uncultured Planctomycetales bacterium (assembly GCA_965602635.1). Classification (GTDB taxonomy): domain Bacteria; phylum Planctomycetota; class Phycisphaerae; order SM23-33; family SM23-33; genus CBFCZU01. Next base: position 6,778 of record CBFCZU010000039.1, on the reverse strand, counting down.
GACTGGGTGTGGTTCAGGTTCCCGTCGCTCACGCCTGCCATCGCGTGCTGGCCGAGCATCACACACACGTCGTATGCCCGGGCGACCTCCTCCCGCACCTGCCGCGGCGCCACCGGGCGGCCGTGGAGGAGCTTGGCGGCCGGGTGAAGCTCCTCGAAGACCACCGCGCCCGGCCCGTGCCAGTCGGCAACCAGCACGTCCTCAGCGCCGGCGGCGAGCATCCCCTCGATGGCGGCGTTGATCTCGGCCGTCTGGAGCAGCCGGGCGGCCTCGTAGTACTTGCCCGTCGCGTAAGCCTGCTGCTCGAACGACACGACGCCCGCGACGCCCTCCAGGTCCGTTCCGACGAAGACTTTCATGGCAGGCCTTCCTCTAGCCGCCCAGCGTGACGGCGGCGCTGGTCCGGGCCGACTCCTGGATCGCCAGCAGCACCTCGAGTACGTGGCGGCCCTGCGAGATCGGCACGATGCTCAGCGGGTAGGTTCGGTTGTGCGGCTGGCCGGTGACGGCGGCGATGAACGCGGCCATGGAGTCGTCGCCGTAGGCCTCGGGCGTGTAGGTCGTGGACCAGCCGCCGTGCCCGTAGTTGTTCTCGTCGCACGCCCCGCGGACGTTGAGCCCGCCGGCGGCGTCCACGTAGGCCAGGGCCTTGGTGGCGAGGTACGAGAGGTGGCCGTCGACCTGCGGCGCGACGCCATCGGCCAGCTCGCAGATCGCCCCGCTCTCGGTCGTCAGGACGGCCGCGATCGATTCCTCCGAAGGGCAGTCGTCGGCGCTGCGGACCGTCTGGGCATAAACCCGCACTACCCGCTCGCCCGTCAGCCGCAGGGCGAAGTCCACCTGGTGGCACATGTGGTGCATGATCCACCCGCCGGACAGCTCCGGGTGAGCGACGGCCTTGTGCGGGCTGCCCAGGGCGAACAGCCCCGTCCCGCGTGTGATGCGGCTGATGAGGTGCATCGCCCGGCCGAGATCGCCCGCGTCGGCCAGGGCGATCAGCTTCCGCGCCGCCCCGCCGTAGCGCATGCCGAAGTTGCAGTGGTTGACGACGCCGGAGGCGGCGACGGCCGCGACGATCTCGTCGTAGTCCGCCAGGTTCAGCACGAGCGGCTTTTCCGCCCAGAGCGCCTTGCCGGCGGCGCAGACCTTCAGCACGTGCTCCTTGTGGCAGGCGTTGGGCGAGGCGACGATCACGGCCTCGGCCTCGCCGTGGGCGATCAGCTCGTCCACGTCGTTCGTGGCGGCGAAGCCGTCGGCGCGGATCTTCTCGGCCGTCCCTTCGCTCCGTGTCCAGATGATCGGCAGGTACGCCCGCGTGTTGTTCGAGACCATCCGCGCCAGGTGCTGGCCGTACGGCCCGTATCCGATCAGCCCGATCCCCAACCGCTTGGCGACGTTCTTTCGCGACATGTTACTGGGGCTCTCCGATGCAGCCTCCTGCCCGCGACCGCCGCGGGCCGTCGGGCGTCATTATCCCCGCGCGGCGGCGTCCCGACAAGGACGGCTTCGTCCCTCCGGCCGGTCGGAGACAGGGGTTTGCCAGGGAGGCGGCCGAGGTGCTATGTTGTCGGCAGTCGAGCCGTTGGATTGCCGCTTGGGCGGACGGCCCGTTCCGCCCGGAAGGAGAATCGCCCGTGCCGCGTAAGACCAAGATCGTGACCACGTGCATGAACGGCCGGCTGGGGCCGACCATCGAGGCCAACCGCGACCGCGTGCTGGCCCTGCTCGACACGGCCTGCGGCCTGGGGCCGGACATCGTGTGCCTGCCGGAGACCTTCGCCTCGGCCGGGTGCGACCTGCCGATCGAGCAGAAGGCGGAGACCGTCCCCGGGCCCACCACCGACGCCTGCGCCGAGCGGGCCCGCAAGCACCACACCAACGTCATCTGCCCGATCCTCACCCGCCGCGACGGCGCCGTCTTCAACTCGGCCGTGGTCATCGACCGCGCCGGGGCCGTGGTCGGCATCTACGACAAGGTCCAGCCTGTCACCAGCCGCTGGGACATGACCGTGACGGAGAAGGGCGTCACGCCCGGCCGCGAAGCGCCCGTCTTCGAGCTGGACTGCGGCCGGATCGGCATCCAGATCTGCTTCGACATCGAGTTCCCCGAGACGTGGCAGCAACTGGAGGACGCCGGCGCCGAGCTGGTCTTCTGGCCGTCGGCGTACGACGGGGGCTTCCCGCTGCCGGGCTACGCGTACCGCCACTCGTACTACGTCGTCTCGTCGGTGCGGACGACCCACTCGCGGATCATCAACCCGCTGGGCGAGGTGCTCGACCACACCAGTTCCCAGACGCCGCTGGCGGCGCGGACCATCGACCTGGACTACATCGTCTGCCACACCGACTTCCACTTCGGCCTGCTGGAGGAGATGGTCCGGACGCACGGGGCGGGCGTGACCGTTCGCTCGCTGCGCGAGGAAGGCAAGTTCATGGCCGAGTCGAACCTGGACGAGGTGCCGCTGGCGAAGCTCGTCGAGCAGTTCGGGCTGACGTCGCGGCGGCAGTACGCCGACGCCCACCGCGCTGCCCACGCCGAGCTGCGCCAAGGCCGCGCGCCCAAGCCGCAGCGCCCGCCCTTCGCCGGGCGCGAGCCCTACACGCAGACGACCCTCGACGAATTCACCAAGATGCGATCGGCCCTCGGATAGCGGTTGGGAGACACGACATGAGGAACATCGGTCACTGGTCCGTTGCGGCGGCGATGCTGCTGGCGGCGGGCGCCGCCTCCGCGGGCGCGGCGGGCAAGAAAGGGGGCGTGGTCCTGTCGCTCAAGGCAGGCTCATCGGCCACGCTCCCGCCCGACGGCAAGTCACAGGCGGTCCTGGTGGTGAACATCAACCCCAAGGCCGCAGAGTGGGGCACGGCCGTGGACGCGAAGGGCGGGCGCTTCTCGCTGCGAGTGACCTGGTACGGGAAGGGCAAGCTCACCCCCAAACGGGCCGACAAGGTCCGCTTCCCGACGTACATCACGGTGACGTCGTGGAAGCTTCCCGACGGCGTGCACACCCAGCAAGCCGCCGTGGTGGTCAACGTGACCTACACACCTCCGGGAGACACCACCGGCCGGCGAGCGAAGACCTGCTCGGCCAGGAAGCTCATCACGGTCACCAGCAAGCCCATCACGGCCGCCGGCAAGATAGGTAAGAAACCTGCCCCGAAGCCCAACAAGAACGCCGAGCTTGTCGCGGCCGTGCGCGCCGCGGACGTCGCGAAGGTCAGGAAGCTCCTGGGCGAGGGCGCGAACCCCAACGTCAGGCACGTGAAGCAGAACTGGCGTCCGCTGCACTTCGCGGTGCTCGGCCCGCCGGCGCCGGCCGGCGGGAAGTTGCCCAAGACGGCCTCGGAGGCGACGGTCAAGACGCGCCTCAAGCTGATAGGGCTGCTGCTGGACGCCGGGGCGAACATCAACGCCCGTGACAAGCAGTCGGCCACGCCGCTGCACCTGGCGGCCTTCAGGGGACAGACCACCCAGGTCGTGCGCCTCTTGCTGGACCGGGGCGCCGACATGACAGCGAAGATGCAGGCGTTTCGCGACCCCCGGTCGGCCAAGATCACCACGCCTGCAGCCGTCGCCGGCCAGGCACCCCCGCCTTGGAACGAGCGTTTACACCGCGTCCTCACCGACGCGGTGAAGGACAAGGGCTGGAAGCCCGCCTACGAGTACGCCAACTGCCACAGCTACACGATATTCCTGCTGACGGGCGAGAATCGCATGAAGACCCTGCACGAGCTTCAGACGCCCGCCCTCGAAAAGGTCCTCCGCGGCCTGAAGTACATGCCCCTGCCCAACCGGTCGCGGGGCATGAAGCTCAGCGACGAGGCGATCCTCGGCAGACTCCGCCACGGCGACGTGCTGGTGATCGGCAACCGCCATTCGGCCACCGCGCGGATGACGGCGAGCGGGCTCCGCTTCCTGCACTTCGCCGGCCAGACCGTGTACGACTCGGCGGGCAAGATCAAGAGCCGCAGCGACCTCGGCGGGATCACGATCGACGCGGCGTCGGGCAAGCGGACATACCGCAAGCCCGGCGAGGGAGGACAGATTGCGGGGGCGGCGCCCGGCCCGAAGCGCTACGAGATCCACAGCTCGCCCCGCGCCAACATCGCCGCCATGTCGCGCGGCATCAAGCCGTGGGGCACCGACCCCGTCATGATCTGGCGCCGCCTGGGCCAGTACAAGTACGCGTCCTGGTACCTCGTGGCCGACCGGACGACGTTCACCTCGACCAGCGACACGGGACACACCGACTCCGACGTGCGGACGTTCAGCCTGCGCTACGACGTCGCCGGGAAGTTCGAGGACAAGCCGGGCAGCCCCGGCATCAGGTTCACGGGCGCCCGCAACGAGACGGATCCCAAGACCGGCGCGAAGCATGAAGCCACGCTGACGGCCTTCTTTGACGATCGCCTGGAGAAGGTCGTGTCGCTCAAGATCGAGCACAGCATAACGCTGCCCGACCGGGGGGCCATCAAAGGCCGCCAGACGGATCTGGTGCTGGAGGCGAAGGACATCGAGGTGCGGCGCGTCTATGGCCGGACGATCCTCTGCCGCACGGCCGCGCCCGAGAAGCACATATCCAGCATAAACCATACGTCCCGCCAGGGCAGGTGGACGACGACCCTCGGCAAGGTCGCCACCAAAAAGGTCGGCTGGCTCGAGCTGACGTTCCACGAAACCAGGCCCCGCCGGCGGCCGTGAGCGCACCGGCCGGGCGCAGCCGAGCGCCTCCGCCCCTCCGCTCACTTGCCGGCCAGCACGGCCTTGCCGCGGCGGATCTCCTCGACGATGCTCAGCTTCTGCGGGCACTTCGTCTCGCACTCGCCGCACTCGGTGCACTGGCCCAGCTCCTTGACGACGTCGGAGTGCGGGTACTTCGAGTGAATCCAATCGGCCAGGCGATCCTCGTTGACCCCGTACAGGACGAAGTCCCGCATGGCCTGCATGAACTTGGACGGGTTGACGTCGTTGGGGCATTCCTTGCAGTACCCGCACCCGGTGCAGAAGTCTCCCTCGATGAGCTTGACGGCGTCGATCTTCTCGATGAGCTGCCGGCGGAAGGACTCGTCCAGGTCCTCGGCGCCTTGAAGGCTGGCGACGGCCTGATCGACCTCCTCGACGGCCCGGAAGCCGACGATGCCCGTGGTGATCCCTGGGTTGGCGTGGAGGAACCTCAGCGCCCCGTAACAGGGGCCGACGCCGCCGCCGCGGAGGAAGTCCAACTGCTCGTTGCCCGCCAGCGCCAGCACCCCGCCGGCAAGGGGGTTCATGATCACGATGCCCACGCCGTGCTCGGCCGCGTAGGCGATGTTCTCCTCTTCCTTGCGGTTCATCAGGTTGTACGAGACGGTCGCGCAGAGCATCTCGCCGGTATCGACCGCCGCCCTGAACGCCTCGCCCGGTCCGTGGAAGGTGAAGCCCAGCCCGATCCTTATCAGCCCCTCGGCCTGAGCCTTGCGGACGCCCTCGACGGTGCCGCCCTTGGCCATGGCGGCCTCGACCGTCTCGACCGTCCCCAGGCCCCAGAGCTGGTAGAAGTCGAAGTAGTCCAGCCCCGTCGCCTTCAGCGAGCCGTCGATGGCCTGGCGAACCGCATCGGCCGTCGGCGCCTTGGCAAAGTGCGACTTGCTGGAGAAGTAGATCTCGTCGCGCCGGTCCTTGACCGCCCGCCCCGTCCACTTCTCGCTCTCGCCCTGCACGTAGCCGGTGGACGTGTCAACGTAGTTGAGCCCCAGGTCCAGCCCGCGGTTGATTATCTCGTGGCACGTCTGCTCGTCGGGCCAGCGCATCGCCCCGAAGCTGATAGCCGAAATCTTCACGTCGGAGCTGCCGAACTGCTTGCAGAGCATTACGATCTCCTATCGCCCCGGGATACCACGCCGTCCAGTCGCACCCCTGCTGATGGCATCCTAGCAGGTGGGCCGGCGATTCCCAAGGCCGCGGTGGCGTCCCGCGCGGGCTGCGCCGAACCGGCAGTTGCTCCTTGCCCCGGCGCCCGGCCTGCCGTAGCCTCCTCCGCAGCCAGCAGTGAGACCCGACGGAGCCGCCCATGAGCGAGCAGCAACTGACCATCCTCCTGTCGGCCCGGCACGACGAAGGCCTGGCCGAGCGGATTCGCCAGATCGCCCCCGCCGCCCGGATCGTCTCCGGCCAGGACCTGGACAGCGACGACGCCGTCATCGCCGACGTCGAGGTCGCCTACGGCGGGATCAAGCCCGAGCTGTTCGCCCGTGCCCGGCGGCTCCGGTGGCTCCAGACCACCGGGGCGGGCGTCGCCTGGGCCCAGCGCCCGGACGTCCGCGACCACGCCGTGGTCATCACGAACGCACACATCCACGGCGACCAGATCGCCGAGCATCTCTTCGGCCTGCTGCTGATGCTCAACCATCGCCTCCACGAGGCCTGGCTCATGCAGCGCGACGGCCAGTGGAAGTCGCCGCCGACGGTGCGGCAGATCGCCACGCTGTCCGGCCGGCGGCTGTGCGTCCTTGGCCTGGGCGTCATCGGTCAGCGCTGCGCGATGCTGGGCTCGGCCCACGGCATGAACGTGGTCGGCCTGCGGCGTCACCCGCGCCCGAGCGAGCACTGCCAGGCCGTCTATGGCCCCGACCAGCTCGCAGAGGCACTGACCGGCGCCGAGGTGGTGATGAACCTGCTCCCCGGCACGTCGGGCACGGCGAAGCTCATCGGCCGGGGGCAGTTCGAGCTGCTCGCCGACGGGGCCCTGTTCTTCAACGCCGGCCGGGGCAGCACCGTCGACACCGACGCTATGGTCGA
>CBFCZU010000038.1:0-23259 GCA_965602635.1 uncultured Planctomycetales bacterium | reverse complement strand
CTGTACAGACGGGCGTTGTAGCGCCTGGGCGTCTCGGACGCCAGGGCGCCGATGAGATATCGCTCGGCATTGTTGTTGGGGGCGTTCAGGTCGGCCGGTACGGAGTTGAGGAACGCCGCGTACTGGCCCTGGCTGATCGAGCGTTTCATGCAGTAGAACGCCCGGTAGCCGTTGGCCCACTCGTGATGCTCCGGCACGCGTTCGCCGGCGTCGGCGTAGTAGCCGCCCGGTTTCGTCGCGTCGACCGTGCTAATCAGCGTCAAGGGAAGGCGCCGGGAGTAGGGTCGCTCCTTCTTCTTGGCAAGGACCGGTCGGCGCAGGGGGCTCTTCGATTTGAAGGGGCCCTCGTCCACGTAGACCATCCCGATGGCGTGCGCCGCCGGCCTGGCCTTCCCCGGATCCGCGCCGTCGGCTCCGTGCAGCCAACGCAGCTTGATGCCCTTGAAGTCATTGTCACCTTGCCCGACAGCGTCGCGGTAGATGAACACCCCGAGCCCCTTGTCGCCGTCGCTGTCCAGGCCGACACCCAGGGCCGCCCCGACGGGGGCCTGGTGGTCGTCGCGGTCGCTTGAAAGCGTCGCGTGTGATGTGCCGGCGGCGCCCGGTCTGCGGAACTTGACGAACACCCAGGCCGCGTCCCAGTTCTCGATCTTCATCGGCTTGCCGGTGACGTTCTTGTCCGCAGGCTCCGTCCACGCCGCCCGCCAGGAGCCCTTCCAGGCGAGGTCGAACGTCACGAAGCTGTAGTCTCTCGTGCCGGCCTCCCATTTGACGTTCGTGATCTTGATGGCGTCCGCCGGGGGTGCTTTCAGCGGCAGATCTCCCGGCAGGTGGGTCTTCGCAGCGGCTTGCGGTGACGGCCGCGTCCTCGTCGACATCGGCTTGTGCGCGGCCGGCGCCGTGCGCCCGCATCCGAAGCGCGTTCTCGGGAGGCGATAGGGGCGTCTGCCGATGTAGGCTCGCCCTCCGACACCCTCCTTCCCTCCCTCGACGCCTCTAGGCCAGTCGGCGGGCGCCGTGTCGAAGCCGGAGTCGGGGTCGTACCTGAAGCCTGTCCGCCGGAGAGGCGCGCCGGGCGTGCCAGCGGGCGTCCTCCCGTCGCCGTGCGTACCCCGGAACGCGCGCCCGGCCGAGGAGCCGATCGTGATCGGGGTGCCCCCGAGACCCCAACTGCCCCAGTAGGTCGCCGTCAAGTCTTCCCAGGCTCCGCGGATAGCCGTGCTGGGGTCCGCCCGCCTCGAAGCGGGCTCCGTGCGCATGGGGTCGAGCGGTCCCCGCCGAGCCTTCTCGAACTCCAGCTCCGTCATCGGTCGGAGACCCGCCCAGACTGCATACGCGAAACCGTCCACCCAACCGATCCAGCCGCAGGGCCGGTCCGGCAGCCGGGCCGTGAAGACAGGGGGACGCTTAGGCTTGTCCTTGTTCTTCTCCTCCGCCATAGCGTCCCTGATGAGGCTGCCGACAACGTCCACGTCCTGGCCGGCATCCGTGCCCAGCCTGACGCCCCCGCCTGCGTCCACGGATGTCGGAATCCTGGGCACCCTGTCGGTCGAGCAGGTGATCGTATGGCCGTCCCATTCCTCGATCGTGTGTGGGCGGTACCCGGGGCCCGGGCTGACCTTTCTCTTGTCCACAATGATGAAGGCCGTCGTTACACCGCTGTTCGGCATTTTCCCGTCGCCGCTGACGAACCCCCGCTCGGCCGCCGCGTCCGGCGGAAGGGAGTTGAGGAACGTCGCGTACTGGCCCTGCGTCAGAGGGTACTTCATGCAGTAGAAAGCGTCGTAGCCGGTCGGATAGTCGTTGTGCACGGTGGCGGGCGGGTAGCCGTCACCTACGGGGGCCATTGAGCCGAACCCGGCCGAAAGCCCGCGGTTGTGGAAGTCATAGACCAGGTTCCCCCAGAGCAGGCCGGGCCGGGGGCCGATGCGCCGTGCGCGGGAGCCCACCGCCACCGGGCCGTTCCATTCGGCGTCCACCAGGAACGGAATCGTCGGCTCGCCGCCGCGCCAAGCGCCGTCCGTGAACTCCCCGAAGCAGCCCCTGGGCCACTCGGGTGTCTTGCCGGGCAGGGGGCCACCCACGACGGGTCGCTTGGGGCCGTCCGGGAACCTCTCGATTGGCACGCGGATGCCCGACCCCGCCTTGAACGGGCCTTCCGGCACGTAGACCATAGCCAGCGCACGGACCCGCACGGCGGCTCTGGCCGGGTCCACCTTGTCCGCACCGTGCAACCATCTCAGTTTGACGCCCTTGAAGTCGTTGGCGCCGCAGCCGATCGCGTCGCGGTAGATGAACACCCCGATGCCGCGTCTCCCGCGTGCCCCGAGCCCCGTCGAGGGGTCGTCGGTCAGGCCGACTGCGTTCGTCGCGCCGGCAGGTATCACGTGGTGGGCCGCGTCCGCCGCCAGTGTCGCGTGCTGCCAGTGGTTGCGTTCGATGCTGGCTTTGGAGTCCTTCTCGGCGAGGAACTTCACGAACACCCAGGCCGCGTCCCAGCTCTCGATCCGCAGGTCCCGGCCGGTGACGCTGCTGTCGGCCGGCTCCACCCACGCCGCTCGCCAGGAGCCGGACCACGAGAGGTCGAACGTCACATGGCTGTACTCCTTCGTGGCGGCCTCCCACCGCACGTTTGTTGCCGCCAGGTTGCCCGGGGGAGTGCCGCGGAACCTCGCGTCTGGGTCGTTGGCCGCCAGCAGGCTCGATGTGGCCGCCAGCAGGGCCGTCGCCCCAAACAGCACGGCCGTGGGTCGTCTCAATCTCATCGGTATCATTCCCACACGCGGGTTCTCTGACGTCCTACGGCTGCGTTGGCACAGACACGCGGAAATCGCGGTAGCGCGCGCCGCGGGTGTACATGTGTCGCAGGCCGATGCGACCTTCCGTGATCGGCGGCAGCGCTTCGTTGCGGAAGCGGCAAAGCTGCTCACGTCCGTCTCCCCTTATGTGCATGAACAGCTTCCGGCCCTTCTTGATGACCGTGATCCGGTATGGTACGCCGGCCCTAAAGAGGCCGGTTCGAGCGTACTCGTCCTTTAGCTCCGTCCCCGCCAGGCCCTTCCCGGCGTCGGGCATGTAGCGGCGCGCGCGGATGTAGTCGGCATCGGGGTCGTCGTTCCTCGTGCCGAACGCGGCGTAGCTGATGTGGTAGGTGTTCATGTGGTTGAAGTACAGCCGCATGGATGGCACGGTCCGCAGGGCAGACCACGTGGCGATGTCCTCGGCATGCTCCGCGTCCCCGCTGCCGGTGGCCTGGATGTACAGGATGGTCACGTAGCGGACCGCGGAGTCGGTCCTCGTGTATTCGTATTCGATCTTGAGGTCGCCCCGGAAGCTGTCCTTCGTCCAAAGGACGGCATGGCAGGAGTCGTCGCGGGCGACCGGGCCGGCGGTGAAGGTCATGCCGTCGGGCCCGTTGGTCACCGCGGCCTTTCGGCCGTCGAGGAACCATGTGTCCTGCCAGTTGCCCGTGCAACGGTCGTGAAGGATCTGCCGCCACTCGGTCCCGGCGAGTTCCTGGTATCTTGCCATCGCATCGATCTCCGTGGCGGTTTCGACCCGGGCACACCCGCCCAGGCACCCCAGTGCCGAGAGGATGCAGAGGGCTGCGACGCTCACTCGCTTCATGGTTTCTCCTCTGTCTCTGGGCGACAACTAACGTCCCTTGCGCCAGGCGTCCAGTTCGCCGGGCTTGCAGAAGCCCACCGACCAACTATCGCCGTTGAGTGAACCGATGGGGAATTGCATTCCGACGTCCTTGAAGGTCACCGGCTGCGGCGGGGTGAAGGCAAACGCCAGATGCCACTTGGCGCCGGGGAAAGCCAGCTCGGCGGCGGCGACCTTCAGCTTCGTGCCGGGTCTCGCATCGACTTCCTTGCCGCCGGCGTCCACTGCGACAATGCGCGCCCAGGCGGGCGCCCCCCCCGGGCAGACCCACTTGCCGGGCACTGTGAAATGCGTCGGGTCGAACCGGGTCCACCCGGAGTCCATGCGCGTGGTGATGCGGTCGGGGCTGAAGCGCATCCGGTAGCGGCAGTCTCCATAGGCGCTGGGCGCCCCCGTCAGGGCCGCGGGGACGGATGACGGCCAGGTCGAGTTGTTCGTGCAGCCGTCGAACAGCCAGGGCTTCTTCCCGTCGGAGAAGGTGAACAGCGGCGTGCCGTTCAGGCGTATAGCGCCGTCGTCATCGGCCAGGTAGCGGGTCAGTCCGCTGTCCATGTCCATGTCGGCGATGTATCGCGGCGCGCTCACCCGGAAGACGTTGCGTTGCGGATGGCGATAGACGAACTCCAGGACGGGACCGACGACGATGTGGAAGGGCAGGGCCGCGGTGCGGACCTCCTGCGCCGCCTCCCCGGTACGATAGCTGACGCGGTACGGGATGAGCCACTTGCCATGCGCGGCGTTCCTGCCGGCGATGCACGCGACTTGCGCTTGGGCCGTTGCGCCCGGCGGCAGGGGGCCGAACCGCGGCGCCGCGGGCTCAACCGTCACTCCTTTCGGCAACTCAAAGGCCAGGGCGCCGGTAATGCTCTGCTGAAGCGTGTTCCTCACTGTGAAGGTCACTGCCCGGCGTGCTCCTCGCGCCAGGCGGGCGACGGCGGTGTTCGGGGTTACCGGAAAAGGGCACTCCGGTTCCGCTTGGGCTGTCTGCACCTCGGGCAGGGCCCCGAAGACGAGGTAGCCGCCTGCCAACGTGGCGCGGGCCGGCCGGCCGTTCAAGGTGAGCGCCGCCTTGGCGGCTGGAATACGCAAGCCGGTCCACCCGCCGCGCGCCACCGCCGTACCGTCCTTGCGCACGCGCAGGTAGCCGTAGTCCTTGAAAGCGACGCGGGTCTTTGGGTCTCCCGTGGCCGTCAGCAAGTACTCCGGCGAGTCCGGCTGCGGCCCGAAGGAGACGGCGGCATAGTCCGTGTAGTCCTCCGCGACCACGCGCACCAGGATGGCACGATCGGATTGCGCCAACTTGGTGACCGCCGTGATCTGCGGCTTCGCCGCGTTGGCATAGGGCTCGTGGGTGGCGGCGAAGACCGTCTGTCGGACCCCCGCCCGCCGTGCGATCAGCATGCCCAGCCGATCGAAGGTACGTTTGACCTGTTTCCCCAGTTCGATCCCGGAGATGCCGTGGGTGACCAGCGTTCCCGGTTCGCCGGGCATGGTGACGCGGACGGCGGCCGTGTGATTGTACCACTCGGGGCCGAACTTGCCCTTCCGGCTGCCCGACTCCTCCTTGATCACGAAGTCAAGCGACCACGACTCGTCGGTGGTCATCGCCTGCCGATCACTGACCAGCCAGAAGCGCCTGTCCAAGGCATTCGACGGTCTGAACAGGTCGGGGCACGCCGGCCGGGGCATGCCAAAGCTGTGCAGGAGGTAGTCGTAGACGCGCGGTGTCGGGCTGGCCGCGTGGAAGACGTCCAGCAGGTATTCGCGGGTCAGCAGCAGCACACGCGTCTGGTCGACCTTCTCAAAGACGCCGGCCGCCGACGTCGCCAGGCACTTCGCCTCCGCCGTGAAGTCATGCCGAACGTCGCAAGGCCGTGCCCGAGTATCGGCCTCATCGACCATGAGCGTATTGTGCGCGATGGTGCTCCGCGTCCAGCCGATGTTGGCGTTTTCGTACTGGATCGCGTTGTAGTCCGGGTACAGCAGTCGGCCCGCGCCATGGAAGATGATGCTGAACTTGTCGCCGTGATCGTGGCCGTAGCCCTTGGTCATGAGCTGGAACACCACCGGCGCGTCGCTATGCCAGTAGGCCGGGGACTCCTCCGCGCGCAGGATGGCCAGCCCGAAGTCGGGCCAGATCTTGGAGGACACGGCGGGGAACCCGATCTTCGCCGGCAGTGGGCGCCGGTCGATCAGCGTAGGTTTGTAGTCCGGGACCATCGCGACAAACGACGCCAGGCGCGGATCGCCGGAGGCGTTATACGCCGCGATGAGGGCCTTGGTCCCATCGAGCGCCGCTCCGGCCGGATTGACCAGGAACAGGTCATGCTTCGCGTTGGTGGCGCCGTCGCCGTACGTGACCAGGCGGATCTGGCCGCGCCCGTAGCCGGTGCGCTCGATGGGGTAGGCCGTGTCGATGTAGTAGTCCATCAACCCCTTCGGGCTTCCGCCGTTGGGCGCCTTGGCGGTCCACCAGTCCTTGCCGTCGCATAGCGAGCGATACCGGGAGACCATGGCCATGCAGTAGATGTCGGTATGCGCGAAGGGGTAGATCGGCGCTTCGTGCCAAGGGCCGCTGTCCTTCAGCATCTTGTCGAGCACGGGAAAGTACCCGCCGGTCCGCGATCCCGGCTTGCGGTAGAAGCCCCAGTCGATCAGTTCCCCTTCTTTAAGGGCCAGCCCGGCGAAGGCCACGATAGAGGTGGGTTTGAACACCAAGTTGGGGGTCTGCGACCAACGGTCCATGCATCGCATCTTGAAGTGCATGAACGCGCTGATGCCCTCCTGGATCTCCCGGCGAGCCGCCGGCTCCAGCCCCTTGTACGCCCAATCGAAACCGATATACGGCCTGAAGTCCGTATCGTAGAAAACATCGCTCAAGTGGGGCACGCCGGCCTTGAAGAAGGCGGGATTGCCCAGCGCGCCCCGTGCGCGCCTCGTCCTTCCGGATTTGGCGCCGTACCGCTCCAGCAGCCATTTCTGCGCGATGGGCACATACGCCGCATCCCCGTCCAGCGCATACAGGAACGCCGCCAGGAAGCCGTCGCCTTTCCGAGCGGTCTTCTGAATCCGGGCGTAGTCTGCCTTCGCCCACTCCTCGGTGCCGATCAGCTTCCGAATGCGTGCTCGCTCCTGTACGGGCATGAAGAACGGACGTCCGTGGGCAGGGGCGTCTTTCGTTTGGGCACGGACCATGGGTGCGCACACGCCCGCCAAGATCACCACGCTGATCAACACAGGATGCGAGGCGCGAGTTGACATGATCTGCTCTTCCTACTCCAGCCCAACCCACTTGCGGGGCAGCGAGGCCGGGATCGCGGGGCGGTTGGCGATTCCCTCGCCCTTGGCCCAGCGGGGGCCGGGGCGGGGGAACCGCCAGGTCTCGCCCAACTCGATGGCGCCCAGGTCCGGGGCCTTGCCGCGGGGCTGGTGGTTGTAGTCCTTGCCGGCGGCACCGGCGTCCACGGCGGGGCTGTCGGTGCGGAGGTTGAAGTCCATCGGCTTCATGGACACGAGCGGCGAGCCCTCGTGGTGCATCATCTCGGGGATGTGCTTGGGATCTACCTTGCGCCCGCAGTAGAGGTTCTGGCGGCCGAACACAAGCCCCGGCGCGCTGAAGTTCTGCGAGCGGGCGACATAGAAGATGTTGTTCTCGATGACGTTGTTCTCATAGCGATGGCCGCCGACCCACCAGAGGCCGATGTTCTGGCCTTGCGTGTTGACCATCGTGTTATGGACAATTCGCACGCCCTGAGTCGGCAGGCCACTACCCCAGGGGCTGCCGCCCTTGAACAGGCCGCACCACCTCAAGCCGTTCTCCGGCGAGACGTAGAGTATGTTGTGGTCGATGGTCAGCCCGCCGCCCATGACGGGCGAGAGGGCCAGCAGGCACAGGCCGTCCACGATGACGTTGTGATGGACGCGGAGATTCATCGGTGTGGTGCTGTCGAACTCGATGGAGTCGTCGCCGCTGTTCTGGATGAGGTTGTAGGCGATCTCGCCAGCGTCGGCGGGCGAGCTGGTTCCGTTGCCCCGCGGCTGCAGGAGGTCGTTGGCGGAGTCGTAGACCCAGTTGTGGCGGACGATCGAGCGCGGCCCACCGTAGTTCATGAACGCCGCCGCAAGGTTGCTGTGGTACAGGCCACCCCAGTACTTCGGGCACCATTTGTAGGCGGGGTGGCAGCCGAACTCGCAATGCTCCACCGTCAGGCCGCGAGAGGTGCGGTTGGCGCGCCCGATCGGACGCTGGCCGGGTGATTCATGCGCCGGGAGCCGGACCGAGTCGCCCTGGCAGACGCCCATGTGCGCACCGCTCATGTAGCAGTCGCGGATCGTCACCTCGTTGCCGTGGACCACCACTGCCGCCCCCGCGCCCATATGAAGCCTCAAGCCCTCGATGACAACGTGGTCGGCCTTCACAATGATGTTGGCCAACGTCCTTGAGAACAGGTGCCCCGTGCCGGGGACCCAGAAGCCGGTGTCGGGGTTGCAGTAGAATTCCTTGGCAAACTCCGGCTCGCCGGTCGAGTGTCCGCCGGGGCGGTTGATTTGGATGGCGACGGTATTTGGGTCGGCCCCGCGCTCCAGACGAACGTAGAGGAATCCGTCCTGCCAGGCAAAGCCCTCCGGCGCGCAGGGCTGGAGGGCCTTCTTGTAGAGATTGGGGAACTGGAACAGCTTCAGGTGCGCCAGGTTCCCATAGTTGACAAGGTTCCGCACGCCGGCCATCACCCACCACACGCGGTGCGATACGGACGCCTTGTACAGGTCGCCTTCGACGCGTTGGAACTTGAGCGTCCCCTCACCCGGCGGCACGGCCCCGCTGAGAGTCGCGGCCCCGCCCTTGGCGGCCCGCAGCGTGATGGGCTTTCCTGGCTTTCCCCCGTGGGTGATCACGACGTTCTGGTAGTACACACCGTCGGCCAGGACGATCGCGTCCCCGGGCTTGGCCGCGTCGAGTGTTTTCTGAAGGTCGTCCGCGGGGGTCAGTTGACGTTCAGCTCCCGCCGCGGGGAATCCCATCGAAACCGCCAGGGCCACAAGAGCCAGAGATCGCTTCGCCGATCGTTCCATGGGTCGTCTCCTCGCCGTCATCGGCTCTTCTTGTGGGCCGCCTCGGCTTCCTTTAGAAACGCGTCGAACGTCCAGGTCCAGTACAGAAACCGCTGCCGGGCAACCGGGTCTTCCGCCAGGTCGGCCAGCGCCTTGTCGCGCAGCGCCTTCATCCGTTGCACCACATCCGCCGTGAAGACGACCCGGAACAGCCTTCTGGGCACGGGCCATCCGCCGGGTTGCTTGATGCGGTTCTTCGTCCACTCCCCCTTCTGCCAGACGTCGCACTCCAGCTTCATGAGTTCTCTGGCAGTGTTCCCGGCCTTGCCGTAGAGTCGCCGGCACATCTCGTCGAGCACCGCGTCCACGTCCAGATCGGGGTTCCACAGCGCTCTCATCCAAACGTAGAGGGTCGGGGCCGTGTTGGTCCACTCGCCCAGGCACATCCCGTTGAGGAAGGACCCGGCGCTGATCCCCTTGACGGCCTGGCAATAGTCGCGCACGAGGTGCGGGTACTGGTAAGGGCCATACGTCCAGGCGACGCAGTAGTCCCAGATGGTGACAGGTACGCATGCTTGCGCCCGGAAGCCGCGCAGACGTTGGATCGCCTCCTCGAAGTTCCCGCGTTGAGCCCTCAACGGCATCGGATAGGTAGTCATGGCGGACATGATCACCAGGTTGTCCGGGTAGTGCACTTCCTCGCGACACTCATCGTAGTTCCAGTAGGGCAGGTAGATCACTTTCTTGTCGGGCCATCGCCGCTTCACGGCCTCGCACATCCGCTTGACGAATGTGGCCATGATCAGTGAGGCGCCGCCATTCGGCGTACCGCTGCCCTTGGCGAACGTCTCCCGGCAAGCCGAGCAGTAGCACGCCACGACCGAATCGCCAGGGGAAACGGTCACGCAGGTGGAAGTGACCCAGGTAGCACCGCCACCCTTGTCCCAGACACGCTCGCAGCCGGCAAGGAGGAACTCCAACGCCTTCGGCGAGCTGTAGCACAACATGGTGGTGCTCCGCGAGCCGTCCTTCTTGACCGCCATCATGTCCTTGTGTTCCTCGTGCCACTCCTTGGGACGGCCCCTGAGGCCTTGGGGCTGGTGGACCTTGATCTTGTAGGGCCAACTGCAGCCGCCGCGCGCCAAAGGCAGGTAGGCGCGCATGTTGACCGCCTCGACCCCTTCGGGAATGGCCCCCGGCGGGAAGGGAAGCGGCTCCTTGTCGGAAGAGCGCGCCCTCGCCGGGAGCTTCCAGCCCTGCGGCGGGTGGTACTCCCGCAGGCGGAACACGGGTTGATCGCTGTAGTGCACCGGAGGGATCACCAGCGACCCGACGCGGGTGACGCACCGCCCACCAAGCTCGGTCGGCCAGTACCACCGCGCGCCGACGAGCCGCTCGAGGAAGTCCGCCACAGCCCAGGCCGACCCGTCGTTGCTCCACTTCGCCCACCGGTCGCTCCGGGCCGGCAAGGCCTTCGTACTGCCCACAAGGTAGACGCGATTCGCCGCCGTCTTGACGACGAATCCCTCGATTGGGATCTTCGCCGCATCGATGCCGGCCTTGCGCGTTTCCTCACAGTCGCCTATCACGATGGCGGGCCTTCCTGCGGCGGGAGGCCGGGCGACCTGCTCGAGCGTTGCGCCGGTGCCGAGGCGGACCACCTCGACCAACTCGGCGAGCAGCCGCTTGAGGTTCGCGCTGGGGTCTCGGCTCGCTACATAGACCACCGCCCTGGCGCGTCCCTCACACACGATCTCCACGGGCGGATGAGTCGGCGCCTCCAGCCGGGTCACGGGCGACAGGTCGCGCGGCTTGAGTTCCTCTCCGGCCATCGCCGGGAATGCCATCGCCGTCGCCACGGCCGAAACGGCAACGAATCGTACCATACGTCCCATTGGTTGCTTCCTTGTCGCTTATCTGTCACAGTCTGTTCTTGTTCTACTTCGCCAGGACGAAGCGGGAATACAGTCTGGTGTTGGCAGGATGCGTCAGGCCCGGCGCCAACTGGAGCCGGTAGCGCTGCCCGCTGCCTTCGTCGCTGTCTTCGTCAGAGAAGACGATGTTGAAGCCGAACTTGGCGCCGCCCTTGAGGCCGAGGGCGGTCAGCGGTAGACGCAGCTCGTAGCGCGTGGCCTTGGCCTTGTCATCCCGCACCACCGCGCAGCCGACGGTCTTCACCAGCGTGTCGCCTTTGCCTTCCCACTGGTGGAAGGCGACGCCCGACCGGGTCAGGGCCGACCCGACGTTCCAGTGGACGCCGTCCGCGGTGACCAGCCCCATCTGCATCGCATCGCCACTGGAGATGCCGCTGCCGGTCTTGGTGTTGACGTGCCGTTCGTCGGTCACCTCAGCCGCCACGCAGAGGGCCTCGCCGTCCCAGCCCAGGTAGACCTTGGCGCTCAAGTCCTGCGGTCCCTGCCACGGCTTGAGGAGACGGCCGTAGAAGTCGAAGGGCGCGAAGCGGCGGTAGACCGGGAAGAGGTCGGCGGGCCCGCCGAGGGTCAGCAAGGGCTTGCCCCACTCCTCCAGGACGCCGTCGGCGCGGACGGGACGGTCCAAGCGGGGCACGCGAGGGTCAAGGGTTCGACCGGTGATCGGCTCCATCGCCGCATCCCCCGCCGGCCCCGAGCGCGCGGCGCGCCAACCCGCGTATGGGTGGAGGTTCCGATCCGCGAACACGTCGATCGCGCCCATGCGGCCAGACGTGCGCAGGTGGGCGTCATTGCCGCCTGGGCCATAACCGCCGCGCAACACAACGTCGCCAACATCCGGCCAGTCCGCGGGCAAGGCCGGCGTGCCGCGGCCGTGCGTGCCCGCATACGCGCGCCCCGCCATGGTGCCGGCCGATACCGGACGCTCATAGATTCCCCCCTGGTTCACGACCGCCACGCCCCAGTACGACACCTCCGCACCGTCCGGCATCGGATCTAGCGGCCCGCGAATGGCTTTTTCGTACTCCAACTCCGTTATCGGGCGCAGACCTGCCCACGCCGTGAACACCGCGCCGTCCACCCAGGACAACAAAGGGCAACGCCCGCCTGGATCGGTCGCCGAATAGGCGTAGTTCTCTGACTCCCCGGAACGCTTGATCGCGACGCCATGCAGCCCAGCGTAGTACCGCTTCTTCGCATCCGTCTCGGTCAGTGTGTTCAGGAAGCCGGCGTACTGCGCCTGCGTAATGTACGGTCGCTTCATGCAGTAGAACGCGGCATAGCCGTTGGGGAAAGACGCCGGGATTTCGCCACCGTCCTCGGGCGTGATGCCCACCGCCCACAGCCTGCCTTCCTGCCGGCCCGTCGGGATCGCGCCGGCGCTTGTGACCTGGTACGGCTGCTGGTCTTGGCTACCGTCGGTATACTTGTAGAACCGGTTCCGTTCCGTCCCGCCCGAGCCCAAGCAGAACAGCCCCTCGGCCACATACACCATCTCGATCCCGAAGGCCCGGATCTGCGTCCTGGGGATATCCCCGATGCCGGGCGCGGCCTTGAGGTCCCAAACCACCGTGACACCGCGCGCCGTCACAGCGCCCTTGCCTTGCTTCGTCCGCCGCACGAACATGCCCACGAACCCGTCGTCGCCGGCGGGCACGACGAATTCGAGCAGCGTACCGCCTCTGTCTTGGCCGTAACGCGCCGGGTTCAGCACCTTGTCCGCCGCCAGGCGAACGTGCTGCCAGCCCGTCTCGTCTTCAGCCCTGGCCTTGAAGAACACCCAGACAGCATCATGGAAGCTCCCACGCCGCCAGGCGTTGGACCATGCAATGTCGAAGGTCACCGTCGCGGTCTTCGCATCGCGCGGCTTCACGCTGACATTCTCGAACTTCAGGTTGCCCGCCCGCGCCGCGGCTCCGGCCAGCAGCAATAGGGTGATCGTGGTGC
The DNA here is from genome assembly GCA_965602635.1 of uncultured Planctomycetales bacterium. Lineage (GTDB taxonomy): Bacteria > Planctomycetota > Phycisphaerae > SM23-33 > SM23-33 > CBFCZU01. The sequence goes on along the minus strand of CBFCZU010000038.1, from coordinate 10,663 downwards.
ATATCGTCTTCATCGATCTTCTCCGTTCTCTGCAACAGTCACTATTCACGGCGCGCTGCGCACGCCGCGCATGCTGGACGTCCCGTGGCTGAACAACCTGCGGTCCGAGACGCTCGCCGCCACGGCGAAGTCGTAGGAACCGCCGCGCTGTACCCGGTATTCCCATGCGGTCGGCAGGTTGAGCGTCCCGTCTCCATGCTCGCCCGCGAACCCGCGTCCACGGCCCCGGGACTCACGCCAGGGACCGGCCACGTTGCCCGGACAGATCACTTCCTCCCACAGGCTGCCGGTCAGATCGAGAATACCCCAGTACGACGCGCCGGCGGCGACCCGATCGCTGTCGGGCGTCGCAAAGAGGCCGCCGCGCAGCGGTCCGTCGATGGGATTGATGGCATAGCAACCATCCGACCCCCTGCCCAGCGTCGTCCCGCCCCAGGCGGCGTTGCCCCGCTCGGCGTCGGGACCGTTGGTGCCCTCCCAGACGACGGATTCGTCGGCCTGGCCGGCATTGCGCAGGGCGTATCCGTCGCGTGGCCCCTCGCGCTTGTTGGTGCCGGCGATTCCGGCCGTCCCCCAGGCAAATTCGCCAGGCACCGGCTTGAGTGGTCCGCGGCAGGCCTTCTCGTACTCCAACTCCGTCATCGGCCGCAACCCGGCCCAGACCGAGAAAAGCAGGCAGGGGGTGAGCGCGGTCTGGTGGCTGTAGCACATGCCGTGCGGCAAGTGCGGCGCATCGGTAGTGAATACTGCCGGCGTGGCTGTCGGACTGACCGACGCCGCTACCCCATCGGCCCGCGCCACCACCCGGCCGGGGGGGTTCGGCGCGCCCGGCGTCACGATCTTGACCCGGTTCCTGTAACTACTGCCCTGGACAACCGTTCCGACCAACGTGCCGGCGGGGGCATTGGGTTTTTTGCCGCCCGAAGCGTGCACGCCTTTGATCGCGCGGGCCTGTTCATCATAGGTGAGCGTATTGAGGAATTCCACGTACTGCCCCTGCGTGATCTCCTGCCGCATGCAGTAGAAGCCGGCGTAGCCTTTTGGAAACTGGGCGGGGAGCGTTTGTGTCACACTAATCGAGAAATCGTCGGCGAATTTCGGCCCGATGCTGTTGCGGGTGCCCAGACCGTTCCGATCCCTCCCGCCCAGCGTCAGCGCCTCCTCGCTCCGGATCAAGAGCGGATCGGTCGTGTCGCCGGCCGAGAATTGGCCCATGGTGTGCGGCGAACCGTCCCCGGCCCAGAAGGGGCAAGTCGGCACGTAGACCATCTGGATGGCGAAGACCTTGATGTCCGCCGCGCCGGGATCGTCGACGCCGTCCGCCCCGTGCCGCCAGCGCAGCGTGACGCCCTTCCAGGCGTTCGGACCGCTGCTGGTTGCGGCACGGTAAACGAAGGCCCCCATGCCTCGCTTGCGGCCTGCCCCGCCTGCCCCGAGCCCCGTCGAGGGGTCATCGCTCAGCCCGACGTCCAGTTTCGCCCCGGCGGGCGCGGTATGATGCGCGCCGTCCGTGTCGAGCGTCGCGTGCCTATACCCGTCGGCGCCGGGCTCGCGGAACTTCACGAAGACCCAGGCCGCGTCCCGGCTCTCCAGTTTCAGCGTTCCCTTGCCGCCGGTTCGCTCCGCCGGTTCCTCCCACGCCGCCCGCCAGGACCAATCCCAGGCCAGATCAAAGGTGACCGCCGTGTTTCCCGCAGCGGCGTCCGTCTTCCACGCCACGTTCGTCACCCGGATCGGATCCGCCTTCCCCGTCCCCTTGAATCGGGCCGCGGGAAGCGTATCGGCGGCAGAAGCCGCGGCCGCACTCAGCACGGCGCTCACAAGCGCGAGCGCCAGGCGGCGAAGCGCAGGCAGGAAGTGGTTTCTTTTCAGAATCTCTGTCATGTTCTTCACCATTTCGGAATCTAGATTGCACTCGACCGCAATCGACTAGTGACTTCCGGCTCCTGAGTCCTTGCTCTTGACCATCGGCGCCGTGCGCACCGCCCGGAACCGGGATCGCGGCTTCATATCCGGGTAGACTCCCTCCGCATGACGTCGGTCGGAGAGGCGGGTCGCCGCCATGGAGCCGATCCCGACGGAGCGCAACCCGGCGCCCACGGCGTCCTCCTGCGGCCAGTCCGCCGGAAACACCGGCGTGCCGTCGCCGTGCGTGCCCCGGAAGCGACGCCCCGCGAGGGTCCCGGCCGTCACCGCGCGCACGTCGGCGACATTGTCGTGCAGCAGGGAGTTCCACCAGTCGTGGGCGGCGTTGGCACCCCAGTAGGATGGGCCGACCTCCTCCGACCGCGGCTGACGCGGCCCACGGATGGCCTTCTCCCACTCCAACTCCGTCATCGGCCGCAACCCCGCCCAGGCCGTGAACGCCGCACCGTCGGCCCAGGAAATCATGGGATTACGCCCGCCATGCGTCTTATACGCGTAGTTCGGCCCCTCGCCGGAACGGGTCGCTGCGTCGGGATGCCATCGCTTCTTCACCTGCGCCTCATCGAGCATGCCGAGGAACGCGTCGTATTGCGCCGGCAGGATTTGGGCTTTCATGAAATAGAACGCCGCGTAACCGTTGGGGAACGAGGCCGGAATCTCGCCGCCATCCTTGTCCATCCCCCCGTCCCGCGCCCATAAGCACCCGTCGCGTGTGCCGATGGGGATCTTGCCCGGCCCGGTGACCCGGTACGGTTGCGTACTCTGACTGCCGTCGGTGTACCGATAGAACCCCTTCGCCTCCGCCCCGCCCGAGCCCAGATAGAACGGCCCCTCGGGGACAAACACCATCTCGATCCCGAACGCCCGCACGCTCAACTTCGTGTCCTTCGTAATCCCCTTGTTGGCCGTGAAGTCCCAGGCGGCCGTGACCTTGGTCGCCACCACCTTGCCCACGCCGTAGTCCGCGCGCCGCACGAACATGCCGAGGAACGCGTCGTCGCCGTCGGGTACGATGAAGTCCAGCGGCGTGCCGCCTTTCGCCTGGCCGTAACCCGTGGGGTTGAGCACCTTGTCCGCGGCCAGCCGGACGTGCCGCCAATCCGCCTTGTCGTCGGTCCGGACCTTGAAGAACACCCATGCCGCGTCGTGGTTGGCCTCGTGACGCCACGAGTTGGCCCAGGAGATGTCGAACCGCACGGTCGCGGTCTGCGCATCGCGCGGGGCGACCGTGACGTTCGTGAGTCCGACCTCCGCGCGCGCCGCGCCCGCCCCCGGCAGCAGCACACAGACGATCATGACCGCCCGCGCGCAAGTGAACGGGGATCCGCTATCTGACCGACTCATCGCTCTCTCCTCTCTGGAATCCCAGACCTGACACATGAACACTCCACCTGCTTCAGGGCGCCGTTCGTACGGCGCGGAAGCCGTTCTGGTCCTGCCGGATGCGGGCCGCATTGAAAGCCCCGGGCCGTGGCCTGTAGGCCGCGCGACTGCGGTCCGACGCGCGCAGGCCGAAGGGCGTGTCGCCAAAGAAGCCGCCGCGCAGCCCGGAGCCGATGCCGTCGTCCTTCCCGGATGTCCGTCGCGCGCTCGCGGAGTATGTCGCCTCGGGCCAGTCCTCCGGCACATCCGGCGTTCCCGCCCCGTGCGTACCCGCAAATGCGCACCCCTTCACATTGCTCACACTCACGACCTGCTCGCGGACGTTGCCGCTGAGCTCCATGATTCCCCAGTAGGAAGCCCCCGCCGCGACACGTCCGCTGTCCGGCGTGGCGAAGATCCCCGCACGCATCGGGCTGCCCGGCACGGCGCTGACCCCTCCGCGCGCCGCGGCGCTATGTACGTCGGGCATGGTGAAGTCGTAACTGGCGTTGCCGGCCGTCCTGCTGTAGTTCCCGACGAGGCGCTCATCGGCTTTGCCGTCATCCGCCAGGGCGTATTCGGCCGTGGCGATGTCGGCCGTCCCCCAGGCGAACTCGTTCGGAACGGGCTTCAGCGGCCCGCGGCAGGCCTTCTCGTACTCAAGCTCTGTCATCGGGCGCAGGCCCGCCCAGGCGGCGAACTTGGCGCCGTCCCACCACGACAACAGGTTGCACGCCTGGTACGGCTTGGCCGGCTTGAGGTCCGGCCGGACGCCCGAAAGGCCGTAGCGCCCCGCCGCAGTGAAGTGGCCTCCAGCATGCTGGTCGTCCCCGGCAGAGGTGCTCGCGAAGACGTCACTCGGAATCGTGTTCAGGAACGCCGCGAACTGCCCCCGGGTCACCTCGTACCGCATGCAGTAGAAGGCCTCGTAGCCGGTCGGGAACCCGTCGGACAGCGCGCCGTTGGGCCCGACGGCGGCGGGGCCTTCCTGGCTCGTGCCCCACAGCCGGCCGGGCTTCTTGCCGATGCGGCGGGCGTCGGTCCCCTCGGCGGCTGCACACGACCAGGCCGCGTCCACCAGGAAGGGGATTGCGGCGTCTTGTTTCCAGGACCCGTCCGTGAGGCTGCCCGCTTCGGTCCCGCCCGAGCCTACTTTGAAGGCTCCCCGCGGCACGTAGACCATCTCGATGGCGAAGACCTTCAGGTCCGCCTTGGTGGACTCGGCTACGCCGTCGGCACGGTGCAGCCAGCGGAGCTTGACGTTCTTGAGATCCAGCGGGCCGTGTCCCGGAGCGGTGCGATAGATGAACACCCCCATGCCCTTGCCGTCAGTCAGACCGACAGTCCGAGCCGTAGCCACGCCGCCGGCTCCGTCGGGGACCACGTGGTCGCCCGCCGTGGTCGAGAGCGTCGCGTGGGAGTATCCCTGCGCCGCGTCCCGGCCGGCCGGCTTGTGTTTCGCGAACACCCACGCCGCGCTCCAGCTCTCGACCGGCAGGTCCTTGCCGGTGACGTTCCTCGCGGCCGGTTCGGTCCACTTCGCCCGCCAGGTGTGGCCCCAGGAGAGATCGAACGTCACGTCGCTCTGCCCCGCGGCCGGGCTGTCCACCCGGCGCACGTTGGCGATCCGGACCTGGTTGACCTCCGCCGACCCGCCTCGGAACCGGGCAGCCGCATCCTCATTTGCCGTCTTGCGCGGGGCGCCCGCCGGCGGCGCTTCGGCGCTTTGCGCCATCACCTGCTCGACCGCCTCGGCGTAGTCGACGAAGGCGTCGAGCTCCCAGGTCCAGTAAAGAAAGGCCTTCCGGGCGGCCGCGTCGTTCGCCAGCTCGGCCAGCGCCTTGTTGCGCAGTACCTTCATCCGGGCCACCACGTCCGGCGGCCAGGTCTCCCGGAACAGCCTCGGGGGGATGCGGTTCTCGCCGATACGCAGCGGGCGCGACACGGCCGTTCTCTGCCAGCGGTCGCACTGAAGCCGCAGGAGCTTACGGGCGCTGGCCGCGGCCGGGCCGAAGAGCCGCCGGCACATCTCGTCGAGCACTGCGTCCACGTCCAGCTCGGGGTTCCAGAGCACACGATTCCAGACGTAGTACGTGGGCGCGGCGGTGAGGAAACAAGCCCCGCCGTAGCTCAGGACGGACGTCCCGGCCAGGTAGCGGCGGTTCTTCGAGTAGAAGTCCTGCACGAGGTGCGGAAACTGGACCGGCCCGTACGTCCAGTCACTGGGGCTGGCGAAGTCAATCCACGTGTGAACGGGGCGGCCGGAATTCGCGCTCCACGCGCGCAGCCTGCCCTCCTCCACGCGGCGGACGGACCGCTGGTGCATCAGCCCCATCACGTCCAGGTTGAGGTGGCTCACGGCGAGGTTGTCGGGGAAATCCAGCTTCTTGGGGCAGTCCGGGATGACCCAGGGCACATAGACCACCGTCTTGTCGGGCCAGCGCTGCTTGACCTGCTCGCACAGGCGCTTGATGAACAGGCCCATGAGCAGCTCTTCGCCGCCGTTGGCGAGAGTCGCCCGGCAGGCCGGGCAGTGGCAAGCTGCCCCCCGAGACCTGCTGCCTATGTCCAGGGGAGCCCAGACGGTCACGCTGGAGCGCCTGATGCCGCCCAGGAAGACGCCTTTGCCGCCTTCATCCCAGGCCCGCCGCAGGTTCTCGACATAGCAGTCGAGCGTCCCCGGGGCGCTGTAGCAGAACATCTGGAAGTTCCGGCTCCCGTCTTCATTGACGGCAAAGAGGGCCTCGTTGGTCTTCGGCACCTTGTTGACAAACTCGTAGATGCGCGCCCCGTGGTGTACGGCCTCATACGGCCAGCTCTTGCCCTGGCGCATCAACCGGAAATGATCTCCCATCCAGAGGGTCTGGGCCCCGTTTGGCAAGACACCCGGCGCCATGGGCAGCAACTGCTCATCGAAGGAGCGCGCCTGGAGCCAATACCAGTCCTGATACATAGTGCGGAAGCGGAAGACAGGCTGGTCGCGGTAATGGGCCGGGGGGATGGCCAGCGACGTGTGACGGGGAATGGAGCGCCCGCCGTACTGTGTCGGCCAGTACCACCGCACGCCGACAAACCGCTCCAGGAAGTCCGCCACGGCCCAAGCCGCGGTGTCGCTTGCCCCGTCCTGCGTGCTGCCCACGAGGTAGACACGGTTCGCCGCGGTCTTGACGACGAATCCCTCGGCCGGAATCTGCGCCGCGTCGATGCCGGCCCGACGCGTTTCCTCGCAGTCGCCGATCACGATGGCGGGCCGGTCGGCGGCCGGTGGCTCGCCGACCAACTCCAGCGTCGCGCCCGTTGAGAGGCGGACCGTCTCGACCAGTTGATCGACCAATTGCCTGAGCGTCGGGGGACGTTGGCCGCGCCTCTTCGCAGCGAATGGCTTCCTTCCCTTCGGGTCGACCACGTAGACCACCGCCCGCGCACGTCCCCCATGCACGATCTCGACAGGCGGGTGCGACGGCGCCTTCAGCCAGGTCACGGATGTCAGATCGCGCGGTTGAAGTCCAGCTCCGGCTATCGCGGGAAACACCATCGCAGCCGCCAGAGCCGCATAAGCAATGAATCGTTGCATGGGCCGTTCCATGGTCGTCCCGATGTCGTCGAGTTACTTCGCTTTCACCTGGAGCCTTCCGAAGCGGAAATGCGCCAGCCACACCGGCCTCATTGGGGGCACCCAGTAGTGATCGAGCGCCGGTTCCTTCCCGCGTCGGCAGCGCTGTCGCTCCAACTGGATCTCCACCGTGCTTGTCTTGCTCGCCGCGATGCACAATGAGGCAGCCGGGCACTTCACCACTACCGTCCACACGCCGCCGGCGTACGTCCTGCTGACCAGCTCCGGTCGCAGCGTACCTTCGAGCATCCCTTCACCGTTCACGGCAAAAGAGCGCTGCGGGTCTTGGCGCAACATCCCCAGCGGGATCCACGCCGGCCTTGCCTTAACCTTGGCGGCCAGCGCGCGTTCCTCGTCTCCCGGCTTCACGACCAGAACCAGTCGGTCCGGCAGCATCGGTCCGGTCGGCTCGTCCGCCTCGAACCGCACGAGAAGGTCGCCCCCACAGCGCGCCAGCCGCACGCGCGTGGCCAGGTCGGGCGACTTCCCGTAGTTCCCCTGCACCAGCGTCACCGCCGGCAGGGCCGCCCAGGCGGCGGCGTCAGCGGGAGGCGCCGCCACCGTTCTCACCGTGTAAGACGGCGTCTTCCCCAGCCATTTGTGGGCAAGATCCGCCTCCGTGAAAAACGGCGCGAACCCCTTCTGCATCCAGGCGACGCGACGGCGATAGATGTTGGCCTCGTCTGTCGGGCAGGCGGCCAGCGAATCGGCCATCAGCTTCTTCAACGTGCGGATGACCTGCGGCGTATACGTCTCGCCGTACATCTGGTCCGGCGGGACATAGCTCTCAACGAACCGCCGGCTCCACCGGACGTTCTCGTATCGGTCGACGACCGTTGCGTAGACCTTCTCCATCGCCTTGCCGGCCGGGCCGAAGAAGGTCGTGCACTGGTCTCGCAGCAGCGCGTCCACGTCGGCGTTGCGGTCCCACATCAGGCGGTGCCACAGCCAGGCCATGACGATCTCGTACTGCGGGGGATTGCCGCCGGGACAGACCAGTTCGCCCGAGGAGACGGCATACGTGTCCTGAAGCCATTTCTGGAGATTGTGCGGGAAGAAAAGCGGGGCGTTGGTCCACATCGCCGGCCAGCAGAGGTAGTTCCATACGTACATCCGCTCGCGCTTGCCGCCCAGCTTCCTGCTCCAGTCCCGCAGCAGCTTGAGGTTCCGCTCGTGCCAGTACGGCTCCTTGCCCATGGTGGTGGACCACATCATGCACACCTCGACGTCCATGTTCTCAGGCAGGTCGAAGTCGGGAGGCAGCATGTGCCCCTCGTAGGCGAGCATGCCCAGGCGCTTGTCGGGCCATCGCTTGGCGATCTCGGCCGCGAAATCCACGCCGTGGCGGAAAAGGAGGTTCGATGCGATCCCGAAGCGGCCGCGCTCGGGCTGGTACTGCGGCTTGCAGCGCTCGCACAGACACAGCCCCCTCATGTCCCAGAGGTCCGCCGGCTCGAATCCGATCCACTTCGGCCCGGGATGGCAGTGTTCGCCGAACCAGCCGCCTTTGCCGTCATAGACGTCCTGCGTCACCTGCACCCGGGCGCGGAGCACGCCGGGGTGGGAGTAGCACGCGTACATCCGGTGGCGCGTCCCGTCCTCGGCAATCATCGCGGCCCAGTCCGGGTGGTCCTTGAAGAAACGCTTCCCGAACCCACTGTCCGTATGATTTATGCCGACGAAACCGGTCCCGGAGCCTGCGCCGAGGCCTTCGCGCGTCACCCGCATCCAGGCCAGGCTGCCTCCCCAGTTCGGGAACGCCGCCACCCGGAACGGGAAATCCGGCGCCAACTCCAGCTTGTAGTCGGCCGGCACGGTGAGGGTCTTGACCGCCGGCGTCACGATGCCGAAGTTCGGGTCGCTTGGGATGTGGATGAAGAAGCGGTACCCGACGATGCGCTCGAGGAACTCGTAGACGCCGTGCAAGGTCCCGCGGTCGATTTCGCGGCGGACGTTGTCCGCGCCGGGCGGTTTGACCTCTCCCAGAATGGCCACGCCGCGCGCGAAGGTGACGATGCGCAGGCCCTCGGGCCTCGTCGGCGGCGTCAGCTCGTGCTTGTCGCTGAACGCGCTGCGCCCCACCAGCAGCAGCGTCCCCGCCGCCGGCGCCTTGGCGGCCGGGACGATCTCCAGGCGCGCGCCGCTGGCCTTCTCGATGAACGCCCGCAGCTCCTCGGCTGCGTCCACTTGGGTCATCGAGACGGTTTTCCTCGTCTTGGGGTCGCGCCTGCTGAGCGGAATGTCGGTCGGCTCATCGGCCACCACGATGGTGGCCACGGGTCTTCCGTCCTTCACCAGCGTGACGGGCACGGCCGCCATCGCGGCGCCCGTCAGGGCAAGGAGGCACCCCATGGGTCCTACCGATCGCCTGATCTGCATGGTCCACTCCTGTCTCTCAGGTTGCGGCTGTTGACGCGTCAGTCGAGGCCCAGGCCATCGTCCCTCCCACGGTCCAGGAGGCCTTCGATATCCAGGGCGTCAGCAGCGCTGTACGCTTCGATCTGCGCCATGCGCACGGCACCGTCCGTGCGACCCAGGTCGTTGTCGTGACGGCCGGCCCAGGTGTAGCGAATCTGGCTGATGGGGAACGCCGGCCCTTCGAATATGTTGACGAGTTGCGTATTGCCAGCGACATGGCCGAGGCGCGACCACCGGCCGCTGACGGCATTGCGGGCGTCGAGTCCGTACCGCATCGCAGTGCGTTCGCGGACGCTCTCGCCGCTGGGTACCGGCCCCGAGGCGTCTTCGTAGATGGCGACGGCCGAGAGCTTCCGGGGCGACTTGAACCGCACAAGCACCTCGGCCTTGTCCACGCTGCCGGCCTTGCCCCAGGCCGTCTCCTGATTGACAATAACGCCGTTGACCAATCTCATGGCGGCAAGCGGGCTGTTGGAGGGTCTGTCAGGTGTCCTGTTATCGCCGTCTTTCCACGGGAACAGCGTGCATGTCAGTTCGCCGGCGGGCGTGGAACGGGCCGCGGGGCCGCCGTTGAAGAGCAGGTTCCGCCCTCGGAAGCGTATGGCGGACACGACGACGTCGCCAAGCAGGACTGGGATCCCGCTCGCAGGGACCTTCTCGTAGGTCGAGACCTCCCGAGCAGTGCGGCCGGGCCGTTTGTCGACGGTCTTGCGGGGCAAAACCGCACGGAGGGTCAGCGTCGCCTTGTCGGCTGCATCCGCGCGGAACGCGGCCCGGCGGCGCGTGAGGTAACGCCCCAACGGAAGACGGGCCGTATACGGCAGGTTCTTCGACCTCTGCCGCCCGGTGCTCGTCACGGCGACTTCGAGCCGCAACAGAGGTGTATGGTCGGCCGGGTCGGCGATGGCATTCAGCATCTCGACAAGGTAGGTCATTCCCGCCTCGACCTGGAAGGTCAGCGTGACCGGCCCGGTCAGCTTGCCGACATATCCGGGCCTGGCTGGATCGGACGCGCCCGGCTCGGCCGGCTTCAGCAGCCCGCGCATGCGTTCGGGCGGCGCCAGATTCGGGCCGAACGGGACCTTCTTCGGGTCGAGCGACGTCAGATACGAAGGCTCCGGCGGCTCGGGCGGGATCGTCCGCGCCGCGTCCTGCGGAACAGGCCCCATGCGCTGCTGACGGACGAAGCGTTCCGCAGAGATCACGTTGGAAGGGTTGAGATCGACACTGTGCAGACGCCTGCCGTCGGCGGCGCTGAGAAAGTGGACCACGCCGTCGTGCCCGCCGATCACGACCGTCCGGCCGTCGGGGGAGAAGCACGCGTGCTGCGCGGCAGGAGTCTCG
>CBFCZU010000037.1:0-23862 GCA_965602635.1 uncultured Planctomycetales bacterium | reverse complement strand
GATGTCGCCGGCGGCATGCGAGAATGTCAGGTCCACCAGCAGGTTCTCATGGCCCGCCGTGACGTCGATCTCGTACCAGTCGTCGTCCGCCTGGACGCCGAGGCCGCTGATGCTGCTCAGCCACGTCTGCTCGTGGGCGCTAAGGTCGTACGCCGTGGCCCGTGTGTCGTTCTCCTCGTACGCGTCGCCCTTAGGCTCCCCCGCGTCGTAGTCAGCGGACCAACTGGCCGGCGCCTCCAGCGGCTCGGCCACGACCGGCACCGAGTCCGCGGCCGACAGCACCTCCGGCAGCGCAACACTCGAGAAATCCGCGGACAGCAGCAGCCGGGGCTCAAGCTGCTCGAACACCGGCCGGCCGGAGCAGCCAGAGGCCACTTGCCCGTGCATTGATCTCTCCTTGTTCTGAATGAGCCACCTCCGCGCGGGTCGTGCGGCGCGCCAGCAGGACCGAAACGAGGGTCAGGACACACACCTGCCCCCCGTCACGACCCCCTGATTATACCCTATTTGCGCCATTCATCAAGCGTATTTGCGGGCACGCCTTGCGCGTGAGGCGGCGGCAATTGCCGCGCGGTCAGGAGCAACCGCCCGCAGGCGAGGGCGGCGCCGACGCCCGGCCAGAGGGCCCAGGCCCACAGCGGGGCGGGGTGCCACTGCTGGCCGCGGGCGGCGGCGACGGAAAAGGCACAGGTGACCGGCCCGGCGGACCACAGCCAGCCCAGGCGGGTGCCCGCCTCGGACGCCTCGGCCACGAGGTAATAGACGACTGGGGCCCCGACGGCGACGGCCACACCCACCAGCGCCACGGCCGAAAGGATCGCCGCCCGGGCGGCACTCGCCCACAGGCCCAGCCCCCAGGCGGCTACGCCCACGCCGGCCAGATAGAGCACGCCGCGGATAACGTCGAGGGCGGTCGCGTCGGATAGCCACGCCCCCACCAGGTACAGCGGCGCGCCGGCGATCAGCAGCGTCAGGAACTCGCCCGCCTGGGTCAGCAGGCCCGGCAGAAAGGCCCGCCGCTCCGCCCTTCGGGCGATGATCAGCGGACAGAACATGATGAGCAGCCCGGCCTGGGCCGCCAGCAGCATCTGAAGCGCCGGCGGGCAGGCGAGCCGGTCCACGACGTGGGCGGGCAGGAACATCTCCGGAAATGCCCCCGCCGCCAGTGCCGCCAGCGAGGCGACCATGAAGGCCGCATCCGCCGGGCGCCAGGGCCGCCAGGGCAACGCCGCCGCGGGCGGCTCAACCGTCGCTTTCGTATGGCTCGTCATACCGAAGCTCGATGAAGTTTCGGATGCCGGCCAGCCGCCCGCCGTACCTGGCGACGATGGCGTCGAGCCACTCGAGCCTGGTCGCCGGGCTGACGCAGTCGTCCAGGTCGTCCAGGGGGAACCTGCCGAACCGGACGTCCGTCCGCCTGCGCCGCCCGACCTGGGCCCAGAAGCGGATGTGCGGCTCGAGCTGGCTGCTCCCGTCGTGGTTGCGGACGTCGATCAGGCTGATCTGGTCGAAGTACGGCCTGGGCCTGAGCAGCTTCAGGAGCTTCAGGCCGTCGATCAGGTCGGGCGCGTCCCACTTGCTGCCCGCCGCCGGGGGCGGGCTGGCGACGTCGCCGATCGTCAGGCACTCGCCCCGGCGGACGCGGCTGGGGGCGATCGGCAGGACCGCGCCCTGGGCGTCCACGACCACCAGCGGGCCCGCCGGCAGCGCTGCCGACCGGACGAGGGCGAAGGGCCGGCGGTATTGGGCCTCCACCAGCACCTCCCCGTCGGGCTGCTTGCTGACGCCATTGACGGAGGCGATCCAAGGATTGGCCAGGGCCCTCTCGTGAACCGCCCGGGTGAGGCCGTCCTCGAAGACGCTTCGCCCCTCGGCCGCCTGCTGAACGAAGGCGACCACGCCGCGGGCGATGTCGGGCGGAAGTTGCTCGCTTATCCCCGGCAGGCGGACCCGGGCCACCCGCCGCGAGTACGCCGGCGAAGACAGCAGGCCCCCGCGGACGGCATACAGGGCCGCGCCCAGCAGGGCGACAACGCCCAGGGTCACGGCGATGCCCAGCGCCGCCCCGGCCCAGCGGGCGGGCTCGCCGTCATCGCGCCGGGTCGAGCCGGCGGGCCTGGCAGCGGGTCTGGCCTTTTTCTTCTTTCCGAGCATGAGCAGTGGCTACCTTCGGTGCCGCTCCAGGGCAAGACTCACCAGCCTGTCACAGAGCCGCTCGAAGCTCACCCCCGCGGCGGCGGCGGCCTTGGGCAGCAGCGAGTGGCTGGTGAAGCCGGGGATCGTGTTGACCTCCAGCACGTGCGGCCGGCCGTCGTCAGTCAGCATGAAATCGACCCGGCTGAAGTCGCGGCAGCCCAGGGCCTGGTGGGCCTTTAGGGCGTCGCTCGCCAGCCGGTCGGCGACTCCCGGCGGCACGTCCGGGGCGACGATATACTCCGTGGCGTCGTCCTCGTACTTGGCGTAGTAGTCGTAGAACTCCCGGGCCGGGCGAATCTCCACCAGCGGCAGGGACTCCTCGGCCAGGATGCTGACCGTCATCTCCCGCCCGGGGATGAACTCCTCGATCATCGCCCGCCCGTAAGCCGCCAGCAGGCCCGCCAGCGCCTCGTCTCGGGCCGGCTCGTCGCGGGCGATCGTTATGTCCACACTCGATCCGCCGTCGATGGGCTTGAGCACGCACGGCGGCGGCGTCCGCGCCAGCAGACCGGCCAGCCGATCCGGCGGCGTGCCCTGCTCGATCACCGCCCACGGGGGAGTCTCCAGGGCCGCGGCGCGGAAGAGACGCTTGGAGGCGTCCTTATCCATGGCCAGCTTCGACGCCACCGGCCCGGAGCCCACGTACGCCAGGCCGCGGTCCTCGCAGAGGAGCTGCACCTGGCCGTCCTCGCCGAAGGGTCCGTGCAGGGCGATGAAGACGGTCTCCAGCCCTTCGCGATCGAGCGCGGAGGTATCCTCCGGGCTGATGTCGGCGGCGGTGACCTTGTGCCCGCAGTGCGCCAGCGCGTCGGCGACGGCTCGCCCGGAGACGAACGACACCTCGCGCTCGCTGCTCGGGCCGCCCATCAGGACGGTTATGTCCAGCGTCCGCGTGGGCACGTAGGTACCCTCCGTCAGGCGTTCGGCGGTCGCCTCCTCGCCGGCCATGGCTCACCACACCTCCAGCTCGAGCTCCAGGTAGACCTCGAAGCGCTTGTAAACAGTCTCGCGAATGGTGTTGATCAGCTTCAGCACGTCCGATGCCCGCGCCCCCCTCTCGGCCAGGATGAAGTTGGCGTGCTTCTCGGCTACGTACGCGCCGCCCTCGCGTCTTCCCTTGAGCCCGGCCTTGTCTATCAGCGCGCCGGCCGACAGGCCACGAGGGTTCTTGAACACGCACCCGGCGTTGCGCCGCCCCAGCGGCTGGGTGTTCTTCTTATAGATCCAGATCTGCTTGACCTGGTTGAGAATCCTGTGCGGGTCGTCCTCGGCGAGGCGGAAGTGCGCCGCCAGGATGACCTTGGAGGTGATGTTGTTGCTTCGGTACCCGAAGACGAGGTCGCCGCGGTGGCGGGTGTACTCGACGCCGTCGGAGTCCATCAGCTCGACCGACTCGATGGCGTTTCCGATGTCTCCGAAGGCCCCGCCGGCGTTCATGCGCACGGCCCCGCCGACGGTGCCGGGGATGCCGGTGAGGCACTCCAGCCCGGAGTGTCCCTCGCGGACGCAGCGGAACACCAGTCTCATCAGGTCTGCGCCGGCGCCGGCCCGCAGCCCGCCCTCGCCGAAGCTGACAGAGGCGAACTGCTCGCCGGAGAGCTTGATCACCATCCCCTTGGTCCCGGAGTCGTCTATCAGCAGGTTCGCCCCGCCCCCAAGCATGCGCACGGGGACCTCGTTCTCCCGGCAGCGGCGGAGGACCTCGGCGAGCTGCTCGACGCTTGTCGGCGTGGCGAAGTACTGCGCCGGCCCGCCGATGCCAAGCCAGGTGTAAGGCCCCAGCGGCTCGTCGCTCTTAAGGACTTGTTCCAAGCCAGCGAACAATTTCATCCGCAACTTCCCAGATGTTGCCCGCGCCCATCGTCACGACCAGGTCGCCGGGGGCGAGGGACTCCTTGAGGTGCTCGACGATCTCCTCGAAGCTCCGGAGGTAAATCGCGTCGCCTCCGTTGAGGCGCGCCTGGGCTACCAGGTCGGCGGAGGAGATGTGCTCGGCCTCGCGCTGGCTGTCGCGGACGAAGTAGATGTCCGGCACGATGACCTTGTCGGCCGAGCCGAAGCAGCGGGCGAAGTCCTTCAACAGGAAGCGGGTGCGGGAATGCTGGTGCGGCTGGAAGACGCACCATATCCGCTGGGGGCTGAAGTAATCGCGAATGGCCCGCAGCGTCACCTGTATCTCGGTGGGATGGTGGGCGTAATCGTCCACGACGGTCACCCCGCCGAGCTGGGCCTTGACGGTCATCCGGCGGTACATGCCCTCGAATCCGCCGACGACGCCGGCGATCTCGTCCGGCCCCAGGCCGGCGTGGTGGAGCAGCGCCGCCGCCGCCAGGGCGTTGTAAACGTTGTGCACGCCGGGGAGCTGGAGGGTGATGCGGCAGAACCGCCGCCCCTCGAACAGCACGTCGAACCGGAACCGCCCGCGATCGGCCGTCAGGTTGCTGCCCCGCCAGCAACACTCGGCGCCCAGCCCGAAGGTCTGAATGTGGCAGGAAGCGTCGCGCACCGCCGCCGCCGCGTCGCGGTCCTCGCCGTTGACAACGAGCACCCCGTCGGGGGGGATCTTGGCGGCGAAGGCGCGGAAGGCCTCCACGATCGCCGCCATGTTCTCGTAGCAGTCCAGGTGATCCTCTTCGATGTTGAGCACGGCCGCGAACGTCGGCGAGAGGTTCAGGAACGACCGGTCGAACTCGCACGCCTCGGCCACGAAGTGCCGCCCCGCCCCCACGCCGCTGGGCCCGCCAAGCTGCTGAACCGTCGCCCCGACGATGAAGGATGGATCTTTGCCCGCCGCGGAGAGCCCGTAGGCCACCATGCCGGTCGTGGTTGACTTGCCGTGCGTTCCCGCCACCGCAATGCCCTGGCGGTCGCTCATCAGCCGCCCCAGCATCTGGCTGTACTTGAGTATCTCCAGCCCGTTGTGGCGGGCGGCGAGCAGCTCCGGGTTCGCCCCGTGAATGGCGGCGGAGTGAACCACCAGGTCGCACCCGTCGGGAATGTTCTCAGCCTGCTGGCCCACCGTGACGGCCACCCCGGCCCCGGCCAGGGCCGCAAGGGCCGCCGACTCGGCCGAGTCCGAGCCGCTGACCGTCGCCCCGCGCGTCAGCAGCATCCGCGCCAGTGCGCGCATACCGGACCCGCCGGCCCCGATCAGGTGGACCTTCCGGCCCAGGTAGGTCGAATCGGGAACGTAGGTGCCGACCAGTGTGCCGGGTTGGCTGGCCATTGTCCTGCGCATGGTAATCCCTTCCACGACTGATTGTCAAACGCAGCGTCGGGGCTCGATTGGCAATCCTTTTCTTGTATCGCCCGCATCGCGCGTTTTGCTTTAGCCTGCCAGGAAACGGGCTATTCTTTCGGCCGCGTCAGCCCGTTCGAGCTTCGCGGCGGCGGCTTTCATCGTCTCCAGTCGGTCGCGGTCGCCAAGAATGGGCATAAGCGACTGGCGGAGCGCGCCGGCGTTGGCGGCCGGATCGCCCGCATCGGCCACCACCTCGGCAGCCCCCGCCAAGGCCAGTGGCTCGGCGTTGTGGAACTGCTGACGGTCGCGGTGGTGGGGATACGGCATGAGCACGGCCGGCTTGCCGACGGCGGACAGCTCGCCCACGGTCGCCGCCCCCGCCCGGCAGAGCACCAGGTCGGCGGCCGCGTACGCCAGGTCCATACGGTCGCAGAACTCCACCACCGCGGCGTGGATCTCGGCGCCCTGCCATGCCTTGCGGGCGTCCTCGTCTTTGCCGGGCCCGGCCACGTGCAGCACCTGCCACTGCCTCGCCAGTTCGTCGAGGTCCGCCCGGATCTCGGCCACTGCCAGGTTGATGCTGGCGGCGCCGAGGCTGCCGGCCACCACCAGCAGCGTCTTGCGCCGCGCCTTCAGGCCAAAGGCCTTTCGCGCCTCGGCCCGGTCTCCGGCCAGCAGGCCCGCCCGCACGGGGCAGCCGACCAGGCGGGCCTTGGGCCCGTGCCGCCGCCCGAGTGCCCGCCCCGTCAGCTCGAACTGCGTGAACACGGCATCGACCCGCCCGGCGAGGAGGCGGTTGGCCAGCCCCGGCACGGCGTCGATGCTCAGCAGGCCCGTCCTCACTCCGGCGGAGGCGGCGGCCCAGACCACCGGCCCGGCGGCAAAGCCCCCCAGCCCCAGCACCGCCGCCGGGCGCAGGTCGCGGACCAGGTCGCCGGCCAGCCGAGCCCCGGCCAGCAGCGACCGGCCGAAGCCGACCCATCCCCGCGGGCCGCGGGGCATCGGACGCACCGGCTGGGCCACCACCGCGTGCCGCGTCGGCAGGAGAATCCGCCGGTCGATGTCGCGATCCGAGCAGGCGAAGACGATCCGCGCCTTTGGCACCAGCGCGGTCAGCTCATCGGCCACGGCAAGGGCCGGGAACAGGTGCCCGCCGGTCCCACCGCCGGCAAAGATGTAAACCGGTCGGTTCACGGCCAATCAGGGCCCTCCTGCCCTTCTGCGCGCGGTGACGGAGACGATAATCGCGGTCGCGGCCGAGAGCATCAGCAGCGAGCTGCCCCCGGCCGAGACGAACGGCAGCGAGACGCCCGTCGGGGGCGCCCAGCCGAGGTTGACGGCTATGTGCAGGGCCGACTGGAAGACGATGAGGAACCCCAGGCCGCCGGCCAGCAGCGCACCGAACCGGTCTGGCGCCTTCACCGCCGCCCGGCAGGCCAGTACCAGCCAGAGCACCAGCAGGGCGATCAGCAGCAGCGCTCCCAAGGCCCCCAGCTCCTCGCAGACGTTGGCGAAGATGAAGTCGGTGAGGCCCTCGGGCAGGTATCCGTGCTTGGCGACGCCTTGGCCGAGCCCGGCCGGCTCGGCCCCGCAGGCGACGGCGATCCGCGCCTGCCAGGGCTGGTAGGCGGCGGGGTTGGACAGGTCGGTGGGGTTCAGCATCGCCGAAATCCGCGCCCAGCGGTGTGGCACGCGGACGACGAACAGGTAGAAGCCGCCCGCGGAGAACGGGACAAGTCCGGCGAGGTAGTACCAGGGCACGCCCGCCGCCAGCAGCAGCGCGCCGGCGGCGACTGCGATTATCACGGCCGTGCCGAAGTCCTCGGTGACAACCAGCGCCAGCGAGACGCCCGTCAGCACCGCGGCCGGCAGGAAGGCCCGATGGAAGCTTCGCACGGTCGCCCCGGGCCGGCCCAGTATGGCCGCCAGGGCCACCAGCAGGCCGATCTTCACCACCTCGGAAGGCTGGAATCCGACCGGGCCGAAGCGAATCCACCGCCGATATCCCCCGGACGCCTGGCCGATCACCAGCGTGGCCGCGGCCGCGACGAACGCCGCCAGCAGAAGCGCCGTCGCCGGCGAGGGAACGCTTCCGAGAACGCCCCGCCCCGCCCAGGGACGCGCCGCCAGCCGATGGTAGTCCACCCGCCAGAAGACACACAGGATCAGCATACCCACGGCCGCGAAGACCGGCTGGCGCAGATGCGTGCGCTGATACCACGGCTGGTCGCCCCCGCCCCCCGCCGCCGCGCTGAAAACCATCACCACACCCAGCGACATCAGCGCCAGCGTCGTCAGGATCAGCCCCTGTGCGGTGAGGCTATCCCGCAACTCGATCCGTTCGAGCTTCTCGCCTTCCATGGCTCCACCGAAACGCTAATTCGAACGAATTAGAAGTATTCGCGCTGCGCGCGTCACCTGAGCTTGAGCGTCGCCAAGGCCACGGCCGCGCAGAGGATGCTCAGCAGCCAGAAGCGGACCACCACCTTCGACTCGGCCCAGCCGAACAGGTGGAAGTGGTGGTGGATGGGCGCGCAAAGGAATAGCCTGCGCCCGCCGGTGCCCTTGAAGTAAACGATTTGCAACAGCACGCTTATGGCTTCCATCACGAAGACGCCGCCGGCGATGAATAGCATCAGCTCCTGGCGCGTGATGATGGCGATGTAGCCTATCAGCCCGCCCAGCGGCAGCGAGCCGGTGTCGCCCATGAACACCTGTGCGGGCAGGCAGTTGTACCACAGGAAGCCGACGCACGCCCCGGCCATGGCGGCGCAGACCACCGTCAGCTCCGAGGCCCCGGGTATGTATGGCAGGTGCAGGAAGTTCGCCCAGTCGTGGTGCCCGACCACCCATGCCAGCACCAGGAACACGCCGGTGACGAAGACCATGCACCCGGACGCCAGGCCGTCCATGCCGTCGGTGAGGTTGACCGCATTGGAGGAGCCTACCATCACCAGGATGGTGATGATCACGTAGGCAAACAGCGGCAGGTCGATCGGCTCGGCGCGGAAGGGGAAATAGAAATGGTGAGCGGCGTTGATGGCCCTGCCCTTAAAGTCGTGGCTTCCGCTCTCAGCCCCGTGTCCGTAGATGAAGATGGCCAGCAGCACCGCCAGGCCGATCTGGAAGAGGATTTTCTCCCACATCCTGAGCCCGTCGCGGCTGGCGGAGACCTGCCCGCCGGACCGGGCGGCGATTGAGCTGGCGCGCAGCTTGAGGTAGTCGTCCACCCCGCCCAGCAGTCCCAGCCACAGCAGGGCCAGGAACGCCATCTTCACGTACATCTCGCTGATGTCCGCGAAGAGGACCATGCTGGCGGTGACGGCCAGGACGATCAGCATCCCGCCCATGGTGGGGGTGGCCGACTTGTGGCGCGTCAGCTCGTTCAGGGCGGCGTGGTCGAATTCGGGGCGGTCGCCGAGCTTCTTGCGGATCAGGAAGCGTATCATCCGCGGGCTGGCCAGGGCCACGATGAGGAAGCTCACCACGGCCGCGCACGCCATGCGAAGAATCTCCTGCCGCCCGCTGAACAGCGGAAAGATCATCCACCGCAGCAACGCCAGCAGCGCGGCCACCACCGCCACTGTCAGCAGGCACACGATCAATTTCCGCCAGCCGTTCACTTGCCGCTCTTCCTCTGCTTGGCGGTCCGCGGCGCCCGGGCCCGGCGGGGCCTCTCGAAGGCCGAGCGGATCGGGTCCACCAGCCTCTCCATCCCCACCGCGCGGGAGCCCTTCAGCAGGACCGCGTCTCCGCGCTTGAGCATCTTCGGCAGCCGGGCACAAGCCTTCTCGACCGAGTCGATCCTCTCGGCGGCGGCCCCTGCCCGCTCGGCGGCGTCGGCGATCTGCCCACCCATTTCACCCACGCCGACGATGAGGTCAAGCCCCAGTGCAGCCAGTGCCTCCCCGGCCGACTGGTGCAGCCGCGCCGAGTCCGGGCCCAGCTCGCGCATGTCGCCGGCGACCAGCACGCGCCGCTTGCCTTCGCGGCTTGCCAGAACCTCCCCCGCCGCCAGCAGCGAGGCGGGGTTGGCGTTATATGCGTCGTTGATGATCGTCACGGCTCCGGCGGCGATCGTCTCCAGCCGCATCTGCTCGCCGGCGTAGTCGCCCAGTGCATCGGCCGCCTCGTCCTGGTTGAGCCCGAAGCGCTGGGCAACGGCGATGGCGGCCAGGGCGTTGAACGCATTGTGCCTGCCCGGCACGGCCAGGTCCACCCACCTCCGCCCGTTCAGCTCGAACCGCCCGCCGCCGCCGCGCGGCTCGTAGCCCGTCAGCCGCAGCTCCGACGAGCCGTCCTGCCCGAAGCGTATCAGCCGGGAGTCGTAGGCCTTCACCGCCCGCGCCAGCGGCTCGCTGTCGGCGCAGACCACGCCCACCCCGGCCGGCGATAGCCCGCCCAGAATGGCCGCCTTCTCCGCCGCCACGTGCTCCAGGTCGATCAGCCCCTCCAGGTGCACCGCCGAGACGGAGGTTATCACCGCCACGTCCGGGCGGACGACGCGCGTCAGCGAGCCGATCTCGCCCGGGGCGTTGGTGCCAAGCTCGCATATCACGTAGTCGTTCTCGGCCTGGGCCTCGAAAAGGGTCAGCGGCACGCCGATGGCGTTGTTGAAGTTCCCGACCCCGACCGAGCCGTTGAGTCTGCGCGAGAGGATGTGGTGGATCATCCGCTTGACCGTCGTCTTGCCGTTGGAGCCGGTGACCGCCACCACGGTCGCAGGCAGGTGGCTTCGGACCTCCGCCGCCAGGTCGCCCAGCGCGGCAAGCGTGTCGGCGACGCTGATGACCCCGCCCTCGAACATCGCCAGCAACCCCTCGTCGAGCTGCGCGCTCTGACCGACGACGGCCGTGACGCACCCGGCCGACGCCGCCTGCGCCAGGAAGTCGTGCCCGTCGAAGTTATCCCCGCGCAGGGCCACGAACACCTGGCCATCTCCCGCGGTGCGCGAGTCGGTGGAAACGCCCACCACGATCACGTTGCCGGCAGGCCAGCGCCAGCGGCCGCGGACGGAGCGGCGAACCTCTTCGGGCGTGAAGCTCCTCATGAGAACCTGCTCATCAATTCCACCGTTGCTGCAGGAGATGCTCGGCCGTCTCCACGTCGTCGAAGTGTACCCGCTCGGTGCCGATAACCTGATAGTTTTCGTGCCCTTTTCCGGCGATTACGACGATGTCGCCGGGCGCGGCGCGGTCCACGGCGGCGGCAATGGCGACCCGCCGGTCGGGCTCAACGCACACCTTCGCCCTGCCGTCGTGGGAGAATCCGGCCAGGACTTCGTCGATGATCGCCTGGGGGTCCTCCGTCCGCGGGTTGTCGGAGGTGACGACGATCTCCTCGGCCAGTTCTTCCGCCACGCAGGCCATCCGGGGGCGCTTGGTGCGGTCGCGGTCGCCGCCGCAGCCGAAGACCAGTATCACGCGCCCGCCCTTCTTCACCGGCTGAAGCGCCTGGAGGACGTTGCGCAGGGCGTCGTCGGTGTGGGCGTAATCGACGAGCACCTCAAACGGCGCGGGCGAGTGAACCCTCTGGAGCCTGCCGGGAACCTGGCGTACCTCGCCCAGCGCGGCCGCGGATGTCTGCGGGTCGATGCCCAGGGCGGCCGCTGCCGCCGCGGCGGCCAGGCAGTTCAGGACGTTATGCCGGCCTATCAGGCCCGTGGTGACGGGCGTCCGGGCGCCGCCGCAGACCAGCTCGAATCGGCTGCCGGAGGCGTCTATGCCCTCGATCCGCCCGTACACGTCCGCCGCCGGCGAGAGCCCGTACCACAGCACCGGGGCGGAGGTGGCCGAGGCCATCTGCTCGGCGTGCTTGTCGTCGCGATTGAGCACGGCGTGGGCGTCGCCTGAGAGGCCCTCGAACAGCATCCGCTTGACAGCCATGTAGCGGGGCATGCTGCCGTGGTAGTCGAGGTGGTCTCCGCTGAGGTTTGTGAAGACGCCTACGGCGAAGTCGATCCCGGCCGCGCGGCGCTGGTCGAGGGCGTGCGAGGAAACTTCCATCACCAGGTGCGTCGCCCCTGCGGCGACCATCTGGCCGGTCAGCTCGGCCAGCTCGACGGCCCCGGGGGTGGTGGTTCGGGCCTGGGCGGACCCGCCCAGCGTATCGTAGGCAATCGTGCCCAGCAGGGCTGGCCTGTGGCCGGCCAGCTCGAGGATGTGGCGCAGCAGGTAGGCGAAGGTGGTCTTGCCGTTGGTGCCCGTCACGCCGATGGCGGTCAGCTTCCGCACCGGCCAGCCGAGGATGGCCTGGGCAAGGGGCCCCGCCGCCACGCGGGTGTCGCCCACCACCGCACGGGGTACCTCCGGGGGCACGGCCGTGGCTTTCTCGCACACCACGGCCGCGCACCCCGACGCCACGGCTGACCCGATATACTGGTGGCCGTCGGTCACCGTACCCCGAACGGCCACGAAACAATCTCCGTCCCGCACCTGGCGCGAATCAGTGACCACACGCCGGACCTGGGCGTCCCCGCTCGCAGGAACCTCAAGAAGCCCAGCCGCGGACAACAGCTCAGAAAAAAGCATCGCGCTGCCTGCCGGCCCCGGGCACGCCCGGGGGCGGTATGTCGGTACAGGATGTCATATATCGCCGCCCGGGATGGCGGCACTCCGAGTGCCGCCAGAGCCCGGGCCAACGCTGGGATCCGATAATACATCCGCTCACCGCCGCCTGGTAGTGGCGGTGGCCTGAATGGGCCCGGCCTCTCCGTCCGGCGGGACGTCAAGGTACGGCAACGTCCTGGCCAGCACCTGCCGGACGCACGGGGCCGAGACCGTCCCCCCGGTGTAGCCCTTAGCCTTGTCGGGCCTGTAGATCGACACCGCGCACACCACTGCCGGCCGCCAGGCGGGCGCCCCGCCCACGAACGTGGCCGTGTAGGCGCCCTCGATGTAACCGCTGCGGCTGCCAACCTGGCCGGTGCCTGTCTTGCCGAATACCTGCCAGCGATCCAGACGGCATCGCTTGCCCGTGCCCCGCACGACGACGTTGACCAGGGCCTCGTCGATGAACTCCCTGGCCACGCTGCGGCTGACCACGCGGCGGACCCTCTGCCGCCGCCCGCGGTGAATCTGCTGGCCGTCGGCGTCGAAGACGCGGTCGATGATCCACGGCCGCAGAAGCTCCCCGCCGTTGGCGATGGCCGAGAAGGCGCGGGCCAGTTGCAGGCACGTGACCATGATCGGCCCCTGCCCGAAGGGCATCCGGCGCGTGGCGTAGGACGTCCAGCGGCGAGCGGGCACCAGCCGCCCGGGGTCTTCGCCGGGCAGCTCCACCCCCGTCCGCCGCCCGAAGTCGAACGCCCCGGCGATCCGGTGCAGAAGCTCGTTGCCCAGCACCTCGCCCAGCTTGGCCATGTAGATGTTGCTCGAACGGATGATGCCCTCGGCCATGGTGATCGTGCCGAACCCGCGGGAGAACTCGCGGATGGTCCCGCCGCGGTGCGCGTGGTACAGGCCGTCGTGGCAGAAGAACTCCGTCGCCAGCGTCGCCCTGCCCAACTGGACTGCGCCGATGGCGACGATCGGCTTGAACACGCTGCCGGGCTCGTAGGGGTCGGTGATGGCGCGGTT
The DNA here is from genome assembly GCA_965602635.1 of uncultured Planctomycetales bacterium. GTDB lineage: Bacteria > Planctomycetota > Phycisphaerae > SM23-33 > SM23-33 > CBFCZU01. The sequence goes on along the minus strand of CBFCZU010000037.1, from coordinate 10,848 downwards.
GCGGCGCTGGTCGGGCGACGAGGTCTGGTAACGGTTGGGGTCGAAGGTCGGCACCGAGGCCATCGCCAGGATCTTGCCGCTGCGGGGGTCCATCACCACGCCCATCCCTGCGACGGCGTCGTGCTGGGCGACCGTCTCGGCCAGGGCCTCCTCCAGGAAGCCCTGGATCATCACGTCGATGGTCAGCACGACGTGCTTGCCGTTCCGGGGCGGGTGGAACTCCTTGATCTGGGCGTAGCTGCCTCGCCTCCGGGCGTCCACACGGACGACCTTCCGCCCGTCGGTGGCGGCGAGCCAGGCGTCGGCCTTGAGCTCGGTCCCCTCGCCGGCGACGCCGTCGATCCGGCGGAAGCCCAGCACGTGTGCCGCCCGGGAGCCCTGCGGGTACCGTCGCCGCCACTCGTGCGTGATGCGCACGGCCGGCATGTCGAGCTTGCGGATCGCCTCGGTCTCCCAGGGGCCCAGGTCGCGGGCGAGATAGACGAACCCCCTATCCCGGCGCTCCAGCAGTTTGCCGCGCAGCTCCCGGGGCGAGGCGCCGACGATGGCGGCGACCTTCTCGGCTGCCCGGGCAAAGTTCCTCTCACCCAGCAGCTTGGGATCGGCGTAGCAGCTCGGGGCCGGGCGCGAGCCGGCGAGCAGGACGTATCCGCGGCGGCTGCGGCCGAAGATATTCCCCGGCCGACCCGGCAGGACAATCACCATCCGCTGCTGCCTCTCGGCCACTTCCGACAACCGGCTGCCGTAGGCGCTCTGGAAATGCACCACGCGCCCGCCCAGGGCCAGAAGGGCGACGGCGAGGATGCCGAAGAGCAGGTAGAAGGGCCAGGCTTTCTGCTGAGGGTGTTCCATTTCCTTGCTGCCTGCGCGGCCACGTCGTGCCGCGAAGTGCCGGCGAGCCGGTCGGATCACTGGTGCCGCTGGACGACCGTCGCCCCGTCCGGGACCGATCCGTCAGGGCCGACGATCTGAAGAGGCCACTTTTCGGCCCGCCACAGCGACGGCTCCGGGGCTGTCAGCTCGCCCAGGTGCAACTGCTGGTCGGGGAGCTTCTGGCGGATCTTGAGCTGTTCGCCCATCAGTCGGTGGATCTGGGCCCGCGTGGCCTCCTGGCGTGAGCGGAAGTGCACGACGGCCGAGGCCAGTGCCGTCAGTGCCACGATAATCCACGCCAGACGCATCATTTTCGTATCGTCGGGTCCATTAGCCGGGGATTCGCAGCGGCATCCCGACCGGCAGGCGGTTGGGATCGGTGATCCGGTCGCGGTTCGCTTCGTAAAGCCTTCGGACGACGAGGCGGCTGGTGCTGCCCAGCTCCCGGCGGGCAATGTCGGTGAGGGAATCGCCGGAGCGGACGACGTATTGCCGCCCGCGGCGGAACTGACTGCTCATCGCCTCCAGCGTCATCTCGGTGTAGCGGCGCCGGGCGGGCTGGGGCGCCGCCGCCAGGGGGCTCGCCGGCTGCCGCGGCGCCAGCGGCGGAATGACAAGCCGCTGTCCGGGTGAGACGGTCGAGGCGTTCGGCAGCTTGCCGCGGTTGGCCTGGAAGATCCGCCGGTACTCCCGCTCCCGCCCCCGGCCATAGACCTTCCGGGCGATCTTGGTGAGGTTGTCGCCTGCCTGGACGGTGTAGATTCTGGGCTTGGGCTGCCGGGGGACCTGGCGTCGTGCAGGAGGGGCGACGCTTCGCGCCTCGGGCGGTGGGTCCGCGGCGGCAACGGCGGGCGGCGGCGGCTCGGCACGGCGCGGGGCCTCGGGCCGCGCCGGGGGAGCGGTCTGCGGCGTGGCGGGCGGGCGCCCTGGGCGGCTCGGGGGCCTGAGCACCGGTCGATCGTTGCGGTCGTTCACCGCCGCCGCGGGTATTTCCGGGCCGGGGCGGAGCAATGCATCGGACATCCGCGCCATCCCCTCGCCCCGGGATGCCGCCGCGACGTCCATACTCCGCCGGCCCAGCACCAGGCCGAACAACGCGATGAAGGTCAAACCTACCAGCAGTGCGATTCGCGTCTCACGCTTCATGGCAACGGGCTCCGTCCCAGTTGTCCGTTCTGCGGCCGGCAGGCTGGCCGGCGTCTCTGGCCCTATCGAATCCTTTCGATCCCGCGAAGCTTGGCTGACCGGCTTGGCGGGTTCCTTGCCAGCTCGTCGGCGCCCGGCGTCAACGGCTTGCGTGTGAGCAGCCGGTGCGTGCCTTCCCTGGCGGCGGCCGAGAAGGCCCGCTTCACCGCCCGGTCTTCCAGCGAGTGGAAGCTGATCACCGCCGCACGCCCGCCGGCGCTGAGCAGCCCAGGGAGCTTCTCGAGCAGGGCGTCCAGGTTCTCCAGCTCACGGTTGACCTCGACCCGTAGCGCCTGAAAGGTCCTGGTGGCCGGGTGTATGCCGCGGCGCCCTGGTCGCTTCGGCACCGCCCGGGTGACGATCTCGGCCAGTTGGCCCGTCCGCTGGACGGGCGCGTCGCGGCGGGCCTGGGCAATCGCCCTGGCGATCCGCCGGCTGTGGCGGTCCTCGCCGTACCGCCAGATCAGCTCCGCCAGCTCCGACTCGTCGAGCCTGTTGACCAGCTCGGCGGCCGTTGGGCCTGACCGCTGCATCCGCATGTCCAGCGGCCCGTCGGCCTGGAAGCTGAAGCCACGGTCCGGATCGGCCAGTTGGCTTGTCGCCACGCCCAGGTCGGCCAGAACGGCGTCGGCCGAGTCCGCTCCCGCCTCGCCCAGCACCACGTCCAGCTCGGCGAAATTGGCCTCGAAAAGCCTCACCCGCGCACCGAATCGCGCCAAACGCTCTTTGGTTTTCAAAAGGTTGGACTGGTCCAGATCGATGCCGATCAGCCTGGCGTCGTCCCCGGCCGCTGAGAGCAGCGCCTCGGCGTGGCCACCCAGCCCGATCGTGCAGTCGACGAGGACAGCCCTGCCCGAGGGGGCCAGAAGCTCAAGCACCTCCTCAAGCAAAACAGGAACGTGGCCGGCATCGTCCATGATGCCGGCCTTAGACCTGTGGAGCACGCTCGGCGAACAGGGCCTCTACATGTTCCGAAAAGCCCACCCGGGCATACTCGTTTCCCAGCGTCTGAACCCGCTCAAGGCGCTGTCCGAGTGCCAGCAGGCGCTGCCGGAGCTCGTCGTCACAATCCTTTGACCTAGCGTCCTTGTGCTGCAGTTCAGCAAGAGCGGCGCGAAGACATCCTTGTCTGTCGCCACCTCCGCTTGCACGTCGCCAGGAAACGAGCATGCTGGAATCCTTTCCAACCGGGATCGGCCTTACGGTCTAAAAATCGCCGGCGCGCTCTATGCCGTCCCTGATGCGCCGGCGCTTCCTGTATTCACTTGTCGCTCTCAGACGCCGAGGCTAGCGCGTCCCCGGCGTCGAGGATGTCCTCGCCGTACCTGGGCAGGCCATCCTCCACGAAGCTTTCCCACTCTCCGGTGGGCCAAATCTCCACGTGGTCACCCTTGCCAACCAGCGTCACCCGGTCGGCGATCGTCGCACGCTGCATCGACTTCTCCGGCAGGACAACCCGGCCTTGGGCGTCGGGCTTGAGCTTCCGCGCCAGGGCGAACATCAGGTCGAGCCGCCGGGCCCGCCGTGTCGGCAACGGGCTCGTCTGAGACGCGCTGAGGATCCGGGCGTAGTAGAGGTCCGGATAAAGCCAGAGGTGATGGTCCGGCCCGAGGACCAGGTACAAGTTCTTGCCGTCCTCGGCCGGGGCGATCTGCTCACGCAGCGCTGCGGGAATGGCGAGCCGGTGCTTGCTGTCGATCAGAACGTCGAACTCACCCACGAACAGCGCCATTCCGTGGTCCCTTTCTCCACCAGAGGGGATCGATAGGGAAAATACGCCGCTGACAGGGATCGTTCAAGAGAAAAATCCGAAAGTGCTGATCTCCCCGAAACCTAACGAAACCCAACTATTACCTATTGGTTGGCTTTCTGGCCCCGCTGGCCCCCAAGATGTTGGGTGCGATTTTTTTCATTTTCCGTTTTTCGCCTGGGCGGAATTCAACCCCGCGACGGCGCCGTACAGGGATTCGTGCGCGGCGACGTTGGCATCAATCGAGAAGTGCTCGATGATCCGTCGCTTCCCAGCCGAGCCGAGCCGGTCGCGCCGCTGCGCGTCGTCAGCCAACTTCGCAATCGCGTCAGCCAGTGCCGCCACGTCCTCGGAATCGACGAGCAGGCCGGTCGCGCCCTCGACAACCAGCTCCGTCGACCCGGTGACTCTGGTGCCGATCACGGGCAGCCCCGCCGCCATCGCCTCGGCCGGCGCCAGGGGCAGCCCTTCCCAGCGGCTCGACTGGACGAAGATGTCGGCGGCGCTCAGCAGACCCCGCACATCCTCGCTGTGACCCAGCCATCGGACCCAGCGCGCGTTGTCGGCATCGCGCAGGAACTGCTCGACGACGGGGCGCTGGGGTCCGTCGCCGGCGATCACGGCTCGTATGTCGCCGGCGGCCTGACGGGCCAGCCGGGCGGCCTGGAGGAACATGCCGACGTTCTTCTGATAGTCGAGCCGGCCCACGAAGGCGAGCACGACATGCCCGGCCTCGGCGCCCCATTCGCCGCGAAGCTCGCGCCGCCGCTGCTCGTCGCGGGCGTAGGCGGTCGGGTCGATGCCGTTGCGGATGAGCTGATAGCACGACCCCGGCAGGTGAGTCTTTCGGGCGTGGTGGGCCAGCACCGCCTCCGACACGCAGACGATGCGGTCGCACCAGCGGCGGGCGATCCGCGCCCAGGCGTACTGCCACGGCCGCCAGCGGGACTCGGCCACGTGAACGGTGTGGACCAGGGGCCCAACCCCCGCCGCCCGGGCGGCGAGGCGCCCCACCAGGTCGGCGTGGAACAGGTGCGTGTGGAGGAGATCGACTCTCTGGTCCCTGAGGATCCGGACAAGTGTCGGCAGCCTGGCGGCGTCGAGCTTGCCGCGGACGCCCAGCACGGTCACTCCCACGCCGGCGGCGGCGAGCCAGTCGGCCACCGCCCCGCCGCGCAGCGCCGCCACGTGAACCGCGAAGCGGCGCCGGTCGAGGCGCCGGGCCAGCTCGTAAACGCACCGCTCGGCCCCCGCCGGGCGGAGCTCGGTGATCAGTTGGCAAACTCGAAGCCGCCTCATGCCCACAATGTAGCGGCACGGCCCCGTCCGCGAGAGCACAAATAGGCCCTGGAAAATGACCCGCGCCGCCGCTACATTCTGCACGCCATGAACAAGACAAGTACCACCGACCGGGCCATGATCCTCGCCGGCGGGCTGGGCACCCGCATGCAGAAGCAGGTTGAGGGCCTGACTCTGGACGAATCGACCGCAAAGATCGCCGACCAGGGCGCCAAGGGGCTGATACCCATAGGCCGGCCTTTCCTGGACCACACGCTCCAGGCCCTGCTGGACGCCGGGTGCCGGGATTTCTGCCTGATCGTCCCGGCGGGCGCCTCGGCCATTCGCAAGTACTACGAGGCCGTCTCCGAGCAGCTCGCCGACGCGGCCCTGGACTTCGCCGTCCAGGGCGAGCCCCTGGGCACCGCCCACGCCGTGGCCTGCGGGCGCGACTGGGCCGGAGACAGGCCCTTCATGGTCTTCAACTCCGATAACTTCTACATGCCCCGCACGGTCGGCGACCTGATGGCGGCGCCCGCCCCCGCGACCGTCGCCTTCGAGCGCGAATCGCTCATCGCCGGCAGCAACATCCCCGCCGAGCGGATCCGCCGGTTCGCGGTGATGGACATAGACGCCTCCGGTCACGTGAAGCGCATCGTGGAAAAGCCCGACGACCCGGACGCCTACGCCGTGGGCGGGAAGCTGTACCTGTCGATGAACTGCTTCCTGCTGACGCCGGAAATCTTCACCGCCTGCGATTCGATCGACCCGCACCCGCAGCGCAACGAGTACGAGCTGCCGACGGCCGTGCAGTACAGCATCGAGAAGCTCGGACTCACCTACACCGCCGTCCCGTCGGCCGAGGGCGTCCTCGACCTAACCGCCAGGACCGACATCGCCTCGGTGCGGAAGCTTCTGTCCGGCCACAAGGTCCGCTTCAGCGGGCCCGATCACCTGGAGATCGGCTGATGGCGAGCCTGGGCGAATTCCTTTCCCATTCTGACCCCCTGTTCCGCCAGGCCGCCGACGCGCTGGCGGCCGGGTTCAGCCACGCCCCCCAGTCCGGCGCCGTCGGCGTGTACGTGCCCGGCAGGGTCGAGTTCCTCGGCAAACACACCGACTACGCCGGCGGGCGGAGCCTGCTGATGGCTGTGGGGCGCGGCTTCCGCATGACCGCGGTGCCGCGGACCGACAAGCTGCTGCGTGTGCGCACCGCGGCCGGGGGCGAGGACGTCCAGCAGTTCGCCTTCGGACAGACGCCGCCACACGAGCCGGGCCACTGGGTCAACTACGTGGCCACGGTCGCCCGCCGCCTGGCCATGAACTTCTCGGGCAAGGTGGACCTGACCGGGGCGGACATCGCCTTCGTCTCCGACCTGCCCATCGCGGCCGGCATGAGCTCATCGAGCGCGCTGATGGTGGCGACGTTCCTGACCCTCTCGGCGACCAACAAGCTCGACTGCTCGCCAGCCTACGGGCGGGAGATCGACTCGCCGCTGCGGCTGGCCGAATACCTCGGCTGCGTGGAGAATGGCCAGTCGTTCGGCTCGCTCGAGGGCGAGGCGGGCGTGGGCACCTTCGGCGGCAGCGAGGACCACACCTCGATGCTCTGCTGCAAGGAGGGCAAGCTCTCGCAGTTCTCCTTCGCCCCGTCCGTGTTCGAGCGCGACATCCCCTTCCCGCCGGAGGTGGAGCTGGTGATTGCGTCCTCGGGCGTCCACGCCGTCAAGACCGCCGCGGCGATGGAGAAGTACAACCGCGCGTCCATCCGGGCGGCCAAGGCGGCCCGCGCCTTCAACCGCGCCACTGGCGCCAGCTGCCGCCACCTGCGCGAGGTGATCGAGCGGGTCGGCCCCGACGGCATGATGCAGGCGCTGGAGGCCATCCGCAGCGGCGCCGAGCCGGCGGACGCCGACCTCGACCTGCCCGGGCGGTTCGAGCAGTTCTTCCGCGAGGACCAGGAGATCATCCCGGCCGTGGGAGACGCCCTGGCCGCCGGGGCGACCGAGCGGATCGGGACGCTGGTTGACGCCTCACACGCCGCCGCGGCGCGGGGCCTGCAAAACCAGGTCGAGCAGACCAACTTCCTCCAGTCCTCGGCCCGCGAGCTGGGGGCGATCGCGGCGAGCTACTTCGGCGCCGGGTTCGGCGGGAGCGTCTGGGCGATGGTCGAGGAGGATCGCGCCGGCGAGTTCGCCGAGGCGTGGCAGCGCCGCTACGCCGAGCGCTTCCCCGACGACTCGCCGCGGGGGGAGTTCTTCACCACCCGCCCCGGCAAGGCGGCGGAGGTCTTCGCGGGCTAGGCCGCGGCCCGGGCCCCGATGTAAAAGCCATGGAACTGAGCACGAAGCCTGACTACGAGCAGTGCATGGACCGCGTGGAGGCGTGGTGGGACCGCCAGATCATCGACCGCTCGCCCGTCACCATCTCCGCGCGCTCGAATCGAGCGGCGCGGAAGGTTCCCGCCCGTCACGCGTCCGCCCGGCAGCGGTATCTGGACGTCGAATACGCCGTCGAGCTGGCCGAGGCCAACATCGAGGCGGGCGTCTTCCTCGCCGAGAGCTTCCCAAGGTTCATGCCCAACCTCGGGCCGGAGATCTGCGCCACCGCCTACGGCTGCGAGCTGGAGTTCTCCGAGGGGACGAGCTGGTCGGTCCCGTGCGCGGCGAGCATCCGCGAGGTGACCGCCCTTGAGCCCGACCTGGAGACGCCCTACTGGCAGGTGGTCCGGCGGATGACGGAGCTGTCGCTGGAGCGCGGCGCGGGCAAGTGGATCACGGCCGTGACCGATCTGCACACCAACGGCGACCTGCTGGCGGCCCTGCGCGACCCGGAGGCTCTGGCACTGGACTACGCCGAGGACATCGAAGGCGTCAAGGCGGCCTGCGAGCACGTCAGGGAGCACTTCGGCGTGTTCTTCGACGACCTATACGGGCGGATCGCCGCGGCCGGCCAGCCTTGCGCCACGTGGGGCGCGTCGCTCGCCCGCCGGTCGATGTACTACGTGAGCTGCGACTTCATCTGCATGATCTCGCCGGCCATGTTCGCCGAGACGATCCTGCCGTCCATTGAGTGGGAGACCCGCCGCCTGCATCGCAGCATCTTTCACCTCGACGGCCCCGGGGCGCTGAAGCACCTCGACGCCCTGCTGGCCATACCCGAGCTGGACGCGATCCAATGGACCTACGGCGCGGGCGCCGGCAAGGCCGGCGATTGGATCGACGTTTACCGCCACGTGCAGCAGGCCGGGAAGTGCGTCGAAGTCCAGGCCGGCGACCTGGACGACGCCCGCGCGGTCATGGCGCAGCTCCGCCCCGAGGGAATCTGGATGTGCGTCGGCGGCCAGTACTCCATCGAACAGGCCGAGAGCTTCCTCGCCGAGGCGACCCGCTGGGCCGAGGGGAAGAAGTAACGCCGCACGCCCGACCCGCCCAATCCAAACCGCGATTCCGTGGTAGAATAGTTATCCGGACGACAGGAGGTCCCTCATCGGTCGGCGTGGCCGGCAAGCGGCCCGCCCCGCACAATGTGAGGTCGGCGTCATGCGCGTGGCAGCCCGCATAGCCCTTGCCCTTCTGGCCGTGTCCGCGGCAGCGGCAGCGGCCGAGAGGACCGGCTACGAGGCCCTTGCTGACTGGAACTACCTGCCCTCCGCCAGGACGGGAGTGGTGGCCGGGCTGATAAGCAGCTACGACCGCGCCGGTGGCAACGACGACTACAACCACTACGAGTACCCCACCGGCCTGCGGACCGACGACGTCGATACGATCCTCACGCCCGTGGACGGGCTGGGGCAGACCGTCCTCCTCGGGCCGGGAGTTGTCACCCGCTTCTGGATGCCGCACGCCGCCGCCGAGGTGCCCTTCCCCGTGAAGATCACCATAGACGGCGCCGCCGCGCCGCAGATCGACACCGACAGCGACACGCTGCTGGGCGGGGCCTACGGCCAGCCGCCCAACCCCACCACCGACCTGTTCAGCGGCCCGTTGGTCGGGACGCTGGTCGGCGGGCAGGTGAGCTACGAGCCGATCTGCTTCCAGCAGTCGCTCAAGATCGAATCGTGCAACTACAGCGGCGGGAGCTGGGCCAGGACGCACCACTACTACCAGTACAACTACTACCGCTTCGACAGCGGCGACAGCGTGGCGTCGTTCACGGGCACAATGACGCCGGCCCAGCAGTCGGCCCGCGCGGCGGCGGTGAGCATCATCGATAGCGCCGGGGCGAACCCGGCCGGGGCCGATCCGGGCGCGGTGGTCGTCGGGCAATCGGCCCAGAGCATCCCCGCCGGCGGCTCGCTGACGCTGGCCGGCATCGCCGGCAGCGGGCGAATCCGCCGCCTGAGCCTGAGAATGGACGGCGCCGCCGACTCCGAACTCGATGGCCTGAGGCTGCGAGTCAGCTACGACGGCCTCGCCGGCCACGCCATCGACGTGCCCGTCTCGCACTTCTTCGGCGCAGGCCACGAGCGCGTCGCATACAACTCCGTGCCGATGGGAACGGACGGAGGGGAGGGGTTCTACTGCTACCTGCCCATGCCCTTCCGCCGGTCCGTCGCCGTCGAGCTGTACAACGACACCGGCTCGCCCGTCTCGATAGACTCGGCCGCCGTCGAGTACACCGCCGGTGGGGTCGGCGCCGACGACGGCTACCTCCACGCCGCCTTCAACGAGCAGACCCTCTCCGGCGAAGAGCCCTTCCACCTGCTCCTGCAGACCGCCGGGCAGGGGCATTACGTCGGCAACCTGCTCTACGTCCAGCGGGCGGAGACCAGCCGGAGCATCCTCGAAGGCGACGACATCATCATCATCGACGGCAGCCGCTATCTCTACGGCACCGGGCTGGAGGACGCCTACAACGGCGGCTACTACTACAACCACGTGATCGCGCAGACCGCCGACGGCGACGTGCCCTACCCCGAGAGCGGCATCGGCCCCTACCACGGCCTGCTGCACATGGACGATCAGGACTTCGGCGACGACTTCCTCCGCACCGACCAGTACCGCTGGCTAATCGGCGACGCCGTGCCGTTCACCGACGGTATCGAGGTCCGCGTGGAGCATTTCTCCGACCCGACGCACGCGGACGCCCTGTTCGGCTCGACGGCCTTCTACTACCTCATCCCCGATCCGCCCCACCCCGGCGACGTCAACTTCGACGGACTGGTGGACGGGCTGGACTACACCGCCTGGGCGAATCACTATCTGATGACCGGCCTGGCCTGGTCGGACGGCGATCTCAACGACGACGCCGTCGCCGACGGGCTGGATTACATCATCTGGTCCAACAACTACGGCTATCCGCCCGGCATGCCCCTGCCCGAACCGGCCGGGCTTGTCCTCCTCGCCGCGGGTGGCGCGGCCCTCCTTCGCCGGCGCCGCTAAGCCAGCGGATCACCCCGGCCGGCAAATTTCCAGAATCCGGAACCGAACGCACACTTGCGCGTCCGAGTGTATGTGGGTATAGTGCAGGAAGCTTCGGGGACTGCGTATGGGCGGCTGAGCTTCGCGCGGTGTCAAAAGAGGAAGATGGTAATGTCTGCCAGAACAATAGCAGGTTGGATGTGCGGCGTTGGTGTGATGGTGGCCTTTGCCCTGCCCGCCGGCGGGCAGGCTCGGATAAACAGGCTAGAGGCCCTGCCCGCCGTCGGGCCCGTTCCGGCCCCCCCCACAGTTCGCCGCGCGGGGGCCGCAGGCGCCAAGGCCGCCAAGAGCGGCCTGCACATCCCCCAGGGCAAGCGGGTGAACTTCACCACATACCTC